>NZ_JBIVIF010000030.1:0-86831 GCF_044749595.1 Pseudomonas sp. NPDC089392
AAGGCGGTCGCGCGCGCCTGGCACAGGAGGGACTGGCCCGAAACAAACGTAGGAGCGGCTTTAGCCGCGAAGCGCCGCGCGGGCGGCGCTCGATCGAATAGGCGCTGCTGAAGGCACGGAGAACACCTTGCACCGGCTTTGCCGGTGTTCGCGGCTGTAGGAGCGGGTTTACCCGCGAAGAATCCAACGCGGTGCATGGCGAGCGCAACATGCCTTTAGTCAGCAGGCAACAGCTGCAACCCCAAGTACAAGCTGAGCATGCCTTCCAGGCGCTGCGGGTCGACTTCACCCAGTTCGGCAATCCGCTCCAGGCGGTAGCGCAGGCTGTTGCGGTGAATGCCCAGGGCGTCGGCACAGGACTGGCTCTGGCCGTCATGGGCGCACCAGGCTCGCAGGGTGGCGAGCAGCTGACCACTGCTGTCCTTGCTACGTATGCGCTGCAATGGCTCCAGCAGCTCATCCAGCGCATCATCGTTGCGATGCCGCCACAACAGCGCCGGCAGCCGGTAACGCTGCAGGCTGAGCAAGCGCTCGCCGGGCAGCACCTCGCGCCCGTAGGCCAGCAAGTCACGCACCCGGCGATAACCCCGGCGCAATTGCTCCAGACTTTGCGCGGCACTGCCCAAGGCCAGCCGCTCCACGTCCCAACCATGGCGTTGCAGGCGCTCCAGCAGGCGCGACTCATCCAGCGCCACGCCGGCTGGGCGGCACCACAGTAATGACTGGCGCGCCGGGCTGACGCACCAGCTGTCCGGGTAACGGCTCATCAACCAGGCTGAAAGCGCCTCGGCGGGTGGCCCCGAAGCCAGTTCGAACAGGCACGGCACGCGCGCCAGTTGAGGCTTCAGGCCCAGTTGCCGAGCTTCGTCGAGCAAACGCGGGGAGTCACCGCTACCGCCCAGCAGCAACGCCAGCAGGTCGTCACAGCGCTGCCGCCGCCATTGCTGGTCGGCCTGCAAATGGCGCTGGGCCAACAACATTTCGGCGGTCATGCGTACCAGCTCGCCATAGGTGCGTACCTGCTGCGGGTCACCGGTCAGGCCCAGCACGCCCATCAGCCGGCCATCGAGCATCAGCGGCAGGTTCACCCCGGGCTGCACACCCTTCAGGCATTTGGCAGCATCCACGTCCAGTTCGACGATGCGGCCGTTGGCCAATACCAGTTGCGCGCCTTCGTGACGGGTGTTGATGCGCTCCGGTTCGCCACTGCCCAGGATCAGGCCCTGGCTGTCCATGACATTGACGTTGCACGGCAAAATGGCCATTGCCCGGTCAACGATATCCTGTGCCAGGTCATGGTCGAGTTCGAACATTGCGTGTTCCTTTGGGTGTTAGGCTTTTGGGCCCGGGCACAGCAGCCTGGGTCAAGCACTGTGCAAAAGCACAAAGACAGGCACGCCGCAGTCCCCGAGACTCGTCAGGGCGAGCGCCGGAACAGGCGACGCGGCGACAACCATAACAACAGAGAACCCGATCATGGCACACAGCCCCGCCCCTGACCAAGGCACGGATACCACCCGCAACGCGCTGTACCGGCGCATTACCCTGCGGCTGATTCCGTTCATTTTCATCTGCTACCTGTTCAACTACCTGGACCGCGTCAACGTCGGCTTTGCCAAGCTGCAGATGCTCGACGCCCTGAAGTTCAGCGAAACGGTGTACGGCCTTGGCGCCGGCATCTTCTTCATCGGCTACGTACTGTGCGGCCTGCCGAGCAACCTGGCGCTCAACCGCTTCGGCCCGCGGCGCTGGATAGCGCTGATGATGATCGCCTGGGGCAGCTTGTCCACCTGCCTGCTGTTCGTCACCACCCCAACCGAGTTCTACGCCCTGCGCCTGCTCACCGGCGCTGCCGAAGCCGGCTTCTTCCCGGGTGTGGTGCTGTACCTTTCGCGCTGGTTCCCGGCGGCCCGTCGCGGGCGCATCATGGCCCTGTTCATGTCGGCGATCCCGGTATCGGGCCTGCTCGGCGGGCCGTTCTCCGGCTGGATCCTGCAGCACTTTGCCGCTGGCCAACATGGCCTGGCCGGCTGGCAGTGGATGTTCCTGATCCAGGGCCTGCCGACCGTTGCCTTGGGTGTACTGGCCGTGTTTCTGCTCAGTGACGGCTACCACAAGGCCCCCTGGCTGAGCCCGGCAGAACGCCAGGTGATTGCCAGCGACCTGGAGGCCGATGCCGCAAGCAAGCCGAGCACCACCGGCGACAGCGTGCTGGCCGTGCTGACCAACCCGCTGATCTGGACCTTCGGTTTTGTCTACTTCTGCATCCAGAGCGGTGTGTACGCGATCAACTTCTGGCTGCCGTCGATCATCAAGAGCATGGGCTTCGACAACCCACTGCTGATCGGCTGGCTCAGCGCCATCCCGTACCTGCTGGCCGGTGTGTTCATGATCCTCTGCGGTCGCTCGGCCGACCTGCGCAACGAGCGCCGCTGGCATCTTGTAGTACCGATGCTGATGGGCGCCATCGGCCTGCTGATTGCGGTGAACTTCGCGGGTAATCCGACCATTGCCATCCTCGGCTTGTCGATCGCCACCATGGGCGCCCTCACTGGCTTACCGATGTTCTGGCCGATGCCGACGGCGCTGCTCAGCGCCAGTGCCGCCGTGGCGGGCCTGGCGATCATCAACTCGGTGGGGCAGATGGCTGGCTTCCTCAGCCCGTATCTGGTCGGGTTCATCAAGGACCAGACCGGGTCTACCGATGCCGCGTTGTATTCGCTGGCGGCGCTGATTGTGGTCGGTAGCCTGGTGGCCTTGCGCGTGACGCGGGCTGGTGCGCTGAGTTCTGCACGGGCCAGTTGAACCCATTCGCGGGTAAACCCGCTCCCACAGGGATACCACAATCTTCCAGCTTGTGGTTACCCTGTGGGCCCCGCAGGGATCCACTCTGCCCAAACCTGAGGTGATCCTGTGGGAGCGGGTTTACCCGCGAAGAGGCCCGCCCAGGCCACACAAAACTTCCCGCCCCCGCCGATCGTCAGCTCAACGCACCCCTTCCCCAGCCCAGGCGTCAAATGGTTCCAAAGGCCCCCTTTGGAGAAGCCCCATGACCCAGCACGCCGTGGCCCGCCTGGCCCAACTGGACGAAAGCCGCCCCTTGCGCGTCCAGGCCGGTAGCGAAGAACTCATCCTCATCCGCCAAGGTGACCAGGTACATGCCTACCAGGGCAACTGCCCCCACGAAGGCGCCCCGCTCAATGAAGGCGTCATCTGCGGCGGCCTGCTGGTCTGCCCCTGGCACAAGGCCGCGTTCGCCGTGGACGAGGGCGCGGTCTGCGAACCCCCGGCCCTGGCCGACCTGCGCCGCTACAAGGCTTGGGTCAAGGGCGATGAAGTCTGGGTCGACGACCAACCGCTGCCAGCAATCGAACCGCCCAGGCACAGCGATGCCCGCTGTTTCGTAGTGGTCGGCGCCGGTGCCGCCGGCAGTGCCGCAGTCGCCACCTTGCTGGCCCATGGCTTCGCCGGCCGCCTGGTCTGGGTCGATCAGGAACGCCAGCCAGCCTACGACCGCACCTCGCTAAGCAAATTCGTGATTGCCGGGCAGATGGCGCCCGATGAAGTGCCCGCGTTGCTCCAGGCCGACGCCTTGCGCAAGGGCCAGCTGGAGCGCAAGCACGGCAAAGTGCGTACGCTGAACAGCCAGAAGCGCCAACTCATCCTCGCTGACGGCCAGCAGATCGACTACGACGCCTGCCTGATGGCCAGCGGCGGCAAAGCGCTGCGGCCCGATATCCCCGGTGTCGACCTGCCTGGGGTGTTTACCCTGCGCTCACGGGACGATGCCGCGCAATTGCTCGACGCCGCCGAACCCGGCCAGCCAGTGGTCATCGTCGGCGACGGCTTCATTGGCCTGGAAGCCGCCTCGGCGTTGCGCAAGTACGGCGCACAAGTGCACGTGGTCACCCGGCATGAAGTGCCCTTGGTCCGGCAGCTGGGCGAGCGTATCGGCCGCTCTATCCGCGAGTTGCATGAACGCAAAGGGGTCACCTTCCACGGCCCCACGGAAGTCGAACGTATCGAAGGCCAGAGCAAGGTCGAAGCCGTACTGCTGGCCAACGGTGAGCGGCTGCAGACGCCGCTGGTGTTGCTGGGCACCGGGGTAAAGCCGGCCACCGCGTTCATCCAGTGCGTGCCGCTGGCCGACGACAAGTCAGTGCGTGTCGATGCCGAAATGCGCGCTGCCGACGGCCTGTGGGCCGCAGGGGATATCGCCACCTTTCCACTCTCGGGGCGCCCGGTGCGCATCGAACACTGGCGCCTGGCCCAGCAACACGGGGTGATCGCCGCCGCCAACATGCTCGGCGAGCAGCGCCGCTACGCCGACGTGCCGTTCTTCTGGACCTATCAGCACGGCCGCACCTATGAAGTACTGGGCCATGCGCGGGACTGGAACCGTATCGAGTACGTCGGTGAGCCGGAAAAAGGCGACTTCATTGCCCTGCAATGCGTGGATGAACAGGTCGAGGCGGTCATCGCCAAAGGCTATTCCGATGCCATGGCGACACTGTCGCAGCGCATGAAGCGACCGTTGAGCCTGCAGGACGCTTTGGCACTGATCAGTTGAGGGTTGCCTTTCAATGCACCTCGGTTGTGTGTAAAACAGGTAGTTCAGCCGATTGCAAAAGGACCCACGCGCATGATCTACCGTCCCCTCGGCCACAGTGGCCTGCAGGTTTCCGCCCTTACCCTGGGCAGCATGATGTTCGGCGGGCAGACCAGCACCGAGGACGCCCTGCGTATCATCGACAAGGCCTGGGACCAGGGCATCAACTTCATCGACACCGCTGACGTGTACAACGGTGGTCGCTCGGAAGAAATCGTCGGCGAAGCGGTGGCCCGTCATCGCCAGGACTGGATTGTCGCCAGCAAGGTCGGCTTTGGCCCGGTCGACGGCCTGCCTAACCGTAGCGGGCTGTCGCGCAAGCACATCTTCAACGGCCTGGATGCCACGCTGACGCGCATGGGCATGGACTACCTGGACATCTATTACCTGCACCGCGAAGACCACAAGGTGCCGCTGGAAGAGACCGTGCAGGCGATTGGCGACTTGCTGCGCCAGGGCAAGATCCGCTATTGGGGCGTGTCCAACTTCCGCGGCTGGCGCATTGCCGAGGTCTGCCATATTGCCGAACGCCTCGGTGTGCCCAAGCCGGTGGTAAGCCAGCCGCTGTACAACATCGTCAACCGCCAGGCCGAGCCGGAGCAACTTACCGCCGCAGCAGCCCATGGCCTGGGCGTAGTGCCGTTCAGCCCGTTGGCGCGGGGCGTGCTCAGTGGCAAGTATGCGCCGGGTGCGGTGCCGGATGCCGGCAGCCGCGCCGGGCGCCAGGACAAGCGCATCATGGAGGTGGAGTGGCGCCAGGAATCGCTGGCCATTGCCCGGCAGATCCAGGCGTATGTGGAGGCCAAGGGCGTGGGCAGCGTCGAGTTCGCGATTGCCTGGGTGCTGAACAACCAGCTGGTCAGTTCGGCGATTGTCGGGCCGCGGACTGAAGAGCAATGGGACACCTATGGCGGTGCGCTGGCGGTGAAGATCACTGCGGAGGATGAGGCGTTCATTGATTCGCTGGTGACGCCGGGGCATGCTTCTACGCCGGGGTTCAATGATGTGGCGCATTATGTGAGTGGGCGTTTGGCGCGTAGTTGATTTTCCTCCTGTTCTGGCCTCTTCGCGGGTGAACCCGCTCCTACAAGGATTACCTACACCTTCGGGCAATGTGCAATCGTTGTAGGAGCGGGTTTACCCGCGAAGAGGCAAAACAGGCAACACACAGGCCATTGGGGAGCCCTGCGCCGGGCTCCCGGTCCCCCCTTTCCCCAATCACCTCGGTATCGTGCGCACCATTGGTTTTCCACCTCTGGAGCTGCAATGAAACTCTTGCAACCGCTGCAAATCGGCCCACTCACCCTGCCCAACCGCGTGTTCATGGCCCCCCTCACCCGCCTGCGCAGCCTGGAGCCGGGCGACGTACCGACCCCGCTGATGGCCGAGTACTACCGCCAGCGTGCCAGCGCCGGGCTGATCATCACCGAAGCCACGCAAATCTCTTTCCAGGCCAAGGGCTATTCCGGCTCGCCAGGCATTCACAGCGCTGAGCAGATCGCTGCCTGGAAAAACATCAACGAGGGTATCCACGCCGACGGCGGCCACAGTGCCGTACAGGTATGGCACACCGGGCGGGTGTCGCACACTTCCCTGCAACCCGGCGGCGAAGCCCCGGTGGCGCCGTCCGCACTGCCGGCCGGGGCACGTACCACCCTGCGTGACGAGCAAGGCAACCTGATACGTGCCGAAACCTCTGCACCGCGCGCACTCAGCGAGGCAGAAATTGCCGGTGTCGTCGCCGATTTCGGCCAGGCTGCGGTGAATGCCCGCGAGGCCGGGTTCGACTTCATCGAGCTGCACGCCGCCCACGGCTACCTGTTGCACCAGTTCCTCACCCCAAGTGCCAACCAGCGCGAAGACCGCTACGGCGGTAGTGTCGAGAACCGTGCGCGCATCGTGCTTGAAGCAGTGGACGCGGCGATTGCCAGCTGGAGCGCTGAACGCGTGGGTATCCGTGTGTTCCCGTTGGGTGGTTTCAATGGCGTGGACAATGGCGAAGACCAGGAAGCCGCAGGCTTGTACCTGATTCGCGAGCTGGCCAAGCGCAACCTGGCCTACCTGCACCTGTCCGAGCCGGACTGGGCCGGTGGCAAGCCGCTACGTGATGAATTCCGTCAGGCCATCCGCGCCGCCTACCCGGGGGTGATCATTGCTGCTGGTGCGTATACCGCCGAGAAAGGCGAAGACCTGATTGGGCGGGGTCTGATTGATGCCGTGGCGTTCGGGCGCAGCTACATTGCCAACCCGGACCTGGTCGAACGGCTGCGGCTGCAGGCGCCGCTGAACGAGCACCGGGCGCAGTTCGATTATGCCAATGGGGCTGAAGGGTATACGGATTATCCGTTCCTCAAGCGGGCGTGATGCTGGAAAGGGAGCTTGTTAGGCTCCTTTTTAAGCATCTTGGTTGCGATGTGCTTGGCACAATATTTTCGTCGCCTTTGAGATCGAGCGCCGCCCGCGCGGCGCTTCGCGGGACAAGCCCGCTCCCACTGTCTGTTTCGGGCCAGTCACGCCTGTGAAGTCACCGCTGGCCGCCTTGCTGTTCCCTTCGATATCGAAGGGGACGCAGTGGCTCCTCATCGATCTCCAGCCAGGCACCAGGGCTGCAACCCACCTGGCACAGGAATAATTGGCCCGAAACAAATGTGGGAGCGGCCTTGTGCCGCGAAGCGCCGCGCGGGCGGCGCTCGATCTGTGCATCGCCTCAAATCCCAAGACATGCACCTGAGCGCCTTTTCTGTTGCCTGTGCCGGCCTCTTCGCGGGTAAACCCGCTCCTACAGGGGGCCACAAAATGTGAGGTCTTGTAGGAGCGGGTTTACCCGCGAAGACGCCGGCAGCCTTAACCCAGTTCAGCCAGTGCTTGAGCCGCATAGGCATGCGAGCGCTGCCGCGCCAGCGGGTCATGGATGCGGCAATCGATCATCAGTTCATCCGCCCCGGTCTGCTCGATCAGCGAGCGCAACCCTTCCCGAACCCGCTCAGGCCCACCGGCCACGGTGCAGGCCATCACCTGCCCCAGCACTGCCCGCTCATGTTCCGGCAGGCTTTCGACATAGCCCTCCTGCGGTTTGGGCAACAAACCGAAACGCCCGACGTGCAGGTCAAGCATCCACTTGCGATGGGAACTGGCCAGGTAATCCGCCTCGGCATCGCTGCCTGCGGCGAACAGGTTCATGCCCACCATCACATAGGGCTTGGCCAATTGCGCCGACGGCTGGAAGTTGGCTCGATAATGGGCAATCGCCTGCAACAGGTAACGCGGGGCAAAGTGCGAGGCAAAGGCATAAGGCAAGCCCAACTTCGCCGCCAGGTCGGCGCCGAACAGGCTGGAGCCAAGGATCCACACCGGCACCGCGTGCGCGCCCGGTACACCGCGCACCCGGCGGTTGCCGTTGTCGGCCAGGTAGTCACGCAGCTCGGCAATGTCCTGGCTGAAGTCGCGCTCTGGCGCGGCACCGCGCAAGGCCCGCACGGTCGGCCCGGAGGTGCCCGGCGCGCGCCCCAGGCCCAGGTCGATGCGGCCCGGGTGCAGGGTGTCGAGCGTGCCGAACTGTTCGGCCATCACCAGCGGCGCATGGTTGGGCAGCATGATGCCACCGGCACCTACGCGGATATGCTTGGTGGCGTTGGCGATCTCGTTGATCACCAGCGAGGTGGCGGCCGAGCCGATGCCCGGCATGTCGTGGTGTTCGGCGATCCAGTAGCGGCTGTATTGCTGTTGCTCGACATGGCGCGCCAGTTGGCGGGATTCTTCGATTGCGTCGGCGAAGGTCTTGCCTTCGCCGATCATCACCAGATCCAGTACGGACAGAGCAGTCATGGGGTCTCCAGAGGGATTATCAGTGGCTGCCAGTTTCCCTGCTGCAAAGCCAGTGATAAACCCAGCTTCAGGCCCGACATAAGGGCCTGTCAGTCCCCAATCAATACTCCCAGGGCACGCCCGGTTCCCAGCTGGCCACCAGCAGGTCGATGAAGCCACGTACCCGTGGTGACAGGTGACGCTTGCTTGGGTACACGATGCGGATCGGGTCTGCCGGTGGCCGGTAGCCTTGAAGCACTTCCACCAGGGTGCCGGCGCGCAGGTCGTCACCGGTGATGTAGGTGGGCAGGTGAATCAGCCCGAAGCCTGCCCGAGCGCCATCGAGCATGGCCTCGGAGCTGTCGATGTTCAGCCGCCCGGGGTCTTCGCACAAATGCAGCCCAGCCTCGGTATGGAAGCGCCAGGGCATGGCTTTTTCGCCGGCCAGGAAGGCGATCTTGTCGTGGCCGTAGAGGTCGGCGGGCACCTGGGGTACACCACGCGCGTCGAGGTACGCGGGCGACGCACAGGTGACAAACTGCTGCCAGGCCACCGTGCGGGTCAACAGTTGTGAATCTTCCTTGGGCGCGCCGATACGCACGGCGACGTCAACACCCTCCTCGACCAGGTCGACGAAACGGTCGGTGAAGCGAATGTCCGCGCGCAGTTCGGGCCATTTCTTGAGGTACTGGTCAAGAATCGGCAGCACGTGACGCTGGCCCAGCGACAACGGTGCGGTCAGGCGCAGGGTGCCGGTGGGTTTGCCGCGGCGCTGGGCCATGGTGCTTTCCACTTCATCCAGGTCATCCAGAATCTGCCGCCAGCGCTCGTAGGCGACCAGGCCCTCGTCGGTCAGGCTCAGCTTGCGCGTAGTGCGGTTGAGCAGGCGCACGGCCATGCGTGCTTCCAGGCGGGCGATGCTCTTGCCCACCGCCGAACGCGTCAGGCCCAGGCCGGCGGCGGCGGCGGTGAAACTGCCGGCCTTCGCGGCACTGACGAAGGCGGCGATGTCGCCGAAGCGGTTGGGTTCCATGGCTGGGATCCTTGGTTCAAGGTGACCGCTGTAGATGGGTATGAAATTGAAGATTGCAAGCGGGGGCCGCGTTGCGGCCCTTCGCGGGTAAACCCGCTCCTACACGGGACAGCGCAAGTCTCAAGCACAGCGCTGTCCCTTGTAGGAGCGGGTTTACCCGCGAAGGGCCGCAACGCGGCCCCATAGCAGACTCAACGCACGCGCTCTGCTGCGCCGGGCCGAAGATAGCGCTCGGTCCAGGCAGCCAGCGGCAAAGGCGGCTGTTGTGCAACGATACGCCGCCAGATCAGCACCAGGTCATCGCCATTGAACATCGAGCCAGGCCCGGCACCTTTCCACATCGAGGGCACATCGACAACCCAGTGGCCTTGGCTGTCGCGGTGCGCCATGTTGAAGCGAAAGGTGTAGCCCCCCGGGATGCCCATGCGCAGGTCGGTGACCACCAGCGCATCGCCCACCTGGTCGTAACGCAGCCAGTCGTTGGTGAACCAGCGCAGGCGCTGATGCAGTGGGTCAGCTGCCAATGCTTTGGCCAATTCCAGATTACGCGGCAAGCGCTGCATTTCCGGTGCCTGGCGGTCGAACCCGCTGCTGATGCCTTCGTAGTAATCGCCATCCGGGGTCTTGGCCAGCACCCGCCAGACCAGGCTGTTGAAGGCAATTGGTACGGCGCGTACGTCGCTGGCGACGATACCTTGCTGGTTCAAGGCCGCCTGGAAACGCTGCTCGGCCGCCATGCGCCCGGCCAGGCCAAAGCCCAGGTAAGCCGTGCTGAACAGCAGCGCCAGGGCAAGTAATCGCACAGCCTTGCCGCTCAGCCCTTTGATGACCGCGTAGGCCACCGCGGCCAACAGCGGCAAGGTGTAAACCGGGTCGATGATGAACACCGCTGCCCAGCTTTCCGGGGTGGTTGGCAAGGGCCAGAACAGCTGCGTGCCGTAGACCGTGAAAGCGTCGAGCAGCGGGTGTGTGACCAGCACCAGCCAGAACGCCAGGAACAACCTGGGCAAGGTGTAGCCTTTACCGGGCCAACATGTGTTGACCAGCCAGGCCAGCAGCAAAGCCAGCCCGGTCAGCACGAACAGGGAGTGGGAAAAACCGCGGTGGTAGGTCATCTGCGACACCGGGTCGGCATAGCGGATGATGACATCCAGGTCAGGCAGTGTGCCCAGCGCAGCACCATAAAGCAGCGAGCGGCGGCCCTGGATGCGGCCCAGCACGGTACCTTGCAGGGCGGCGCCAAGAACGGCTTGGGTGATCGAGTCCAAGGGAGCATTCCTGAAAGGGGGTTTCCGGAAGCTACAGTCATCCAGGCCAGCAGTGCAAATCGGCTACTGGCCAGTCATGCCTCACATCGCGCTCAATAAGCCTGCTTGCCTGTGAACGCATTGAGGGTGCGCACCAGGATCACGAAATCCAGCCACAACGACCAGTTGTTGATGTATTCGATGTCCGAGTCCACCCGCTGGATCATCTGCTCGATATCCTTGGTCTCGCCCCTGAAGCCGCGCACTTGCGCCAAACCGGTCATGCCAGGTTTGATGTTGTGGCGGGCAAAGTAGTCGACGATGTCCTGCGAGTACATCGTGTCATGTTGCAAGGCATGCGGCCGTGGGCCAACCAGCGACATTTCCCCGGTCAGCACGTTGAACAACTGCGGCAGTTCATCCAGGCTGGTGCGGCGGATAAAGGCCCCTACCCGGGTCAGCCGCGGGTCATTCTTTTGCGCCTGTATGACCGCGCCATCTTCCGGCTTGTGAACATGCATGCTGCGGAACTTCCAGATGCGGAACGATTCCCCGGTCCAGCCCGCACGCTCCTGGCGGAAGAATACCGGCCCGCGGCTGTCGAGCTTGATTGCCAGCGCAACGGCCAGCAGCACGGGCGATGCAAATAACAGAATCAGCGCCGCCAGCACCCTGTCTTCGAGGTTTTTCAAGAACAGGCTCATGCCCGTCAGCGGTGTTTCAGACAAGGTCAGCACCGGGATACCGGCAATTTCCCGCACGCTGTGGTTGATCAGGCGTAACGAAAAGATATCCGGTACCCAGTTCACCGCAATGCACTTGTCGAGCAACTTGAAGTAGACATCATTGATGACTTCGGAGCCCCCGAGCGGTGTTACCAGGTACACGGTTCGAATACCGTGCTGGACCAGGATCTCGTCGAGCTCGGTAATATGCCCGAGCACCGGCAGGCGTTGTTTGCCCTCGGCACTTTCGCGCCCCGGCTCATCGGCCTGGCCGATCAGCACGCAGCCCAGTACCCGCTCGCCGAACCAGGGGTTATTACTGATTTTTTGATACAGGAAGTTAGCCAGGTCACCGGCGCCAATAATCAGTGCATTATCCAGGCGCGCATGCGCAGTAAAACGCTTTTGCAATTCACGCACAGCAAAGTGCAGGAATAGCTGGGCAATGTAGCCAATGATGAACAACTGCACGACCAGCAGCCGCGAATAGGTTTCACTTTGTTTGGTCAAAAAGGCCATGACCACCAAAAAACAAAACGTTGCCGACCACGCCTTGAAGAGCCGGAATGCCTTGATCGAAAGCGCGACGTTGGTACGGTAGATCGCATAATGATCGTAAATGACGGCCAGCGCACCTATCAGCAACAACAGCATGATCACGTAATCAGACGTGATATAGCCGAACTGATCATAGATCAGGTACCAGGCAATACCGGTTACAGCAATACCGTCAAGACCTGCCTGGATGGCGTTGCTTACGCTACTTCTTCTTTGCAGCAAAGAGCGACTGCTTCTGGGTTCGAAAACCATTTCAGACCTCATTAATTTGAGCGTAGCAAGTGCCTTTCCATCAAACATCAAGTCTTGAAAACAGCTTATGCAAAGCCAATGAAGCAGGATCGTGCGGCCCCCAAGCCATTGATATCACTGTAGCAGCCACCTGCCGCGGGTGTGCCGTGAAAGGTCGTTACCTCGTTTTTTGGCCGATTCACACGGCTCGCCTGGCCGAAACCGCCGCTTTGCCAAACAACAAGCTGCGCAGCAAAAATAGCGGATTGCCCACCACGTAGCGCTTGAACAAACGTTTCGGCTCACACAGCAGCCGGTAGGCCCACTCGCCCCCCAAGCGCCGCAGCCAGCGCGGCGCCCGGCTGACCTTACCGCCGAGAAAGTCCAGAATCGCCCCACCACACACGATCAGGCAGGGCCTGCCCGTGGCGGCCAACCTGGCCGCCACGGCTTCCTGCTTGGGCATGCCCATGCCCAGCACGATCAGCTCCGGTTGCTGCTCCCTGGCCAACGCCAGGTAGCTATCGACACTGGCAAAGCCATCGTGAACCGAAACCGGCACTACCCCGAACAGGCTTTCGCTGCGCTGCACGGCCTGCCCCAAGTAAGGGTGCTGCGTGCCCCAGAACGCCACCCGTCGCCCCCGGTAAGCAGCCATCAGCCTGGGGATGAAGTCGGTACCGTTCATGTTCAGCCCAGGCTCAAGCCCCAGGCGGCGGTAAAGCAGCGACATGCCGGAACCGTCACGCAGCAACACGTCTGCAGCCGAGAGCGCAGCGCAGTATTCAGCGTCTGCTACCACCAGGTTCATTGCATGGGCATTGACAAAACCCAGCACCGTGGTTGTTTCCGGGCAGGTCAGCGTGTTCAGCAGGCGCTGCGCTGCGGCGTCGTCCGGTACCACATCGAGCTTGTCGATAATAGTCTTCCAGCGTTTCTGCCAATGCTGCTCGCCCATCAGCCATCGTCCCTTTTTGAACGCACCCATTCGACCTGGCGCTTGATCAGAAAACCGAGATACAAGGGGATTTTCCTTGCCGCGTAAAATGGCGCATACAGCAGTACGGAAAACGGGATCAGTTCGCGACAGAACCGCGCCCACGCCAGCACAACGGCAAGGCCCAGCATGCCCAACGCGGTAAGCGCGATGCACGCAGGGGCCACCAGGCCGAACAGCAGGTAGGCCAACCACGCCACCAGGTTCAGCCCTAGCAGCGTCAGCACCAACAACGCCAAAGGGGGCACCATCAGGTCCAGGGTCATCGCAAACAGGCTGCCATTACCCTGGGCAAGCGCAGCCAGCACCCGCTTTGGCGCATCGGCCAGTATCAAGCCAAGGTGACCATGCTCCCAGCGTGTACGCTGGCTGTTCAGGCCTTGCTGGCTGGATGGGAACTGGCTGGTGACCAAGGCTTCGGGGCAGAACACCGGCGGCTTGCCCTGCTGGCAAAGGTCCAGGCCGAGCTTGATGTCTTCGACCAGGTGACCATTGGCCAGGTCGATCGAGGCCAGGTCGTGCCAACCAAACGCCATGCCCGCGCCCATCAACTGGCATGGCAAGCCCAGCCGCGCCCAGCCACGTGGGCGCACCAGGTTTTTCACTCGCCAGGCAAATTCGGCAACCTGCACTTTCAACCCGGCACCTGCGGGTGCACGCATCAGGTAAAGCGCTTGTACCGGGCGTTCGACTTCCTGGTAGCGACGCGCCAGGCGCTCGATCGCCCCCGCGCTTACCTGGCAATCCGCATCCACCACAATCACCACTTCGGGCGGCCGCTGGGCCAGGTGCCGCACGCCGAAGTCCAGCGCGTAGCCCTTGCCGCGCAACAGCGCATCGTGGCGTTCCACCACTTCGGCACCGGCCTCGCGAGCCAGTCGCGCCGTGTCGTCCGTGCAGTTGTCTGCCACCACCAGCAAGCGGTCGCCCTCCAGCAACTGCGGCCCGACAGTCGCCAGCGTTGCACGAATGATCGACGCTTCATCATGAGCAGGTATCAACACCGCCACCCGTGGCCGCACGCTGTTGCCCAGGGGCCGCGTGCGCGCCGGCAGGCAAGCCAGCAGCACCTGCAGGAAAAACACTGTCGCAGGCACCAAGGCGATAACCGCCAGCAGGCCCAGTAACCACCCCAGTACAGTTATCATGCGGATGCCTTGAAGTAGCCGGCCAGCCTGGCCGCCTCGGTGTCTATGTCGTGCCGTTGCAACACGCGCTGATAGGCCGCCTCCCCCATGCGCTGCAGCACTTCGGCAGGTTGTGCCAGGCAGTCGGCCATGGCCGCCGCCAGTTCGTCCACGGCACCGGCGGGGAACAACCAGCCGTTCTCGCCAGTCCGCACCAGCTCGGGGATGCCGGCCACATAGGTGGTCAGCACTGGCCGACGCAAGGCCATGGCCTCCATGATCACCACCGGCAGGCCCTCGGCGAAGCTGGGCAGCACCAGCGCGCGGGTGGCGAGGATTTCTTCGCGCACCTGTGCGCTGCTGATCCAGCCGGTAATGCGCACCTGCTGCTGCAAGCCGTGCTGGGCAATCAAGGCTTCGATCTGCGCGCGCATCTCACCGTCACCCGCCAGTACCAGCTCAAAGGCAACCGCCTGTGCGGCCAACCTGCGCGCCGCCTCGATCAACAGCAACTGGCCCTTTTGCTCGCACAGGCGCCCGACGCACACCAGCCTGGGTGCCGACGGCACATTGACCGGCGCCACCTGATGAAAGCCCCGCTCCAGGCCGCAATGCACCACCTTCACCTTGGCCCAGTGCTCATGCGCCACCCAGCGGAACAGCTGGCTGCGGCCGTAGGAGCTCACCGCCGCGACAAAGGCGGCACGCCGCACCTTTTCGCCCATGTGCAGGAACTGTGGCTTGTCGAACTCTTCCGGCCCATGCACGGTAAAGCTGAACGCCGGCCCGCCGAGCACGTTGGCCAGCATGACCACTTCGGTGGAATTGGTACCGAAATGCGCATGCACGTGTTTCGCCCCGCCAGCCTGCAACCACTGCAGCACTTGGCAGGCCTCGGCCAGGTAGACCAGGTGATAGGGCCAGGGGCGGTCCGCCCGTAGGCCAAGGCGCATGGCCAGCCACAGGGCCTGGAAGAAACGCCCCGGCTGCGCGCGCAGCACCTGCCACGTCGGTGTCAGCAACCCTTTGACGCCGTCTTGCAGTACGTAGCGGGTCTTGCCCCGCTCCGTGGTGTCCTCGGCGTCCTGCAGCTCGGCGTCCCAGCCGCGCAGGGCAATACGCTGCACCTCTACCCCCTGGCGCTCAAGCGCCAGGATTTCGCGGCGGATGAAACTGTGGCTGACCTTTGGGTACTGATTGATGAAGTAAGCAATGCGCATACGTATCCAGATCCAAACCCGCTTGATGACCAACCTCCCCTGCCCAGCTTCACTGCTGTCGACTACGGGTGGTGTGTCTACTGCCGATGCATTCAACGTAAATGCATCCCCCTGTTTTCCTTGTAGCCCAAGGTTGTGAACGCTGCTTGGAATGCTGCCTGCAAGTGGGTGAAAACATCGTCAAGCCACTGGGCCTTGCTCATTTGTATTCGATCAAAGCCGACTTGCCGGCCGCAAAGCGGTGGCGCAGGAACTTCAGCTGGCCGAGCATTTCCGGAAACTTGCCCAGCACCAGGAACACCGCTTGCAGCCAGTTCTCGCGCGTCGCCTTGCCACCGCGGCGCGCCAGGCGCACGGCCTGCAGCGGGTACACCAACAGCAACAGCAGGCCCCAACCGCCCAGCAGCAGGCAGGCCAACAGGACCGTCACGGGTATGCCCAAGCCCCATAACCAGGCCCGGCGCGACTCACGCAGCCAGTGCCGCTCGGGTGGCCGACCATGCAGGTAAGCCCCTTCGGCATAGGCGTGGCCGGCACGCAGGCTGCGCCGCCACCATTGGCTGAAATGGGTCATGGCAGCGTCGTGCAAGGTCATTTCGGCGCCCAGGCGCCAGACCTTCCAACCCTTGGCGCGCAAGCGCACGCACAGCTCAGGCTCCTCGCCGGCGATCAGGTCGGGGCGGAAACCGCCAACGGCGGCGAAGGCCTCCACGCGCATCAGCGCATCGCCACCACACGCCTTGGCCTCGCCAATCGGTGTGTCCCATTCCAGGTCGCACAGCAGGTTGTACACCGACCGCTGGGGGAAGCGCTCACGCCGGCGCCCACACACCACCGCGACTTCCGGGTGCTGGTCGAGAAACGCCTGCGCGGTGCCAAGCCAACGGGCATCCACCTCGCAATCGCCATCGACGAACTGCACCAGTTGCATCGTTGGCAGCAGCCGCTGCAAGGCGGCGAAGCCTTCGTTGCGGGCGCGCGCGGCGGTGAACGGGATGCCCATGTCCAACGCCAGCACCTCCACCCCCAGGCTGCGGGCCAACTGCAAAGAGCCGTCGGTGGAGCCCGAGTCGACATACATGACCTTGTCCGCACCTTGCGCCAGCGAACGCAGGCAGCGCTCCAGGCGCTGGCCTTCGTTGCGGCCGATGACCACCACTCCGATTGCTTTCCCCATGGTCCTCACTCGACAGGCGCCATTGTGGCCGGTTGCCTGGCCTTGATGGTGGCCGGCACGCCCACCGCCAGGGAGTTGTCTGGTACATCCACCAGCACCACGGCATTGGCACCGATGATCACATTGTTACCAATGCGGATGCTGCCCAGTACCTTGGCCCCGGTGCCGATGTCCACGTTGTTGCCGAACACCGGTGCAACCACCTCGCTGACATTCTTCAGGCCCACCACCACGCCATTACGAATGCGGCAGTCGTCGCCGAACCGGGCATAACCACTGACGACGATGCCGCCAAAATGGTCGATGACGAAGTTGCGGCCGATCACTGCCTCGCACGGCAGCTCCACGCCGGTGATGATCTGCACGAACTTGTACAGGACCTTGTAAATGCCTGAGCACAGCTTGCGCAGCAGCGCCGGGCGCACGCCATAGCGCCAACGGCCAAAGCGATAGACCAGCAATACCCAGAAGCCCTGGGCGCCCCAGTCCCCGCCGTGGGCACGCAGGTCGGCACGAATATTCTCGAACATGGCTCCCCCTACCTTGTCGGTTGGCTGGCATACCGGGTCTTGAGCAGCAGTGACCAGGTTGCCCGGCAATGACGCCAGCAGGCCTGTATCGCGCCCCAGCCGCGTCGTTTCAACAGCGCCTTGAGTGCCAGCAGCATGTCGCTCAGGGTAACCAGCAGCATGTGCAGGGCTAGCCCCACTACCCCGTGATGCTTGCGGAAATACAGCAGTTCGCTTTCGATCTGATAAGTCGAAATCTGCCGGCTGGCCGCCTCCAGTTCGGTCACCGACTTGGAGCTCTCGCCACCAATGTGCACCACCGTGGTGTGCGGGTAGAACACCACTTTCCAGCCTGCCTCCTTCACCCGTTTACAGTGGTCGACCTCCTCGTAGTAAAGGAAGTAGCGGGGGTCGAACAGGCCCACCTGGTCGAGCACCTCGCGGCGTATCAGGTAGAAGCAGCCAGGCAGCCAGTCGCACTCGCGCACCGAGGCATGGTCCCAACTCATTTCGTCGACCATCTTCAGGCCCGGGAAAAAACGCTCCAACCCGGTACGCCCGACAAACAGGTTCAGCGGTGTCGGGAAGTAGCGGCAGCTGGGTTGCAGGGCGCCGTCACGGCCTTCCAGGCGAACGCCCAGAATGCCGCACTCCGGGTGGGCATCCATATAGTCGAGGGTTTTCTGCAGGGAATCGGCCGCCACAAAGGCATCGGTATTGAGCAACAGGGCGTATTTGCCCCTCAGGTGCGCCAGCAACTGGTTGTTGGCGCGGCCAAAACCGATGTTCTTCTTGTTGCTCAGCAGCAGTGCTTCAGGGCACACCTGGGCCATGCGCTGTACCGAGTCATCGGCCGACGCGTTGTCCACGACCAGGTAGCTGGCCAGCTTTTCGCTGTCTGCCTGGCGCAGCGCATCGAACATAGGCTGCAGCAATGACGCGGTGTTGAAGTTGACCACCATGACATCAACCGGTTTGTTATTCATTGTTGTTGCCCCCCCAGGATCAAAGCAATCTGAACTGTCCCTGAGGCGCTTTCGGTCTCGTTGTTCTGGGTGCTGACCGCAGCGCACTCAACCCGTGTACTACAAACATCACGCAGCGGCGCCGTTGGCCGCCTTCATCTTGGCATCGAGGTGGTCGGCCAGCCGCACAGCAAACTGCAATAGCGGCATGGTCGGGTTGGAGGCACCGCCCTTGGCGAAGATACTGCTGCCGGCGACATACAGGTTTTCGGTACCGAACACCTTGCAGTTGGCATCGACAACCCCGAATTGTGGCGACGCTGCCATGCGCGTGGTGCCCATATGGTGGGCATGGGGCGCCATCTTCAGGGGTATCGAGGTGTCATAGACAAAATCGTTGAGTTTGACGAAGCCCAGGTCCATGTCGGCAAACTGCTTGGCCAGTTCGCTGCCAATGCACTTGATGGTGTGCCTGTCTTCGGCGTTCAATGCCCAGTTGACATTGACCTTGGCCACACCCAGCGCATCCTGCTCGTCCAGCAGTGAAATGCGGCTGTGCAAGTTGGGGAACTGCTCGATCATCGTGCTGATGACGCCGTCGCCGGGGCAACTGAACTTGGCGACAAAGGAGACCTTGTTGGCAATCCCCATGTCACACGCCAGGTTCTCGAGAAAATGCTTGACCTGGGCGGTGCGCCCGTAGGCCTGCACCTCGGCCAGCAAGGTGGCCGTGACATTGCCTTTACCGGCGTTGTACTCGGCAACGAAGGCATCAGTGGTGTAGTACTGGCGCTGCTCTGGGTCTTCCCCGGAATTGAGGATGAACGTACCCAGGTCGATATTCAGGTGCTCCATGAAACACCCGCCGACCAGCCCGTCCTTGCTCACCACACCCGCCGCCCGCAGCGACTGGCTGTTGAGCAGTTGCCTAGCGTTCTCGATGGCGCCCGTGGCCAGGATGAACTGCCTGGCCACCAGGCGTTGGCGGTTGCGATCGTAGTCAGACAAGATCACCGCCGCCAGGTGGCCGGAGGCCTGGTCGAATTCCAGGTCCACACAGTTGCAGTTGATGAACACGTCCAGCCCTTTGGTCTGCTCCAGCGCCGTGGCGTACTTTTGTGCAAAGCGTGTCGGTGTGCTGAGCAGAAAGCGGTCTGGTTCGAAGTCGCCGCCATTGAGGCCGGCATTCATTGCATGAAAATCCGACCCTGGCGGCAAGTCGACGATGTCCATGGCCGCCGGCAGGTAACCCTCGATTTCTGAATAGGGAATGGGCCAGCCCGGCAGGTTGCCCGGGGGCTCGATGGTGAAATCGGACGGGGTAAACGGGCGGCAGCGGCCCGCCCAGTGGTTGGATGTACCACCCAGGTAACGCAGGCGCGTTTCTTCGGCGTACAACTCCAGGCCCGTGGAGGTGCAGGCGTACAAACCTTGCGAGAGCGGTGAATACTCCCGGCCCCCGCCTTCGGCCAGCAACACACTCCAGCCGGCGCTGGCCAGGCGCAAGCCCAGCGTGATGCCTGCCGGGCCAGCACCAATGATGCAGAAGTCGTAGCTGTCGCGCAGCGTCTTGTGCTGCTGATAATCGCTGATCATGCCGGCTCGTTCCGGAAGTAACGGGACGGCAATACCCAACCGTTGATCACCACGAAACCGGGCTTTTCGACAGGTTTGCTCGCAACCGCTGCGCCGGCACCGAATACCGCAGTACCTGCGCCAAGCAAGACACAACTCTGGAGAAAGCCTCTACGGCCCAACTGCGCGGTACAAAATGTGAGCTTCCCCATGATCCCGTGACCTGTACGCTTTGAAGTTTTACCCAGCCAACCGCATTACAACCACACCTGATGCGCCAATGTATAGCGCAATGTAAGCAGGAAATTTCTGGCGTCAACACGCTGGCGCTGAGTGATGCTCAGGCGCCGGCCGACAGCGGAAAATCGCAGGGGTACTGAAGCGCAGCCAAGGCACATCAGCGGTGACGCCACTGTCGATACAGGGTTACATGACCCGGTCTTCAGGGCTTGCTTGCGCAGGCTCACGGTGACAGACACATCAATCGACTGCATGACTTCAATCTCTGACTGATTAGCTAAAAGTCACTATAGTTTCATTTAGCCATGCCGCTAGCCGTTGCCCACCGAAGGAAAGGTGTACATAGCCAATGCCTGAACATATTCGTGCGTTGATCGTCATTTTGTTTTTGGCAAGCGTGGTCTTTGTACTGGCGCGACGGCCCGCCACCGACCTGATTCCGCTCAGCGATTTCAAGCGCCGGCGCAACCTGTGGTTCCTGCTCACCCTGCTGGCCTTTTTCTCGCACAGCTTCTGGCTGTACCTGGGTGCGGGCGCGGTCATCCTGTACATCGCCGGGCGCCGCGAACACAACCCGATGGCCTTGTTCTACATGCTGCTGTTCCTGATCCCGCCCGCCTCGGTGCAAGTGCCTGGGTTTGGCGTGGTCAATTACCTGGTCGACCTCAACCACATCCGCCTGCTGACTCTGTGCGTGCTGCTGCCGGCGGCGCTGCACCTGCGCCAGCAAAGCGACACGTTGCGCTTTGGCCGCACCTGGCCCGACAAACTGCTGGCGGCCAGCCTGATGCTGATGAGCGTGCTGTACCTGCGTGAAACCACCCTGACCGACACCCTGCGCCAGACGCTGTACCTGTACGTCGACGTGTTCCTGCCGTATTACGTCGCCAGCCGCGGGCTGCGCGAGTTAAGCGACTTCAAGGACACCCTGCTGGCGTTCGTGCTCACGTCTTTCGTGCTGGCCTTGATCGCCGTGGCCGAGTACGTGCGCCACTGGCTGCTGTACAGCGCCCTGGTCGACGCCTTGGGCGTGCCGTGGAGCTTGTCCGGCTACCTGAACCGTGGTGGCTCGCTGCGTGCCAGCGTCACCACCGGGCAGGCCATTGCCCTGGGTTATGTGATGAGCGTGGCCATCGGCCTGTTCCTGTTCGTCCAGGGTTATGTCCGCCGCCCTCTGCACCGGCTGATGGGTGCCCTGCTGCTGGCCGCCGGGCTGTTCGCACCGTTGTCGCGTGGCCCGTGGATCGGCGCGGTGGTCATCGTGGTGGTGTTCATTGCCCTGGGCAAAAGGGCCGTCAAGCGCCTGGCGCTGCTGGCAGCTGCCGGCATGCTGGCCCTGCCCTTGCTGACCGTGGTGCCCGGCGGCGAAAAGGTGCTGGACCTGCTGCCGTACATTGGCAACATCGAGAAAGAGAACATCACTTACCGCGAGCGGCTGATGGACAATTCCTGGATCGTCATCCAGCGCAACCCGTTGTTTGGCTCGTTCGACTTCCGCAACACCCCGGAAATGCAATCGATGATCCAGGGTGAAGGCATCATCGACATCGTCAACACCTACATCAACCTGGCGCTGCGGGTCGGGCTGGTCGGGCTTGGCCTGTTCGTGGCGTTCTTTGCCGTGGTGCTGCTGGGTATCCGCAAGGCCATGCTCAGCTTTGCCGAAAAGGACGACGAGCGACGCCAGCTCGGCCGGGTGCTGCTGGCAACGCTGATCGGCATCCTGGTGATCATTTTCACCGTCAGCAGCATAACCTTCATCCCGGTGGTGTACTGGTCTATTGCCGGGTTGGGCGTGGCCTACATCCAGATGGTACGCCGGCTCCACAACAGCCAGGCGATAGCGCTGCCCGACCCCGGCCTTCAACCCAGGTAATGCCTATGAACGTGCTCACCCTGCACCGCTTCGTGCGGGTTTCGGCCATTGCTGGCCTTGCCTTGCTGCCGTTGGCCGGCTGGTCATCGGACTGGCAGGTCAGCGTCGAAGAACAGAACGGCCTGCCCACGGTGACGCGCGGCGGTGGGCAGGTGATGAAAGCCAAGTTCGACTTCTGGGCGGCCAACTGGGGCTGGACGGCTTTCGACACCACCTTCAAGGTCAACGGCCCCTACCACTACACGCTGCAGGGCAGCAACAAGGCGCTGGATTTTGACCTGACGGCAGACATCCGCAAGGAGCAGGCGCAAACCCTGAGCTGGGCCTTCGACCTCAATGCCCACAGCCGCCAGGCCGGGGTGATGGGTGGCGGCATGGTCTTTGAGTTTGACCCGGCACAGATTGCCGGTGACATGGGGGCCCCGCAACTGCTGCCCGACAACCACGGCTGGTCGTGGGGCAAGGCTGGCCAGGGCCGGCGCATCGAGATGCGCTTCGACCCGCCGCTGGCCAACGTGTATTTCGAGCGCAACAACCCGTCCGAGCTGCGTGCGTTCTTCTACAAGGACCCGATCAGTGCCGGCCGCCAGCAGGTCAAGGCCGTACTGAACATCACCGGGGACATAGACCTGGGGCCCACGCCCACCGAGCGCTTCGGCCTCGCCGACCCCGCCAGCTGGCCCAACGACCAACTGGACTGGCGCACCGCGCCGGTGGACCTGTCGTTCCTCAATGCCGCAGAGAAGCCCGCCGGCAAACATGGTTTCGTCAAGGCTGTCGGCGAGCAACTGAAGTTCGAGGACAACACCCCTGTGCGCTTCTGGGGCACCAACCTGTCCGCCTATTCGCTGTTCAAAAGCCCCGACGAAGAAATCCGCCAACAGGCCAAGCGCCTTTCGGCACTGGGCTTCAACCTGGTACGCCTGCACCACCACGACTCGCCGTGGGTCAGCCCGAACGTGTTTGGCGACGGCACGCTGGTGCGCGATACCCAGCAGCTCAGCGCCGAGTCGCTGCGCAAGCTCGACCTGTGGATCAAGGCGCTCAAGGACGAAGGCATCTATATCTGGCTGGACATGCACGTGCAGCGCGCACTTACCGCCAACGACAACATTGACGACTTCAAGGAACTGGCCAAGGGTGGGGAGCACGTCGACCTGAAAGGCTACGCCTATGTGAACAGCAGTATCCAGCAGGCGATGAAGCGCTTTGCCGAGCAGTACCTGACCCATGTGAACGAGTACACCGGCCTGGCCTACAAGGACGACCCGGCCATCGCCGCAGTGCTGATCACCAACGAGAACGACCTTACCCAGCATTACGGTAACGCCCTGATGCCGAACAAGGATGTACCGCGCCACAGCGAGCGCTACATGAAGGCGGCCAAAGCCTTCGCCAAACAATATGATTTGCCTGTCGACCTTACCTGGCGCGCCTGGGAGCATGGGCCGTCGAAGCTGTTCCTGAACGAGCTGGAGCAACGCTTCAACGCCGACATGATCGCGCACCTGCGCGGCCTTGGCGTGAAAGTGCCGATCGCCACTACCAGCACCTGGGGCGGCAACGGCCTGAGCGCGCTGCCGGCGCTGACCGTGGGCGATGTCATCGATGCCCACAGCTATGGCGCCATTGGCCAACTGGAGAAAAACCCGCTGACCAGCGACGGCATGATCAACTGGATCGCCGCGGCACAAGTGGTCGGCAAACCACTGACCGTCACCGAGTGGAACGCCGAGCCGTTCCCGCTGCCCGACCGCCATTCGTTGCCGCTGTACGTGGCCGGCACTGCCAGCCACCAGGGCTGGGACGCACTGATGCAATACGCCTATAGCCAGCAGGCCTTCAACCCAGGCTGGCGCACGGCGGATAACTGGCACGCTTACAACGACCCGGCGCTGCTCGCCACCCTGCCCGCTGCCGCCCTGCTCTATCGCCGCGCGGATGTGCAACCGGCCACCACCCGTTACGTATTCGCCCCGACGCCAGCCACCCTGTACAACCAGGAGATAACCCCGCGCAACTCACCGCTGTTGCGCACGGCCATGGAAAAAGGCCAATTGCAGATCGCCCTGCCAGCAACGCCAGAACTGCCTTGGTTGAAACCCGCCGCCATCCCCACCGACGCACAGGTGCTGCACGACCCAGGTCAATCGCTGCTGGCCGCCGACGCCAGTGAAGCCGTGACCGATACCGGCGAGCTCAAGCGCAACTGGCAAAAGGGTATCTACACCATCGACACGCCACTGACCCAGGCCGCCACCGGCTGGCTGGGTGGCCGCACGATCAGCCTGGGCGCAATCGAGGTGCAGACAGTAACGCCCTACGCCAGCGTCGTGGTGCAAAGCCTGGACGGCAAACCCCTGGGCCAGTCGCGCGAGCTGCTGCTGTCGCTGGGCACCCGTGCCGTGCCCAAGGGCGAATACAAGATACCGTTCAACGTCGAGCCTCTGGAAGGCACGCTCAGCATTCAAGCGCCTGCCGGCCTGAAGTTGTTCGCACGGGATGCGCAGGCGCAGTTGAAAGCGCTGCCAACAACCTACAAGGACGGGCGCTATCTGATCACCTTCGACGGCAAGTACATGTCCAACTGGCTGTTCTTGAAATAGGGCACATGGCCTTCTACGCTCAAGGCATCTGTAGCTGATCATGCCACCTGAACTTATCAGGGACGGTTCACTGCGTCTGTAACCAAAGCAGTTCACAGGAGGTGCGGATGAAGTTCCTGGTTGTCGGTGGTGCTGGCTACATTGGCTCGCACATGGTCAAGCACCTGCTCGATGCAGGCCATGAAGTGGTGGTGGCAGACCTGGTCTCGCCTGGCCCCGGCATCCAGTGGGTCAAGCTTGACATTGCCGACGAAGCCGCCCTGGACGTGCTGTTTGGCGTTTGCCGCTTCGATGCGGTGTTCCACTTTGCCTCGTTCATCCAGGTGGGTGAGTCCGTCAGCGTGCCTGGCAAGTACTACCAGAATAACGTCGCCGCCACCCTTGCCCTGCTGCAGGCCATGGTGAATGCCGGAATCAAGCACCTGGTGTTTTCTTCCAGTGCCGCCGTTTACGGTAACCCGCAGTACGTGCCTATCGATGAAGTGCATGCCAAAGGCCCCATCAACCCCTATGGCCTGAGCAAATGGATGGTCGAGCAGATTCTCGAGGACTTCGACAGGGCCTACGGCTTGAAGTCGGTGTGCCTGCGCTACTTCAATGCTGCCGGTGCCGACCCCGAAGGCCTGTTGGGCGAGCGCCATGACCCGGAAACCCACCTGATCCCGTTGATCCTGCAGGCCGCTTCCGGCAGGCGTGAGGCGGTGACGGTATTTGGCCGCGACTACGACACGCCGGATGGCACCTGCATACGCGACTATGTGCATGTGACCGACCTGGCGGCCGCCCATGCGCTGGCGGTGGATTACTTGCTGGCGGGTGGCGAGCGTGCCGCGTTCAACCTGGGCAACGGCCTGGGCTTTTCGGTGCAGCAGGTGATCGACACTGCCCGTGCCGTGACTGGGCGGCAGATCAATACCCTTGACGCCCCACGCCGCGCTGGCGACCCGCCCCGCCTGGTGGCGGATGCGAGCAAGGCGATGCGGGTGCTGGGCTGGCGACCGGAGTTTGCTTCGTTGGAGCAGATTGTGCGGCATGCCTGGCAGTGGGAGTTGCAGTATCCCTGGATGACGCGCCAAAGCTGAAATTTCTGGGGGCGCTTTGCGCCCCTTGTAGGAGCGGCTTTAGCCGCGAACACCGGCGAAGCCGATGCCATACACCGCGTCGCACTCTTCGCGGGTAAACCCGCTCCCACAGGGGCGCGGTATGGCAATGCCTACGCGCTAATGCCTTAGTAATAGGTCCGCGGCTGCTCGTCGGCCTTGTTCAGCACCGTCCCGATCAGGTTCACCGTGCCCAGGTGATGCAGGCAATCCTCGATCTCTTTCCTGTTGTTCATCCCGTTGGCCACCACCAGCAATACACAATCGAACTTGGGTATCACGGTGATCGCATCGTCCGAGCTGAGCAACGGCGGCAAGTCGAAAATGCAGATGCGCGACTCGTAGCGGTTGCGCAGCTCGCTGATCAGGTTGTTGACCTTGGGCGACGACAGCATTTCGGTGGACAACGGCACCGGCACCCGCGTTGGCAGCACCACAAAGCGTGGCAGGGTCGGGTTGACCAGGCAGTCTTGCAGCTCGGCCTTGTCCGTCAGGAACTCGTTCAGCGCATTGTCCATGGGCAGGCCCAGGCTGCTGCCGACCTTGGGCCGGCGCAGGTCGAAGTCGACCAGCAATGCGGTCTTGGTGGTGTGATGGGCGATGCTCATGGCCAGGTTGATCGCCAGCACCGTCTTGCCCGCTTCAGGCGTTGGCGAGGTGATCGCCAAGGTACGCCAGCCGTTCTCGTCCATTGCCCTGAGCACCTGGGTGCGCAACAGGTCGATCGGCCCGTTCATGATGGAATTCTTGTTGTAGGCCACGATGCGGTGACGCTCCAGGTGATCGGCGCGCAGCGCCACCACCTTGGTGTTCACGTAGTCGAACTGGCCAGGCACTTCCGCCAGTGCCGTACCGGGTGCCGGTGACAAGGCCTGAGGGGTGCCCGGGGTAACCTGATGAAGATTATTGCCAACAGCCGGCTTGGTCCTGTCCATCACTGCTTTCCCTATACAAACCGAGACATGACTTTGTACAACAGCACATCCAGAGGCATGTAGAACACGTGCACCAGCACTACCATGATAGCCGCCAACGCCAGTGCCGCCAGGATCAGCCAGTTACGCCAGCGCTTGCGCCTGGCCACATCGGCCCTGGTTTCGATGTAGGGCAGTGCCACCAGCACCCGCTTGCCAAGCAGGTTTTCCAGGGCGCCAACGCCACGCACGCGTTGGTTGAGCATTTCCAGCAGCATCACCAGCGCACCGCCACCCGCCGGTGCCAGCACCAGGCCCAGCGCCGCGATTTTCTTGCGGTTGGGCTTGATCGGCTTCTCGGGCATCAACGGCGGCTCCAGCAGTACAAAGCGCTCGGCCTTGTTTTCCTGCTCCAGGCTTTCGGTAATTTTCGCGCCCATTTCCTTGGCGCGGATTTCCTCGTACTTCTTGCGTGCGTTGTCGTGGTCACGCATCAATGTCACCAGGCCACGTTCGACCTGCGGTGCTTCGAGGATCTCGGCCTCGTAGCCTTCCATCTTCCTGGTCAACTCGCGCTTTTGTTCGGCCAAGGAAATGATGCGTTCCTGCGTGGCGCTCATCTTGGCACGAACGCGGGCGACGTCGAGGTTGGCCGAAGAGGCCACGGCCGTGCGGTTACCACTGGTTTCGAGTGCCTGGATCCGGCGCTTGACCGCCAGCACATCCGGGTGTGCTTCCTTGTAGCGGGTCAGTAGCCGAGCATACTCGGCCTTCAGGCTTGGCAGGTCCTGAAGCTGGTCGACGCTCGCCGGTTTGCCACCATCGGCAGCCTTGGTGGCCAGGCCGGCATTGGCCGCAGACAGCTCCAGCTCCAGGTAGCGCAGCTCTTCCTGGGCGGCCTTGTAATCGCGATCGACCTCACGGAACTCCAGCTCCGAGCGCGACAGCATGTTCATGCGCAGGGTCTGGTGCTCTGGCAGGGCATTGGCATGCGCTTGCTTGAAGTCCGCCAGCTGGTTTTCCAGGCTGGCCAGCTCGGCGCCCAGCTTGTTCGCTTCCTGAGTCAGGAACTCGGTGGTTTCGTTGGCCCGCTCGGTGCGCTGCTTGAGGTTTTCATTGAGGAACAACGCGACCAGCTCGTCAGCGACTTCCTTGGCCACTTCTGCCTGCTTGTGCTCGAAGGAGACATTGAACGCCACGGTCGCTTCACCGCGCCCGCGCACGTAGGTAGTCAGGGTTTCGACCACGATGGCACTGCGCATCTGGTCGATCTTGTCGCTTTCGCTAAGGCGCTTGTCAGCAAACAGGTTGTACTTGCCGATGATGCGCAGCAGGTTCTCGCGGGTCATCACCCGCTGGCGAATGACTTCAATACGCTCATCGGCAAAGCTGGTGCTGTTGGTCGACACCAGCTCGGGGGAAATTTGCTGCGACTCCACCAGGATGGTGCCGGTCGACTGGTAGATCGGTGGCACCGCCAAGGCGACGGCCACCGTTGCGGCAAGAATGACTGCGGCACTCACCCCTAACACCAGGGCCCTGTCCTTGATAATGGCGATGTAATCTTTGAGGGAGAGCTCGTAGTCAGACTTCATGTGGCCACCTGCCTGCGGTTCAGATGTCGGGGTACCTGTAGGTCAACGTCAAACCAACGATCGTAGCGGTCGCATCAGCTTCGTGGTCCTGCTGCCGTTCCTTGTACATCAGCGACAGGCGCAGGTCCCAGTAAGGCGAAATCTGGCGGTTGGCCCATACGCTGTATGTCTGCAGTGTATTCGGGGTCTGCCCTTTGCTGTCCTGCCAGGCGGCGTCGGCACCTACGCGGGTCAGCTCGCCGACCGCATAACTCCACACGCCACGCACCTGGTCCAGCTCGGCGAAGCCGCCTTCGGCACTGGCTACCGTGCTGCGTTCGGCCGTGAAGCTGGCGTCGGAACGCACACCGGTATACAGCAGCGAAACCCCACCCTCCCCGCGTCGGCCACCTTCGTCGCCGGAAACCTCGTTGACGCCTACGTGTGCATCGGCACTCAGGCGATCGGAGAGCTGGTACTTGACCCCCACTGCGGGGGTGTAGCTGTTGGAGGCTGTCGCGGTCTGGTCTTGTTCAGGCTCATAACGCCTGGCGCCGAAGCGGGTATACACATCAGCCCGCTCGCTCCAGGCGTAGGTCCAGGTAAAAACGTTCGCCAGTTCGTCATAGCCAGTCAACGTGCTGATGTCATATCGCGCACGGTTGTACGTGGTTTCGTTGCTCAGGGTGCTGCGCTCGGTAATTGCCTGGCTCCAGTTGCCCGTCAATGTGTAGAGCTTTTGCGTGCCGTCGGTGGTGACCACACCGGTATCCAGCACTGTCCCCGACAAGGTCGAACTTTCGTTGTAGCGTGCCAGCAAGCCGAAACGACCACGTTCGGTGGTGCGCTGCCAGCCCAGGCTTACATCGGGGTCTTCACGATCATCGACCACGTCCGTGTCGGACGAGCGCAATACATGCATGCCCAGCCCCAACCTCAATTCGTCACGGTCGAAGGTACCGATCAGGGTGTAGTCCGGCGCGATGATCGTGCGCGTTACACCCTTTTCCTCCGAGGACAGCAACAAAGGGTTGCTGTCGTATTCGACGGATGTCGGTACCACCACCGTAGACTGCCAATTTGCCGCCAGGACCGTGTCCGTGAACGGCAAGACCAAGATTGCCGTTGCAATGCTAGTTGTTCTAAGAAGAGGCATTAAGTGTTCTTATTAAAGGCAAGATCAAGGAACGACCAGCGTATCGCCAGCCTGAAGTTGAATGTTGGTGGACATGTCACGCCCAGTCACCAGGTCCTTATATCGCACGGGCAGGATCTTTTGGGAAGCGCCAGTGCCGCGGACCACCTTGATTTCGCTTTCGTCAGCAAACTTGTCCAGGCCGCCGGACATGCTCAGGGCCTGCAGCACCGCGGTAGGGCCGGCCATTTGTACTGGCCCGGGCTTGATCACTTTGCCTTGGACATAGACCATGTTGCCGGCGATGCTCTTGACGACAACGCTGACGTTCGGGTCGGGGAGGAATTTTTCGAGTTTGGCAGCCACTTGCTTTTCAACTGCCGTTACATCCAGCCCGGCGACATTGATGCGCCCGGCCAGGGGGAAGGTAATACTGCCATCGGGAAGTACGGTGGCTTCTTGACGCAGGCTTTCTTCCTGCCACACCGAAACCATCACCACATCACCAGGACTGAGCAGGTAGGCTGCACTGTTCTGGTCGGCGTTGCTGGCACCGGACCACAGCGTCAGCATGCAGAGCGCGGCAAACATTGAACGCATCATGGGGTCCCTCCGGCCAAATGGCCCGACAAAGAGCACTGAATGAGAACAGCAAACCAACTCTCGCTCCGCTTCGCGACCTACACCCGCCGCGATGGCCCGACCTTCCTGGAGGCCCTAACCTTGACGCTGTGCAGCCTGGGGCTGCAATGCCTGTAACCGTAGGCCTTCACTGGCTACTGGGAATATAGCAACGGTTGGGAAATTGACAAGCCGAGCACTGTGTCAACGACATCACCGGCAAACTGCCGCCGGCATATCAGTGGCTCAGATCTTTCTGCGGTTGGCCACCGCCACAAAGCCGACAACGGCAAATGCGAAGAACCACCCTGCGGTTGAAACAGGGATGATACTGTTTTGATTCAGATACGAATCTGCGGCGCGAGCCGCGCCACTCAAAAGCACCAGCAAGAACATCGATTTGATAATCAGAGCCGTGCGCATACGCCCCTCCTTTAAAGAGGAAAATCAAATAGTTATTGGCGCGGTGTTGCGGGGGTTGTTTCGCTGTTGATTTGAGCTTATGGGCACTATGACATTACGTCAATGATCCGACACCATAATAAAATTCAATGGGTGAGTAGCCTTATCGTCAAATAACCGGCATGCAATTTGTGCATGTCAGCGTCATGAGTGCTGGATGCACCGTTTCACCGATGAGAAAGGCAAAAGTCGTGATGAGGCCGCAGCAAGCCCCTGCGTTTCATTCGTCTGCGTGGTGTACCACCACCAGCAACTGCGCTGGCTGCGGGCCTACTGAGCGTAGCCGGTGGGGCGTCTGGGCGTTGAAATGCAGGGCGTCGCCCTGCTCCAGCAGTACCCGCTCGTTCATGAAGTCCACTTCCACCTGGCCTGCGTGCACGAACAGGAATTCCTCGCCCAGGTGTTCCTTGAAGGTAGGGTCGCTGAACGTTGACGGCGGCTGGATCAGGAACGGCAGCAGGTTACGCTGCCCTACCTGGCTGGTGAGGGCTGCGTAGCCCGGCCCTTCGCCGTCACCCACCAGGGCTTGGCGTTGGCCGTGACGTACCAGGCTGTAGCGGCTCTGGTGGGTCTGCTCTTCGGCGAACAACTCTTCGACATTGACGTTAAGTGCCCGTGCCAACTTGAGTGCGGCGGCAATCGACGGCGTGTTCAGCCCGCGCTCGACCTTGGACAGGTAACTTTTGGTCATGCCGGTCTTGTCGGCCAGCATTTCCAGAGTCAGCCCCAGTTTCTTACGCAGCAGTTTCAATCGGATAGACATGTGACGCGGGTTTCCCAGGCGAAGGCAGCCTGACAATGATACGTGGACTGTCAAGGAAATGCCTGGCTGCCTGGCTTGCGCGGTGTTTTTGTAGGAGCGGCCTTGTGTCGCGATCGGGCCGCAAAGCGGCCCCAGGTTTTTAGCTTCGCAGCAGAAATAGCCGGGGCCGCCATGCGGCCCGATCGCGACGCAAGGCCGCTCCTACAAGGGACCGCGTGGCTTTCAGGTCATGGCATCACCGGTGGCACATACTGCAGCGTCGTGCCCAATGCCCACAGCAACACCAGCACCAACGGCACATGCACCAGCAACTGCACGAACGAAAAACCAATCAGGTCGCGCGCCTTGAGCCCCAGCACACCCAGCAGCGGCAGCATGTAGAACGGGTTGATCAAGTTCGGCAAGGCTTCGGCAGCGTTGTAGATCTGCACCGCCCAACCCAGGTGGTACTGCAGGTCATTGGCCACCAGCATCACGTAGGGTGCTTCGATGATCCACTTGCCGCCGCCCGACGGGATGAAGAAGCCCAGCACCGCCGAGTACACGCCCATCAGCACAGCATAAGTGTCATGGGTGGCGATCTGGGTGAAGAACAGCGAAATGTGATGGGCCAGCGTCTGTTCGTCGACGCCCTTCACCTGGGTGAGGATGGCAGCAATCGAACCATACAGTGGGAACTGGATAAGCACGCCAGTCGTGGTGGGCACAGCACGCGCCACCGCATCAAGGAAGCTGCGTGGGCGCCAGTGCAGCAAGGCACCGAGCATGATGAACAACAGGTTGTAGGTGTTGAGCCCGGAGATGGCGGTAATCGCTGGCTTGGTGGCGAACTCCTGGTACAGCCAGCCGCCAGCCAGGGCTACCAGCAGCAGGATCAGGATCGGGCTGTACTCCAGCCACTCACCCGGGCGCGTACGCTGCGGTGCCGGTGGTGCACTGAAGCTGGGGTCGACGCCGCAGTCTTCGGCACTGCGCGCACTGTTCGGGCCTGGCGCTGTGGCATAGGCGATCACCAGCGATACCACCACCAGCGCCGCCAGCATCACGCCGGACTGCCAGAGGAAGATGGTTTCGGTAAACGGGATCACCCCGGTAATCGACAGGATCGACGGTGGCAGGCTGGCCGGGTTGGCCTGCAACTGCGCCGCCGACGATGACAGGCCCAGCGCCCACACCGCGCCCAGGCCTAGGTAAGCAGCCGCACCGGCGGCGCGGTAATCCATCTTCAGCTCGGTGCGCCGGGCCAGGGCACGTACCAGCAGCCCGCCGAACACCAGCGAAAGCCCCCAGTTGAGCAACGACGCCAGCATCGAGATCAGCGCCACCCAGCACACCGCTGAACGGCCATTGCCAGGGATGCGCGCCAGGCGGTCGATCAGCCGCGCAGCGGGCGGCGAACTGGCCACTACGTAGCCGCCGATAACCACGAAGGCCATCTGCATGGTGAACGGGATCAAGCTCCAGAAGCCATCGCCAAAGGCCTTGGCGGTATCGGTCGGCTTGGCCCCCATGGCCAGGGCGCCAATGCACACCAGCAGCACCGCCAGGGCGGCGAACACCCAGGAATCGGGGAACCAGCGTTCGGCCCAGTTGGAACAGCGCAAGGCAAAGCGGGCGGAACGGCTGTCTTGGAGTTCAGCGGCCACAGTTCAATTCCTTTTATTGGTTTTATGAGGTGAAACAGTATTGCCAGGCAACACAAAAACCCCTGTAGGAGCGGGTTTACCCGCGAATGCGGCGGTGAATGTGCCGACGCATTCGCGGGTCAACCCGCTCCTACAGGGGTTGCGGTAATGCTGTTAGAAGGTCATTTCCTTCACATCATCCGGCACAATCAGCTTGCCGGCAGTTTTCTCGATGATCTCTTCAACGCTCACCCCCGGTGCGGTCTCACGCAGGATGAAGGCGCCGTCTTCGATTTCCAGGTAGGCCAGGTCGGTCAGCACCTTGCGGATGCAACCGGCACCGGTCAGCGGTAGGCTGCACTGCGCCAGCAGCTTGGACTCGCCATCCTTGGAGGCATGGGTCATGGTGACGATGATGTTGTCGGCGCCGGCCACCAGGTCCATGGCACCACCCATGCCCTTGACCAGCTTGCCAGGGATCATCCACGAAGCGATGTTGCCCTGTACGTCCACCTCGAAAGCGCCCAGTACGGTCAGGTCGACATGGCCGCCACGGATCATGGCGAACGATTGCGCCGAGTCGAAGATCGAGGCGCCGCGGCGGGCGGTGACGGTTTGCTTGCCAGCGTTGATCATGTCGGCATCAAGGGTGCTTTCGGTAGGGAACTCGCCCATGCCAAGCAGGCCGTTTTCCGACTGCAGCATCACATCCATGTCGGCGGGTACGTAGTTGGCCACCAGGGTTGGAATGCCGATACCCAGGTTGACGTAGTAGCCGTCCTTCAGTTCACGGGCGACGCGTTGCGCCATCTGTTCGCGGGTCAGTGCCATGGTCAGGATCTCTTTGTTGTTCTGATGGATGGCGCTCAGGCCTTGACGGTGCGCTTTTCGATACGCTTTTCGAAGGTGCCGACGATGACGCGGTCAACGTAGATGCCCGGGGTGTGGATCTCGCTGGGCAGCAGCACGCCTGGTTCGACGATCTCTTCCACTTCGACCACGGTGATCTTGCCGGCGGTGGCCGCCAGCGGGTTGAAGTTTTGCGCAGTGTTGCGGTACACCACGTTGCCGTAGTGGTCGGCCTTCCAGCCCTTGACGATGGCGAAGTCGCCGGTGATGGATTCTTCAAGGATGTACTTGCGGCCCTTGAACTCGCGCACTTCCTTGCCGTCGGCAACCGGGGTGCCATAACCGGTAGCGGTGTAGAAAGCCGGGATGCCGGCGCCGCCTGCGCGCATTTTCTCGGCGAGGGTGCCCTGCGGGGTCAGTTCCACTTCCAGCTCGCCGCTGAGCAGCTGGCGTTCGAACTCGGCGTTTTCGCCCACGTAGGAGGCGATCATCTTGCGGATCTGCCGGTCTTCCAGCAGCACGCCAAGGCCGAAGCCGTCGATGCCGCAGTTGTTGGAGACCACGGTAAGGCCTTTGACGCCACGCCGCTTGATTTCACTGATGAGGTTTTCCGGGATGCCGCACAGGCCGAAACCACCGGCCAGTACCGTCATGTTGTCGGTCAGGCCTTCAAGGGCCTGTTCATAGGTTGCAACGCGCTTGTCCAGTCCGGCCATGCTGATCCGCCTTTTGTAGTTGTTGAACCGACGAGGCTGTCGGTGAGCGTGTGCAGACATCTTCACCGCAAGCGACTGATTTGTTAATTTTGTTTTCATCATTGATTAATAACTTTTGCAAAACAAACAATAGGCCCGTCATGAACGTCAAGCAACTGCGCGCCTTTGTCGCCGTGGCCAAGTACCAAAGCTTCGCCCAGGCCGGCGAACACCTGCATGTTTCGCAACCGGCCCTGAGCCTGACCATCAAGGCCCTGGAAGAAAACCTCGGCGGCGCCCTGCTCAGCCGCACCACGCGCAGCGTCAGCCTGACTGCCGAAGGCGAAGTGCTGCTGCCATTGGCACGGCGCCTGCTGGCCGACTGGGACGACACCGAAGAGATGCTGCGCCAGCGTTTCACCCTGCAATTGGGCCGGGTTTCCGTGGCGGCCATGCCGGCCTTTGCCGGCAACTTGCTGCCCCAGTCGCTCAAGGTGTTTCGCCAGCGCTACCCGAAGGTCAATGTCACCGTACATGACGTGATCAACGAACAGGTTCAGGAACTGGTGCGCCATCGCCGCGTCGAACTGGGCATTGGCTTTGAGCCAGACAACATTGATGGCCTGGACTTCCACCCGTTGTACATGGACCGTTTCGTTGCGGTGGTGCCCGCTGATTCACCTTTGGCGCTGTTGCCCGAGGTCAGCTGGGCACAGCTGATGGCCGAAGACTTCGTGGCCCTGCAGCGCCCTTCGGCGGTGCGCCTGCTGATGGAGCAGAACGTGGCCGCCCACCACGGCAAGCTGACGGTTGCCTTCGAGAGCCACCAGCTGGCGACCATCGGCCGCATGGTTGCCAGCGGCCTTGGGGTAAGTGCCGTGCCAGCGCTGTGTATCAACCAGATGCAGGAGCTGGGCGCCCGCTGCGTGACCTTGGTCGAGCCCACCGTCGAACGGCGCATCGGCGTGATTGCCCTGAGCGAACACAAGCTGTCCACCGCAGCGCAAGCGCTGCTTGAGGTACTGCTTTCCAATACCCGGATCCCGGAGGTGACATGCGTTACGTGAAACTGGCAGGTTCGAGCGTTCCGGCCATTGGCCAGGGTACCTGGTACATGGGTGAAGACCCAGGCCGCCGTGCTGCCGAGGTAGTGGCCCTGCAGCAGGGCATCGAGCTCGGCATGACGCTGATCGATACCGCCGAGATGTATGCCGAGGGCGGCGCGGAACAGGTGGTTGGCCAGGCTATTGCCGGGCGCCGCGACCGGGTGTTCCTGGTCAGCAAGGTCTACCCGCACAATGCCAGCCGGCGCGGCATGGCGGCTGCCTGCGAGCGCAGCCTCGCACGCCTGGGCACCGACTGCATCGACCTGTACCTGCTGCACTGGCGTGGCCAACACCCGCTGGAGGAAACCGTCGAAGCCTTCGAGCGCTTGCGCGAGCAAGGCAAGATCAAGCGCTGGGGCGTGTCCAACTTCGACGTCGACGACCTGCGGGAACTGCACAACCCCGATTGCGCCACCAACCAGGTGCTGTACAACCCGGCCCAGCGTGGCATTGAGTTCGACCTGTTGCCGTGGTGCGAAAAGCGCGCGTTGCCGACCATGGCCTACTGCCCGTTGGCCCAGGCCGGGCGCCTGCTGCAGCACTCGGTGCTGGTGGAGATTGCCGAACGCCATGGCGCCACACCGGCCCAGGTCAGCCTGGCCTGGGTGACCCGCGATGACGGGGTGATTGCCATACCCAAGGCCGTGGCGCCCGAGCATGTGCGGCTGAACGCAGCCGCTGGTGCGCTGACCTTGAGCAGTGAAGACCTGCGGGCGATCGACCGGGCGTTCCCGGCGCCGACGCGCAAGCAGCGGTTGGCGATGGTGTGACGCGATCCCTGTGTAGGAGCGGCTTTAGCCGCGAACACCGGCAAAGCCGGTGCCATGCACCGCGCTGGATTCTTCGCGGGTGAACCCGCTCCTACAAGGACTGTGCAACGCGATCCGTGTGTAGGAGCGGCTTTAGCCGCGAACACCGGCAAAGCCGGTGCCATCCACCGCGCTGGATTCTTCGCGGGTAAACCCGCTCCTACAAGGACTGTGCAACGCGATCCCTGTGTAGGAGCGGCTTTAGCCGCGAACACCGGCAAAGCCGGTGCCATCCACCGCGCTGGATTCTTCGCGGGTGAACCCGCTCCTACAGGGACTGTGCAACGCGATCCCTGTGTAGGAGCGGCTTTAGCCGCGAACACCGGCACAGCCGGTGCCATCCACCGCGCTGGATTCTTCGCGGGTGAACCCGCTCCTACAGGGACCGCATGAACATTTCGTGCCGGGGCCTGGGCTTAATGGAAGTCCCGGCTACGCACATCCAGCCCCTGCAACAACGCGCTCACATCCTCCAACCGCCGCGCAATCAGGTGCCTCACGCCATTCTCCTGTTCCAGCCGCCCGCTGACCTTGAGCAACTGCGACCCTACCAGCGCCCGCCGCTGCCGCTCGGCAAGCTCGCGCCACACCACCACGTTGACCATGCCGTACTCATCCTCCAGGGTGACAAAGGTCACCCCGCTGGCGGTCTGTGGTCGTTGCCGGCCCACCACCAGCCCGGCCACGGCGATGTTGTCGCCATGCTCGACACCTTGCAGTTCGCAGGAGCTGCGACACCCCAGCGCCCTCAGGCGTGAACGCAACAAAGCCAACGGGTGCGGCCCGAGCGTGGTGCCCAAGGTCTGGTAGTCCGCCACCAGGTCTTCTCCCACACTGGGCACAGGCAAATTCACGGGTGCTTCAGGCACGGCGTCCACGTCAGCAAACAACGGCAACTGCGGCTGCACCGCCGCCACCTGCCAGCGTGCTTGGTGCCGATCGCTGGCCAAGGCGCGCAGCGCTCCGGCATCGGCCAGGCACGCACGGGCGCGTGGGTCGAGCCCGGCGCGCAGGCACAGGTCTTCGACATCGCGCCAGGGGCGCTGCGCCCTCGCCTGCTCCAGGCGCCTGGCATCGGCTTCGGCCAGGCCACGTACCAGGCGCAAGCCCATGCGAATGGCCAATGAGCCTTGAGCATCACGCTCAAGGGTGCAGTCCCACTCGCTGTGGCAAACATCTACCGGTCGCACCTCGATGCCTTGGCGTCGAGCCTCCTGCAGCAACTGGTCGGGGCTGTAGAAACCCATGGGCCAGCTGTTCACCAGCGCGCAGGTGAAAATCGCCGGCTCATGGCACTTCAACCAACTGCTGGCATAGCACAGCAAAGCAAAGCTGGCAGCGTGCGACTCCGGGAAACCATAACTGCCAAATCCCTTGATCTGTTCGAAGATGCGCTCGGCAAACGCCAGTTCGTAGCCATTACGCAGCATGCCCTGCACCAGCCGCTCGCGGTGCGGCTCCAGGCCGCCGTGGCGCTTCCAGGCCGCCATGCTGCGGCGTAGCTGGTCGGCCTCGCCCGGCGTGTAGTCGGCCGCGACCATGGCCAGTTCCATCACCTGTTCCTGAAACAGCGGCACCCCCAATGTCCGCTCGAAGACGTCCTTGAGCTGCGGCGAAGGGTATGTCACCGGCTCCTGCTTCAGGCGCCGGCGCAGGTACGGGTGCACCATGTCGCCCTGGATCGGCCCAGGGCGGACGATGGCCACTTCGATGACCAGGTCGTAGAACGTGTTGGGCTGCAGCCGTGGCAGCATGGCCATCTGCGCACGTGACTCGATCTGGAAGACACCCATGGTCTCGGCGCGGCTGATCATCGCGTAGGTAGCCGGGTCTTCACTCGGGATGGTCGCCAGGGTCAACTGCCGGCCACGGTGGCGCTGCAGCAAGTCGAAGCAACGGCGCAAGGCACTGAGCATGCCCAATGCCAGCACATCGACCTTGAGCAAGCCGACCATGTCCAGGTCGTCCTTGTCCCACTGGATCACCGTGCGCTCCGCCATCGCGGCATTCTCCACGGGCACCAGTTGGTCCAGCGGTTGCTGCGAGATGACGAAACCGCCCGGGTGTTGTGACAGGTGCCGGGGGAAGCCAATCAGCTCACCGGCCAGTACCAGCACCCGCCGTAGCGAAGGGTTGCCCGCCTCGAAACCGGCCTCGGCCAGGCGCTGGTCATCAGGTATGCGGTCGCTCCAGCGACCACAGCATTTGGCCAGGGCGTCCACCTGGTCCGCCGGCAAGCCCAGCACCCGCGCCACATCCCGCACCGCGCCAGCGGCATGGTAGGTGTTGACCACTGCGGTCAGCGCGGCACGGTGCCGGCCATAGCGACGGAATACATACTGAATCACCTCTTCGCGCCGATCGTGCTCGAAGTCCACGTCAATATCGGGCGGCTCGTTACGTTCGCGCGACAGGAAGCGCTCGAACAGCAAGCGATGTTCCATGGGGTCGAGCTCGGTAATGCCCAGCACGAAACACACCACCGAGTTGGCCGCCGAACCACGGCCTTGGCACAAAATGCGCTGGCTGCGGGCAAAGGCGACGATGTCATGCACGGTCAGGAAGTAGCTTTCGTACCCCAGTTCCTCGATCAGCGCCAGCTCCTTGGCCAGCACCTCGCGCACCTTGCCACTCGGCCCGGCCGGCCAACGCAATGGCAAGCCCTGCTCGCACAAAGCACGCAGCCAGCTTGCCGGGGTATGGCCTTCAGGCACCAGTTCGCGCGGGTACTGATACTTCAGCTCGCTCAGCTCGAAGTGGCAACGCTCGGCGATGGCCAGGGTCTCTGCCAGCAAGTCATCGGGGTAGAGTTCACACAGTTGCGCCTTGCTGCGCAAATGCCGCTCGCCATTGGCAAACAGAAAACGCCCGGCCTCGGCCACCTGGCAGTGCTGACGGATGGCAGTCATGCAATCCTGCAAGGCTCGACGGCCGCGCACATGCATGTGCACGTCGCCACAGGCCACGGCACGGATGCCCACCTGGGCTGCCAGGCCTCGCAAGCGCTGCAGGCGCAGGGCATCGTCACTGCTCCGGTGCAGGTGCACGGCCAGCCACAGGCGTTCACCGAACACACTGCGCAGCCACGCGCCGGTGGCCGTGTCGTCGCCATCGTCGGCTACCCACAAGGCCAGCAGGCCCTGATGGTGCTGCTGCAGGTCGTCGCGAAACAGCTGGTACTCGCCCTTTTGCGCCCGCCGCCGGGCCCGGGTGATCAGTGCGCACAGGTTCTGGTACCCGGCCAGGTTTTCTACCAGCAGCACCAGTTTGGGGCCGTCCTGCAGTTGCACCTCGCTGCCCACGATCAGCCGCAGCTGGTGCTGCTTGGCGGCCTGCCAGGCACGGACGACGCCAGCCAACGTGCATTCATCGGTGATTGCCAGCGCCTGATAGCTCTGCTCACGCGCGCGCCGGAACAGCTCGTCCGCACTCGACGCACCGCGCTGGAAACTGAAGTTGGACAGGCAGTGCAGCTCGGCATACCCCGGGGTGCTCATGCGAACCAGCCCTGCAGCCACAACGGGCCGGCCTGGCTCAGGTCGCGGTAGGCCCAGCCGCGCAGGCCGTCACGGGTTTCGATGCGGTAGTAATCGCGGCGTACATCAGCGCCATCCCACCAGCCCGACTCGATGCGCTCGGCCTGGCCTTGCACTTGGCAGCCGGTTTCATCCAGCGCCATGGGTGCGGCAAGCAGCCAGCCAGGGCGGCTACCGGGGGCAACGGGCATGTTGCCTTGGCCCCCCTGCTCTACCGGTTGCCAGGCGTATTCGGGGCGGTGATCGGCCGCAGCGCTCAGGCCCTTGACTGCTTCATCCCCCAGGCGGGCGCGCAGCCGCTCGCGCAATTGCTCCCAGGGCTGCGCCTGTTGGGCGCGGGGGTCGAACAGCGGCTGGTGCTGCGGCACGAAGGCCGGCAGATCCTCGGCTACCAGCCGCAGGCTGCGCACGGGGGCGGGAATGCGCAGTGGCTCCAGTCGACCACGGGCCAGTTCGAACAGCATCGCGGCATCGCGCTCGGCAGCCAGCAAGCCTACCTTGAGCGAGGTGTCTGGCCCTTGGGCGTGCTCCAGGTACAGGCAAAAACGTTGCACGCCGCAGTCGCGCCCGGCAAGGAAAGCAGCAAGGTCGTTGAGCATGCGCCGCAGCGGGAATAACAGGGCCTGGTGCGATTCGACGTCAAAATTCAGTTCCAGCCGGGTTTCGAAGCGATCCGGTGGCAGGTAGAAGTCCAGCCCCAGCTTGCGCAGGCCGAGCAACTGGTCGAGGTGCAGCTGCACCTGAGCAGGAAAGCGCCTGGCCAAGGTATCGCGCGGCAAGGCCAGTACCTGGCCCAGTTGGCGCAAGCCCATTCGGGCAAAGGCTTCGGCGGCCTGCGCTGGCAAGCCGATACGCTCGATTGGCATGCCCAGCAGCGCTGCACGTGTGGCGTCGCTATCGCTCACGGCCAAGCCGTCATGACCATTGGCGAGCATGCGTGCCGCCACGGGGTTACTGGCCAGGACAATGCGCTGGCGCAGGCCCAGCTCAGCCAGCTCCTGGCGCAAGCGCGCTTCGAACAAGGGCCAAGGGCCGAACAGTTGCAGGCTGGAGCCCACTTCCAGTAACAACGCCCGTGGGTAATGCAAGCTGACCTGGGCGCTGAAGCGGTAGGCCCAGGCCGCCAGCAGTTGCTGCACCTGGTCGATGCGCTTGGGGTCGGCTTCGACGCAAGTGAAGCCATCGGCCAGGGCGCGCGCCGCTGTCAGCGTTTGCCCGGCCCGCAGGCCGAGTTCAGCCGCTGCCGGGTTGACCGCCTGCAACACGCGACGCTGGGTCGGCCCGCCAAGCAGCACCAGGGGCGTATCAGGGTCGTCTCGCTCACGCAGGACGGTGTCCAGCGCCAGCTGAGGAAGCAGTATGCAGGCCCAGAGCATGGTGCATCAGCCCCGCCCTGGGCAGGCGATGGGCAGCGCCGGCGGCATGCCACCGCGGCTTTTCAGCACGCGCCATTGCGCCGGGCGGGTGTCGACGGCAATGCGTAGCGCTGCGGGTGAAGGGTTGTGCGCGGCCTGTTGCGGCCGGCAGGCGAATGCCAGCGCCTGGCCGGTTTCAGCGGCCACCTGCAAGCGCCGCAAGGCGCGGTCATCGGCACGTTCCGGCCAGCACAGCACCGCCGCGCAACTTCCAGAACGCAGGCACTGTTCGGCGGCCCACAGGGCATCGGCGGGCTCGGCGCTTACCTGCACCAGCCAGCGCAGGTCCACCCCCGCTGCCTGCCAGGCCGGCGCATAAGGAATGAAGGGCGGTGCCACCAGCACGACGCGACTGCCTTCACAGCTAAGGCGCGCCAGGGTTGGCCACAGCAACTGCAATTCGCCACAGCCGGGGCTGGCCAGCAATAACTCGCTAAGTGCTGCCGCGGGCCAGCCGCCTTCCGGCAGGCGTTCGTCGAGGGCTGCATGGCCGGTCGGCTGCAACCCGAGCGGCCGCGCCTGGGCCTGCCGGCCACGCCATACCCGGCGCTGGTCGAGCAGCCTGTCGAGGTCGACCACCGCCCCCATCAGTCACGCCTCAGCAAGCCGCAGAATACGCCTTCGATGAAGAATTCCTGCTCAGGCTGCACATCGATAGGGGCATAAGCCGGGTTGCGGGGCAGCAGCCGGTAATGCTTGCCTTGGCGTTGCAGGCGCTTGATGGTCACTTCACCGTCCAGGCGCGCCACCACGATCTGGCCATCGCGGGCGTCGGTCTGTTGCAGGATGCCAACCAGGTCACCGTCGAAGATGCCGTCGTCGATCATCGAGTCGCCACGCACTTTAAGCAGGTAGTCGGGGGTACGGCGGAACAGGCTGGGGTCGAGCAGCAACTGCTCGTGGATGTCCAGGTCCGGGCCGATGGGGGCACCTGCCGCCACCTGCCCCAGCACCGGCACTTCGAGGATTTCTGGCCGGCGCAGGGGCTCGGCCAGGCGAATGCCGCGCGCCTGGTTTGGCGTGACATCGATGTAGCCGGCCTGGCACAAGGCAGTGATGTGCTTGCGCGCGACGCTGCGCGAGGCAAAACCGAAGCGCGTGGCGATATCGGCCAGGCTCGGCGGCTGGCCGTGGTCGGCGATGCGCTCACGGATGAATTCGAAGATGGCGCGGCGTTTGGGGGTAAGATTGTCCATAGAGCACATTTGTACTCTTTTACGGGCGCACTGAACAGCCCCCTTTGTCGTCAGCTTTCGCTATGATCCCCCAGGCTTGTGTTTTTTTGATTTGGATATCCAATGCTGACTGCCCTGCTGTTCGACCTCGATGGAACCCTGACCGACACTGACACCTTGCACCTGCAGGCCTTTCGCCAACTGCTGCGTGAGCACGATGGCCGCGAGCTGAGCCAGGCACAGTTCGATGCCCAGGTCAGCGGCCGCGCCAACGGTGAGCTGTTCGCCGAGCTGTTTGCCGGTGCCAGTGCCGAACAGTGCCAGGCGCTGGCCGAGCACAAAGAGGCGCTGTTCCGCGACATGTCGCCGACTCTTGAGCCAATGCCGGGCCTGTTGCGCCTGCTGGAACATGCCGAGGCGCGTGGCATGGGCATGTGCGTGGTGACCAATGCGCCACGGCTGAACGCCGAACACATGCTGAAGGCCATGGGCCTGGGCCAGCGCTTCGAGCATGTGCTGGTGGCCGAGGAGCTGGCCCGGCCCAAGCCGGACCCACTGCCCTACCTCACCGGGCTGCAACGGCTGGGGGCCGAGGCTGGGCAGGCGCTGGCGTTTGAGGATTCGCTGCCGGGGGTGGCGGCGGCCAGTGGTGCAGGGATCTTTACTGTGGGCGTGGCTACCACGCAGACGCCGGAGCGGTTGCTGGCGGCGGGGGCTCGGTTGGTGGTTGAGGATTTCAATGATCCGCAATTGTGGGGGTTGATCGAGGGTATGGGGTGATGTGAGGTGCAAGCCTTGGGTTTTCTAGCGCCTATGAGATCGAGCGCCGCCCGCGCGGCGCTTCGCAGCACAAGGCTGCTCCTACATCTGTTTCGGGCCAGTATCGCCTGTGCCAGCGCGCGCGACCGCCCTGTTTGTCCGACACGATATCGAGGTGAACACCAAGGGACCGCGCGTCTGCGCCTCAGGAATAACTGGCCCGAAACAGATGTAGGAGCAGCCTTGTGCTGCGAAGCGCCGCGCGGGCGGCGCTCGATCTCAATGCCACCATAACCCCCAAGCCGTACACCCAAGGCCCCCATGCTGATCGACGAAGAACTGACCCTAAAAAAGCTGGAAACCTTCCTAGCCTTCATGCGCACCGGCAACCTCGCCCGCGCCGCCGCCGAGCTGTCCACCAGCGCGGTCAGCGTGCACCGTGCCATCCACTCGCTGGAAAGCGCCCTGCGCTGCCCGCTGTTCAAGCACGAAGGCCGCCAGCTGATCCCGCTGGAAAGCGCGTACGTGCTGGAAAAGAAAGCCCGCCAGCTGATCCAGGATGCCGAGCAGATGGTACGCCAGACCCGCGAGGCCGCCGGGTTCTACGCCGAGCGCTTCCGCCTGGGCGCGCTCTATTCGCTGACGGTGAAAACCGTGCCCAAGCTGGTCATGGGCCTGAAGCTGCGCCGCAGCGAGCTGAACATCGACCTGACCCTGGGCTCTAACGTCGACCTGCTGCAACGCCTGAAAAACCACGAGCTGGAGGCCATCCTTGTATCGCTCGACGAAAGCGTCAGCGACCCGGCCTGCGAGCAACTGCCGCTGTTCTCCGACGACATCTTCCTCGCCGTCCCCACCGACTCGCCCTTTGCCGAGCAAGCCGAGGTAGACCTGGCCGACCTCGCCGACTCCACCTTCATCACCCTGACCCAGGGCTTCGCCACCCACCGCGATGGCGCACGGGTATTCCAGCAGGCCGGCTTCGAGCCAAAGGTGGCCATGCAGGTGAACGATATCTTCACCCTGCTAAGCATGGTCAGCTCAGGCGTGGGCTTTGCCCTGCTGCCCGGGCGCATTGCGGCGGTGTACGAAAACCGCGTCAGGTTGATTGCCCTGAAGCCGCAGTATCGCTTGCAGCAGCACATTGGCGTGGTGTTCCTGAAAGCGCGGGAGCGTGAGCCGAACCTGCTGGCCTTGCTGGCGGAGTGCCGAATGTACAGCAGGGAGAATTGAGCCTGCGGTGGCCACAACCACCACAGGCTGCTGGGCTTAAAGGTCGTAACGCAACGCCAGGCCCACCGTGCGCGGCGCGCCTACATCAAGGATGTCACCGCTGCGGTTGTTGGTGATGTACTCCTTGTCGAAGGCGTTCTTCACAAACCCGGACACCGCGATGTTACGGGTGATCTTGTACTCGGTGTTGAAGTTGACCAGCCAGTAATTGTCGCTACGGCGCTCGTCGATGACCTGCCCGGCGTCATTGAACTCATACTCCGACGGCGAGGTGCTCTGGTACACCACGTCGGTGTTGAGGGTGAGGCGCTCGTTCCAGCGGTAGGTCGCGCCCACCGACATCTTGTACTTGGGCGAATACAGGAAGTCTTCGCCGCTCATGTCGCGGCCATCGCCAGTGACAAAGTCCTTGTACTTGCCGTCGGTAACCGAGGCTGCAGCGTTGAGCGTCAACTGCTCGCCGAAGTCTTTCTCGACAGACACTTCCAGGCCTTTGATGTCGCTGCTGCCGGCGTTGAACACTTGGGTGAACGGGGTATTGGGTTGCAGCACGCTGACCTGCTGGTCCTTCCAGTCGGTGTAGTACAGGTTGGCGCGGGTGCGCAGCGTGTCGTCGTAGAACGAGCCACGGTAGGACAACTCGTAGTTGGTGGTGTATTCCGGGTCATAGGCCTCATGCCCGCCACCGGCACGCATGTTCACGCCGCCGCCGCGATAACCCTTCTGCACCATGAAGCCCAGGTACTGCCCCTCGGCCAGTTGGTAATCCAGGCCAAGCTTGGGCAGCACGGCGTCAAACGACTTGCTGACCTTGCCGGGGCTGGAGAAGTCGTCCTGGTCAATGTCCGTGTCGTTGGTTTCGTGGTCGTAGCGCAGGCCGGTGATCAGCGTCCAGCGCGGCGCGAAGGTCCAGTTGATTTCACCGAACAATGCCTTGTTCTCAATCGTGGTATCGCCTTTGGCGGTGCCGAACAGCGCATTGTTGAAGAGCAGGCGGTCGTGAAAATCGTTGGTATTGTGGCCGTAGTAGGCCCCAACGAAGCTTTTCAGCGTGTCGCCGTTGTAATTCAGGCGCAGCTCCTGACTGAACAGGTTACCGTCCTGCTGGCGCAATACCACCTGGTTGGCATCGGCCGACTGGTCGAAGTCCAGGCGGGCGTCGTAGTCCGAGCTAGTGTTGGCGGTAAGGCTGGTCAGCGACCAGTAATCGTCAAGGCGGTAATCGACCTTGGCGCTGACCGTGTCCTGCTCCAGTTTGTCGAAGGCCTTGGTGTTGGAGGTCATCTTGTAATAGCGGACCTTGCCGTTTTCCCGCATGACCGTGTTATCGCCCTTGCGGCTTTCACCGTGGGCATAGGTCAGCAGGATATCGAGGTCGTCGCTGGGCAGGATCAGCAGCTTGCCGCGGGCGTTGGAGGTGCGGCCGGGGTTGGCGTCATCGTGCAACGTGGTGTTGTCGATGTAGCCGTCGCCTTCCTGATAGTCCACGGCAATGCGCCCGGCTATCTTGTTGTCGACCAGCGCGCCGCCGCCTGCCACTGCCGCCCCGCGCTCACCGTAGTTACCCACGTTGGTTTGCGCGGAAAAGCTCGGCTCGAAGGTGGGGTTGCGGGTCTGGATCACCACGGCGCCGGCCAGGGAGTTTCGGCCCTGGGTAGTGGACTGCGGGCCGAGGAATACCTCGACCTGCTCGGTATCCCAAAGCTGCATGGGGCTCAAGGTCAAGGCGCGGTTGGGTTGCACGGCGCCGTCAACGAACACCGACACCGCGCCATTGAGCGTGGCCGGGCCCTGATCATCGAAGCCGGACACCGGTACGCCGCGGATCCCCCAGTTTTCGTTGCCGGACTGGTTGTACACACCGGGGGTACGCGCAAACACATCGACCAGGTTGTGGTCTTCCTTCTCGCGCAATTGCTTGTCGGTGACCACGACCACACTCGACTGGGTTTGCGCCAGGGTGCGGTTGATCTTTTCCCCGGTTACCGTGATCTGCTCCAGCTCCACCGCCCCGACCGGTGCTGCTGCCCAGGCATTGTTGGCCAGGCACAGGGCCGACCCCACCGCCAGCGCCAGTGTACTTTTCTTGATGTCCACGCCCCGCTCCTTCGACAGATTGCTTTTGTTATTGCCGTATGCACGCGCGCTTTGGCGCTGGCGAAGCGGAGTCTGGAGCAAAGGTAATGGGAAGTAAATACTATTGATAACGTGTCGCATTTGTGACAGGCAACGCCCTGCTCGCGTGCTGCCCTTGCAGCAACACCGCCAACGCCGCCAGCCCGGCAGGGATCAGCAACGATGCGAACACTTGTGCAAAGCTCCAGCCCAGCGCCAGCATCTGCGCCCCGGCAAAGGCACTGAGCACGGCGCCAATGCGCCCGATGCCGCTCATCCAGCTGGCCCCGGTCGCCCGCGCTTCAGTCGGGTAAAAGGCCGCCGCCAATGCATTCATGCCAACGCTCGCACCGTTCAGGCCAAAGCCCACAGCGCAGGCAATTGCGCACAGCCAGGCGAAATCCTCGGCTACCTGGCCGATAGCGAAGATAACCGCGCCGCTGAACAGAAAGCTCAGCATCAGGACGCGCTGCGGGTTACAGCGATCCATGGCCACGCCTACTGAAACCGCGCCCAGCGGCCCGCCAATCTGGAAGCAGGCAGTGACAATGGCCGCTTCGGAAACCGAAAAGCCCCCGCCCTCCTTCACCAGCGTTGGCAGCCAGCCGCTGAACAGGTAGACCAGGAACAGGGCCAATATGTAACCGGCCCAGAGCATGCAGGTGCCAAAGCGATAGCGTGGCGAGAGGATGGTGCCGATCGCGCCACGCTTTACTTGCGCGCTGGCGGGCATGACGAAGGTGCTATCGGCGCAGACCTGTTGCGGCGCCAGGCGGCGAACAATGGCCAGAATGCGCTGGCGGTCCGCACCTTTGCTGACCAGGAAGGTCACCGACTCTGGCAAACGCCAGCACAGCAGCGGCAGGGTCAGCAGCGGCAATACCCCGGCCAACGCCAGCACGCTGCGCCAGCCCAGGTTGGGGATCATCCAGGCGCTGACGAAACCTCCGGCCGCCGCCCCCAGAGAGAACCCGCAAAACGCCAGGGTGATCAGCAGCGAGCGGCTGCGCGCCGGGGCGTACTCGCTGACCAGGGTGCTGGCGTTGGGCATGGCGGCGCCCAGGCCCAGGCCGGTGAGAAAGCGCAACGCGACCAGGGTTTCCAGGTTGGGGGAAAACGCCGAAGCCAAGGTCCAGATGCCGAATAGCAGCACACTGCACAGCAACACCGCCTTGCGCCCGTAGCGGTCAGCCAGTGGCCCGGCAATCAGGGCGCCTAGGGCCAGGCCGATCAGCGCAGCGCTCAATACCGGGCCCAGGCTTTGCGCACCCAGGCCCCAGTCGGTTTTCAGTTGCGGGGCAATGAAGCCGATGATGGCAACGTCCAGGCCGTCCAGGGCGATAATCAGGAAGCCGAGGAACACCACCCATTTCTGGTAGCGGCCGATGGGTTGCTGGTCGATCAGTTGGCGCACGTCGAGCGTGTTGTTCATGGGTATCACCTGTTGTTGTTTTTATGACGGTGTTTCTGCCTGGATGCGGTCCGTGTAGGAGCGCGACTCAGGCCAGGCGGGGAAAGTGCACAGGCCTTATGATCCGTGTCTCCTGTGCCACCACCAGGTCACGGGTGGCGTGCAGGTAGGCGGCAAAATCCGGGTCGGCATCCCGCGCCGCGCTGCGCTTTTCAAAATCATCGAGGCTGTCATATCCCCACAAGTGCACCACTTGGTTCAGCGGCCCGATGCTGCTGGTGTAGAACCCCAGTGGGGCGCCGAGGTGGCGCAACAGTATTGGCATCGCCAGTTGGCCGAAGGCCTCAAGAAAAGCCGCCATGCAACGCGGGCGAATGGTGTAGGTACGGTGGTCGACGATGGCCTTGTCCATCACGCCACCTCCCGCGTATTGCCCGCAGCCGCCAGCCCTTGCTCAACCCCCGCCAGATGGCGCCCGGTGATGTAGCCAAAGGTCATGATCGGCCCCAGGGTAATGCCCGCACCGGGGTAGTTGCCGCCCATGATGCTGGCGCGGTCGTTACCCACCGCATACAGGCCGTCGATGGCCTGGCCGTCGGCCGTCAGCACTTCGCCGACCACGCTGGTGCGCAGCCCGTCGAAGGTGCCCAGGTCACCCATGATCACTTTCACGGCAAAGTACGGCCCCTCGCCCACGGGCGCCACACACGGGTTGGGCCGCTGCTGCGGGTCGGCCAGGTAGCGGTTGAAGCTGGTGCTGCCACGGCCGAACTGGCGGTCTTCGCCCTGGACAGCGCCGAGGTTGTACTCGCGCACGGTCTGCTCCAGGCTTTGCACATCAATACCGGCCTTGCCTGCCAGCTCCGCCAGGGTATTGCCCTTGAGCAGGTAGCCGTTACGCAACAATGGCCCCAGCGGCATGGGCGCAGGCTTGGCGAAACCCAGGCCGTACTTGGCCAGGGTGCGACGGTCACACACCAGCCACATGGCGGTTTCTGCCTGCCCGGTACAGGCTTCGATCATTGCCGCACCCACGTCATGATAGGAGTTCGACTCGTTGGTAAAACGCTGACCCGAACGCAGCACTCCGATCACGCCGGGCTTGTAGCGGTCGAGCAGATGCGGAAAGGCAATATGCCGCCCGCCCCCCACCGGCACCTTCGACACCGGCATCCAGGCCGCTGGCGCTTGCAGGCGGATATCGACTTTGGCGCCCAGCGCCTCCGCCATGCGCGCAGCATCGCCAGTATTACCCGCCGGCACCGGTGAAAAATGCTCACCGCCACGACGCACATGCGGGTAGGCCTGACGCAGCCGTTGCAAGTCATGGGAAAACCCGCCGCAGGCCAGCACCACGGCGCGCCGGGCCTGGATGCGCTGTTCGCTGTCGCCTTGCCCGACCATTGCGCCCACCACCCGCCCGCCTTCGCGCAGCAGCTGCCGCGCCGGGGTGCCGGTAAGGATCGGGATGCCCAGGTCCAGTGCCGAACGCACCAGCCGCGCCGCCAGGGCATTGCCACTGGTGACCTGGGTGCCACGGCGGTACAGGGCCAGCTCCTTCAGGTGGGTCATCAGGCGCTTGGCCACATACACGAACGAGGTCAGCGAGCGGGTAACGTTGAAGAAGTGCTTGAGGTCGGCATTCGACGAGTTGAACATCATGCCGATGAAGGTGATGGTCTTCAGCGGCGGGCGCAGGCGCGCCATGTCTGGCCCCAGCCCACGGATGTCATAGGGCGCGGCCAATATCGAACGGCCGACGTCGACACCGCCCTCCACCTGCGGGTGATAGTCGGGGTACAGCGTGGGCACGAACTTGACCGCCGTCTCGCGCTCGAAAAAATCCACCATCTGCGGCGCGTAGCGCAGGAATGCCTCGACTCCCGCTGCATCAAAGCAGGCACCGGTTTCGTTGCGCAGGTAGGTCAGGGCCGCCGGCTGGCTGTCGTTGGCCCCGTGCTTGTTGCCCGGCACCCACAGCACACCACCAGAAAATGCCGTGGTGCCGCCAAAGCAATCGTCCTTCTCGATGATGACTACATCCAGGCCATGCTTTTTTGCCGTGATCGCTGTCGCCAGGCCACCTGCGCCCGCGCCGATCACCAGTACATCGCAGCTGCGTGTATTCATTGCCCTGCCCCCTCGAAGCCTGGACGCGGGATCAATGCCATGGGCATGCATTCCAGCCCGCCATCCACGGTCAGTTCGGCGCCGTTGATGTAGTCGGCACGCCGGCTGGCCAGGAACAGCACGGCCTCGGCGATATCCTGCGGCTCACCGATGCGCCGATTGGCAGTCATGGCACTGCGCTGGCGTTCGACGTGCGGGTCGGCATAGAACGCCGCCGACAATGGCGTACGGATCAACCCTGGGCATACCGCGTTGCTGCGCACACCCCGCGGCCCCCACTCCACGGCAAGCTGCCGCGACAGCATGCTGACCCCGGCCTTGGCCGCGCTGTAGGCACCGCTGTTGGGTTGCGGGTAATGGGCGGCAATCGAAGCCACGTGCACGATGCGGCCCTGGCCGCAAGCCAGCATCGAGCGGCCAAAGGCCTGGGCACACAGCAGGTAACCGCTGAGGTTGACCGCCAACACCTGGTTCCATTGCTCCAGGCTCAGCTCATCCAGCGCACCCGGGCGCAGCACGCTGGCATTGTTGACCAGCACATCGCAGCGCCCGTGCAAGGCCTGCACCTGGGCGGCGGCCTGTTCCACGCTGGCAGGGTCGGCGATGTCGCAGCCCACGGCACTGACCTCGCCGGCGCTGCGCTCGCCAAGGTTGGCGGCCAGTTCGCGGCATTTGTCCAGGTCGCGGTCCAGCAGCACCACATGGGCCTGCTGCTCGACCAACGCGGCGGCCAGTGCTGCGCCAATACCACCTGCGGCGCCGGTGACCACGCAAACGGCCGATTCCAGGCCCAGCCAGTGAGAGGGGATATTATTGTTGTGCATGCTGCTCTCCAGAATGTCGCTTCATCTGGGCCACAGCCTAGGGCCGGCAGGCACACCGGCAGAATGGACAAAACCTGCAACCAGCCCCACATTCCGCTCAATCTTTCCTCTACCCCCTGAAGCCACCGGGCAGCTGTGGCACAGTAGCCAGGTACCGAGCAGAACAATTACAACAACATGAACAAGATCCCCAACTACGCCCTGTACGGTGAAACCGCCCAGCCGGTGTGGCACGAAGCCCTGCATGTGGAGCAAATCTCCAAGCGCTCCGGTGCGCACAACTGGGAGATTGCCGCGCACCGCCACGAAGGCTTGCTGCAGCTGCTGTACCTGCAGAGCGGCGGCGGTGAAGTGCTGTTCGACAGTGAGCGGGTCCAGGTCCAGGCGCCTTGCGTGGTGTATGTGCCGGCGCAGGTGGTGCATGGCTTTCATTGGGCCGGCCAGGTCGAGGGCCAGGTGATTACCGCCGCCCAGCACCCGCTGGAAAGCATCGCCCAGGTGCTGGCGCCCAACCTGCTGGTGCAGGTGCGCAAGCCACAGGTGGTTGCCCTGCCGCAGTGGGCAGCCGACGAAGACCCGTTGCTGCCGCTATGCCGTGCCCTGCGCGAGGAATACCACAACCGCGCCCGCGAGCATGTAGCCAGCAGCATGGCGCTGCTGCTGACGCTGTTGATCCAGGTGCTGCGCCATGAACCGCAAGTGCCCCAAGGTGAGCAGCGCCCGGTGTCGAGGCGCAGCCAGCAGCTCACCGGCTTTCGTGAGCTGGTGGACATGCACTACCGCGCGCACTGGCCACTGGCGGACTACGCCGCCGAGCTGGGCATGACCTTGGCAACGCTGGGGCGGCTGTGCCAGGAGCACCTGGGCATGACGCCGATGAGCGTGATCAATGCCCGGCTGGTGCTGGAGGCCAAGCGCATGCTTGGGCATTCAAGCCTGAGCGTGAAAGAGATTGCCCATGAGTTGGGGTTTGTCGATGTGGGGTATTTCAGCCGGTTTTTCCGCAAGCAGGCGGGGGTGAGCCCTAGTGGGTTTCGGGAGGGCCAATGAACCCTGCAGGGTTTTGCTGTGGCCTGTACCGGCCTCTTCGCGGGTAAACCCGCTCCTACACAGGCAACGCAATCCGTTGTAGGAGCGGGTTTACCCGCGAAGAGGCCAGTGCAGGATGACTCAGGCCAAGGCCCGCTGCACCTCGCCCACCGTGCTCGCCAGGCTGCTCAGGTGCAGGTTCAGCACCCGCTCCACCGGCGCCTGGTCCAGCGGCCAGTGCAAGGCAATGCTCCCGGCCAGGCGCCCTTCGGCGTGCACCGGCAAGGCAATGGCGCGGATCAGATGCGGCAAGCGCACCGGGTACTCCCAGTGCCCCTCGGTACGCTGGCCAAAACCCTTGTGCGCCTCATCCTCGATATTGCGCAGCAACGTGTCGTCGCGCAGCCGCTCATGGGCCGCCAGGCGCTGCACTTCATCCACCGCCAGCTCACCCAGGCAGGCCCGCCCCATCGCCGAATGGAACAGGCTGGCATGGTGCCCGACGATCTGGCAGGTGTGCGGGTAACGCTTGCGCAGTACCTGGGGGATGGCACTCTCCATCACCTCCAACCGCTCACCGTCGAAACACGACAGGTCGGCCACCAGCCCGGTGCGCTCGCTCAGTTCCAGCAGCAGGGGCGCGGCGCTTTCCACCAGGCGCCGCTTGAAACGCAGCTGGCGGTCACCGAACAGGCGCCGCGCGCACAGCCGGTAACGCCGGTCGCTCAGGCCGCGGTACACCCAGCCCTGCTCCTGCAACGTCGCGAGCATGCGCGATACCGTGGCCTTGGGCAGCGTCGTCAGGTAATGCAGTTCTTCCAGGCCCAGCGCCTGGTGTTCGCCCAGCAGGTCGACGATGGCCAGCGCACGCTCCACCGACCGTACGCCGCCACTGTCTGCCGTGATGCCCATGGGTATGACCTCCTTGTAGCTGGATGGTCAAAAATGCCAGCAAGATCCGCGCCTGCCCAGCTGTTTCATATGGCCTGCAGGCACTCGGGTGGGCGCCGCTCAACCCAGCGGGTCAGTTGTTCATGGGCGTATGCCAGCTGCAACAGCGCATGGTCGGCCTGGGCCGGGCCTATGATCTGCAGGCCCATGGGCAAGCCGGCAGCGTTGAAGCCGACGGGTACGCTGATGCTCGGCAAGCCGGCCAGGGTCGGCCCGATCACCACTTCCATCCAGCGGTGGTAGGTGTCCATCGCCCGCCCGCCAACCACCTTGGGCCAAGGCAGTTGTGCATTGAAAGGGAACACCTGGGCCGATGGCAACAGCAGGAAATCGTAACGTTCGAACAGCTTGGCCAAGGCGCGGTACCAGTCGCTGCGGTCCTGCGAGGCCTGATACAGCGCCGCCGCACTCAGCTGCAAGCCACCCTCCACCTCCCACTGGGCTTCGGGCTTGAGCTGCGCGCGCTTGCCGGGGTCGGCATAGGCCGCGCCGAGGTTGCCGTGCACCAGGAAGTGGCGGTGGGTCAGCCAGCATTGCCACAAGCGCGCCAGGTCGAATGCCGGCTGGCAGGCCTCGACCTGGCAGCCCAGTTCGGCAAAGTCCGCCAGCGCCGACTCGCACAGGCTCAGCACCCCGTCATCCATGGGCAGGTAGCCGTTGTAGTCACCCAGCCAGCCAACCCGCGCGCCATGAAAATCGCGCTGCAAGCCGGCGGCAAAATCGCGCCGGCCTTCGCTCAGCGACAAGGGCACCCGTGCGTCACCGCCGGCCTGGATCGACAGCAACCGCGCCACGTCGAGCACGCTGCGGCCCATCGGCCCCTCGGTGGCCAGCTGCTGCACGAACAGTTCCGGCGCCGGCCCATGTGGCACGCGGCCCTGCGACGGGCGCAGGCCGAACACGTTGTTGAACGCCGCCGGGTTGCGCAGCGAACCCATCATGTCACTGCCATCGGCCACCGGCAGCAGGCGCATGGCCAACGCCGCCGCCGCCCCGCCGCTGCTGCCACCAGCTACCCGGCCCGGGTCGTAGGCATTGGTGGTGGTGCCGAACAGGCTGTTGTATGTCTGCGAGCCCAGGCCGAACTCGGGCACATTGCTCTTGCCCACGATCAGTGCCCCACTCGCCCGCACCCGCGCCACGCTGATTGCGTCCTGCTCAGGCACCTGCTCGGCAAACAGCGGCGAACCCAGGGTGGTGCGCAACCCGGCGGTGGCGGCCAGATCCTTGATTGCCTGGGGCATGCCATGCATCCAGCCGTGCGAATGGCCACGGCTGAGATCAAGGTCACGCTCCTCGGCCTCGGCCAGCAGCGCCTCGGCCGGGCGCAGCGACACCAGGGCGTTCACCTGTGGGTTGAAACGTTCGATATGCGCCAGGTAGGCCTGCATCACCTCCCGGCACGACACCCGGCGGGCATGGATGGCTTGGGACAATGCCTCGGCATCGAGGGCTACGATGGGGTCGATGGCTAGCGGCTTCACGGTTTTACTCCAAGGTTGAAAGCGGCAGGCTTGCCCGCCCGGGGTGCTTCTTTGAGGCAGTAGGTGCCCAGCAACGTCAGCAGGCAGGCAAACAGCACGTAGAACGAGGGCGCCACTGGGGTGCCGAGCACTTTGCTCAGCCAGGTAACGATCAACGGGGCAAAACCGCCGAATACCATCACCGCTACGTTATAAGCCACCGATACACCGGTAGAACGCACCTCGACCGGGAACTGCTCGGCCAGGGCGGTAGGGGCCGGCCCGAAGAAGCCGCCAATGGCCGTGCACAGCAGAAGCTGCATCACCAGCAGGCGCTCGATGGACGGCGCGCCAGCCACCCACACGTACAGCGGGTAGACCATCACGAAAAACGCCAGGGTGAAGGCCATCAGCACCGGGCGCCGCCCCAGCCGGTCAGACAACGCCCCGGACAGTGGGATCACGATGGTCATCAGCCCCACGGCAAGCATCTGCACCAGCAGCACCTGGTCCAGCGGCAGCCCGAGGTTCTTGTGGGCGAAGGTCGGCATGTTCACCAGCACCACGTAGAACGACACCGTCGCGCCACAGGCCAGGCCCATCGACACCAGCAGGCTGCGCCGGTGCTCACGCAGCACCTGCAACAGGCTGGGCGACGGGCCCTTGGCCTGGCGGCGCGCTTCGACGAACTCTTCGGGTTCTTCCATGTGCTTGCGAATCCACAGCCCCACTGGGCCGATCAGCAGGCCCAGCACGAACGGGATGCGCCAGCCCCAGCTGTCCAGTGCTTCGGGCGAGCACAGGTGGGTAACCAGGGCTACCATCGCCGCGCCGGAGAACACCGCCAGGCACTGCCCTACCAATTGCCACGAGCCATACAGGCCCTTGCGGTGGGCTGGCGCGCTTTCCACCAGGAATGCCGTGGCGCTGGCGTACTCGCCGCCGGTGGCAAAGCCCTGCAGCATGCGCGCCACCACGATCAGCATCGGTGCAGCCATGCCAATGGCCAGGTAGTCAGGGGCAAACGCGATCATGGCGATCGACACCGTCATCAGCCGGATAATCATCTGCATCGCCGCCTTGCGGCCCTTGCGGTCGGAATACATGCCCAGCAGCACGCCGCCCACCGGGCGCATGAAAAAGCCGACGCCAAAGGTGGCCAGGGCCATCAGCAACGAGGCGTACTCGTCGTCGGACGGGAAGAACTGCCGGGCGATGATGCTGGCCAGAAAGCCATACACGATAAAGTCATACCACTCCAGGGCGTTGCCAATGACGGCAGCGACCACTTGCCGGGTACGCGACACGCCGGTGCTCGAAGTCTGCATAGAAACACTCCACACGATGATTGGGTGATCGCCCAGGCGCGGTCGCGCCCGGGTTCCAGCGGCAGTCGTCAAAAAGGCCGGTCAGGCCGGCGCGAGCCAGCGCTCTGCGAGCGCGCCCCAGTAGGCGGCGCCGGTCAGCAGGATGTCGTCGTTGAAGTCGTACGCCGGGTTGTGCACCATCGGCCGCGATACGCCATTGCCAATGAACAGGTAGGCACCCGGGCAGCGTTGCAGCATCCAGGCGAAGTCCTCGCTGCCCATCAGCTTGCGGGTGTTGCCGTCTACCGCCTCGGCGCCGAGCAACTCGACCCCGACCTGGGTGGCGAAGGTGTTTTCTGCGGCATGATTGACCAGCACCGGATAAGCCGGGCGGTGTTCGATGGTAGCGCGGCAGCCAAAGCTTTCGGCCTGGCTGACGATGATCGCCCGCATCCGCTCCAGGGTCTGCGACCGTACCTCGGCATTGAGCGCGCGCAGGCTCAGGCGCAGCAGCGCCTGTTGCGGAATCACGTTGGCCGCTTCGCCGGCCTGCAAGGCACCGACAGTGACCACGGCGGCCTCCTGGGCATCGATATTGCGCGCCACCACGGTTTGCAGCGCCATTACCACACTGGCGGCTGCCACCAGTGGGTCCACGGTCAGGTGCGGCATCGAGCCATGCCCGCCGACGCCGTCCAGGGTCACCGTGAGCAAGTCCTGCGAGGCCATCATCGGCCCTTCGCGAAAGCCCAGGTGCCCGGCTGGCAGCCCCGGCATGTTGTGCATGCCGAACAGTGCATCGCAGGGGAAGCGTTCCAGCAGGCCGTCGGCCAGCATCGCTTCGGCACCGCCCTGGCCCTCTTCGGCCGGCTGGAAGATCAGTGTCAGCGTGCCGTCGAACTGGCGGGTTGCCGCCAGGTAACGGGCGGCGCCCAGCAGCATGGTGGTGTGCCCATCGTGGCCACAGGCATGCATGCAGCCTTGGTGCTGGCTGCTATAGGTGGCGCCAGTGGCCTCATGGATGGGCAGCGCGTCCATGTCGGCACGCAGGCCCAGGCGGCGTGTGCTGCTGCCATTGCGCAGCACGCCGACCACGCCGGTCTTGCCGATGCCGGTGTGCACCTCGTAGCCCCATGCTTTTAGCAGCTGTGCAACCAGTGCCGAGGTGCGGTTTTCTTCAAAGCCCAGTTCCGGGTGGGCGTGGATATCGTGACGGATTGCGTGCAGGTCGCTGGCTACGTCGTTGAGCCAGGCCAGGATGTGCTGGTGTCGGGACATGTAGAGTCTCCTCGCGCGGGTGGTTTCCCGTTCTTGTTGTTCGCCTTTAGGTCACGACGGGTAAGGCAGGTCGTGCTGGGTGACAGCTAAACGCGAGGAGAGAGGACGCACAATCGAATCTGGTTTCACACAGTGGAACCGAAAGAGCCGATGAAAGCTGGCATCGTTTGCCAGGATTACCATCACGCTCTGGAAGGGAAACGCACCAACAGTACTTTCTCCGGCAAGGGCTCGAGGATCGCTGACTCCCGACCAACGAAACGATTCCAGCCGGTTGCTTCCTTGACGGACTCTATCGCCAACTTGCCCAGTGGCAGCCTATTCGACCTGGCTTCGTGATAGGTCGACTTCATGTCGGTAAACAGTTGCCTCAGTTTGCCCACCCCGGCGAGAGACGCTGCCCCTATTCCGGCCCCTGCAACGACTTCTGCCCCTATTGACTCAAAGGGTGCTGAAAATGCAAATGCCGCACCGGGTGCCTTGATAATGGTGCCCGCCAAACCACCGATAAATATCATTGCATTGTTGGTGCGGCTTGTGTGGTCAAATTCCTTGGGGATTGGCGTCCCATTAGCCTTGGCAATCGAACGTTTTACAATTGCCTTGGATGCCTTGTTCAGCGAGGACAGCATGCCCACCGTCCCCCAGACAATTCCGGTTGTTTGCCCGACGGCACGGGTGGGCGAATGACCATCACGGTCAACATGGTTAACCGGGTCGCAGTTGCAATAGGCATAAGCATTGCGCCCTCCCCGACCAAACGGGCTGAATGAATCCGGACGATGAAAGCGCATCAACACAGTGTCATACGCGCGTTTTCCGTTGCCAAGCAGATAACAGTGCGACAATAACGCACTGGGTTCTCCGGCAAAAGCCAACAAGGCACCGCCCTTGACCACGTGATAGCCATACGGTGTATAGGGCTGTTGCGAAAAGTTATTACCCGTGTGTACTGTGGTTTGTTGATCAATGGCCATTAATGGTGAAGTTCGCATGTTTCCAGCTCCTGTTAGTTATGCTCGCCAATCCACACTAATCCCATGCACCTGCTGGAGTAACTCTCAGACTTGCTAAGCGGAAACATTGCCCATGCACACTGGCTGCAAATGCTGCTACCTTGGGCGCACTGTTCCGCTACAGCCAAGGACTGCGTCATGCCCCCACGCCCAACCACCCCAAGCGGCTTCGTCCGCGTCCGGGGTGCCCGCGAGCACAACCTGAAAAACATTGATGTCGATATTCCCCGCGATGCACTTGTGGTGTTTACCGGGGTGTCCGGCTCGGGCAAGTCCTCGCTGGCCTTTTCCACGGTCTATGCCGAAGCCCAGCGCCGCTATTTCGAGTCGGTGGCCCCCTATGCCCGGCGTTTGATCGACCAGGTGGGTGTGCCTGATGTGGATGCCATCGAGGGGCTACCGCCGGCGGTTGCGCTGCAACAGCAACGCGGCACGCCCAGCGCACGCTCGTCGGTGGGCAGCGTGACCACCTTGTCCAGCTCGATCCGCATGCTCTACTCGCGCGCCGGCCACTACCCTGCCGGGCAAGCGATGCTGTATGCCGAGGACTTTTCACCGAACACGCCCCAGGGCGCTTGCCCGCAGTGCCATGGCATGGGCCGGGTCTACGAGGTGACCGAAGCGACCATGGTCCCCGACCCTTCGCTGACCATCCGTGAGCGTGCGGTGGCGGCGTGGCCAATGGCCTGGCAGGGGCAGAACCAGCGCGACATCCTGGTGACGCTGGGCTATGACGTCGACATTCCCTGGCGCGACCTGCCCCAGGCACAGCGCGACTGGATCCTGTTCACCGAAGAAACGCCCACCGCACCGGTGTATGCCGGCCTGACCCCGGCCCAAACCCGCGCCGCACTCAAGCGCAAGCAGGAGCCCAGCTACCAGGGCACGTTCATGGGCGCCCGGCGCTACGTGCTGCACACCTTCATGCACTCGCAAAGCGCGCAGATGCGCAAGCGCGTGGCCCAGTACATGCGCCCCAGCCCCTGCCCGCTGTGCCAGGGCAAGCGCCTGAAACGCGAGGCGCTGGGGGTGACCTTTGCCGGCCTGGATATCGCCGAGCTGTCGCACCTGTCACTGCAGGCACTGGCCGAGGTGTTCCGTAAGGTGGCGGCAGCGGACTACCTGGCGCAACAGCACGACGAGCTGACCCTGGAAAAGCGCCTGGCAGCACAACGCATCGCCAACGAACTGCTGGAGCGCATCGATACCCTGCTCGACCTCGGCCTCGGTTACCTTGCCCTGGAGCGCAGCACCCCGACCTTGTCCTCTGGTGAACTGCAACGCCTGCGCCTTGCCACCCAGCTGAACTCGCAGCTGTTCGGCGTGATCTACGTGCTCGACGAGCCCTCGGCCGGCTTGCACCCGGCCGACAGTGAAGCGCTGTTCGAAGCCCTGCAGCGCCTGAAGCAGGCGGGCAACTCGGTCTATGTGGTAGAGCATGACCTGGACACCATGCGCCGCGCCGACTGGCTGGTGGATGTGGGGCCTGCCGCCGGCGAGCATGGCGGCACCATCCTTTACAGCGGCCCGCCGGCAGGCCTGGCCCAGGTCGAGCCGTCATGCACGCGGGCCTACCTGTTCGGCGCAGCGGCCCAGGCCCCGCGCGTGCCACGCCAGGCCCATGACTGGCTCAAGCTTGAAGGCATTACCCGCAACAACCTCAACAACCTCAGCGCCGCATTCCCGCTAGGCTGTTTCACCGCCGTTACCGGTATCTCTGGCTCGGGCAAGTCGAGCCTGGTCAGCCAGGCCCTGCTGGAACTGGTGGGTGCGCACCTGGGCCATGCCGAGCAACGCAGCGAGCCCGAGGAACAGAGCCTGGAGGACGAACCTGAGCAGGCCAGCAGCGGCCATGTGAGCGCGGGCCTTGGCAGCATCAAGCGCCTGGTGCAGGTCGACCAGAAACCGATCGGCCGCACGCCCCGCTCCAACCTGGCCACCTACACGGGCTTGTTCGACCATGTGCGCAAGCTGTTCGCTGCTACCGAGCAAGCCAAGGTGCAGGGCTTCGATGCTGGGCGTTTTTCCTTCAACGTCGCCAAGGGCCGTTGCGCCAACTGCGAGGGCGAAGGTTTCGTCAGCGTCGAGTTGCTGTTCATGCCTAGCGTGTATGCGCCCTGCCCGACCTGCCACGGTGCGCGCTACAACCCCGAAACCCTGGCGGTAAGCTGGCAAGGCATGAACATTGCGCAAGTACTGCAGCTGACCGTCGACCAGGCCCTGGAGGTATTTGCCCAACAGCCACCGGCACGGCGTTGCCTGCAGGTGCTGCAAGATATTGGCCTGGGTTACTTGCGCCTGGGTCAGCCGGCCACCGAGTTGTCCGGTGGCGAGGCGCAGCGCATCAAGCTGGCTACCGAACTGCAACGCATGGCCCGCGGGGCGACACTGTATGTGCTGGATGAACCTACCAACGGCCTGCACCCACAGGACATCGACCGGCTGCTGGTGCAACTGAATCGCCTGGTCGAGGGCGGGCACAGCGTGGTGGTGGTCGAGCATGACATGCGGGTGGTGGCGCAGAGTGACTGGGTGATCGATATCGGGCCGGGGGCTGGGGATGCCGGGGGGCAGGTGGTGGTCAGTGGTACGCCGCAGCGGGTGGCTGGGTGCAGGGAAAGCCGCACGGCGGAGTTTCTGGCCAAGGCTTTGTAGTATCTTTACCGGCCTCTTCGCGGGTAAACCCGCTCCCACAGTGTTCCTACAGATTCGGTGCATGCTTCCCTGTGGGAGCGGGTTCACCCGCGAAGAGGCCGGTACAGGCAACGCAAGGCTGATACCTGCACATTGCCAGGTTCGTGGATCGGCGCTTAGAATGCGATCAATTCTTAATTGCACCCTTCACCCGGAACCCCGCGCCCGCCATGCCGCCCGCCGACCCTACCCTCAACCTGCAAGTCCAGACGCTGTACACCGAGCACCACGGCTGGCTGCAAGGCTGGCTGGGGCGCAAGCTGGGCAATGCCTGCGATGCCGCCGACCTGGCCCATGACACGTTCCTGCGCCTGCTCAGCCGCCAGGCCAACAGCTATTTCGGCAGTGAGCCCCGCGCCTTGCTCACCCACATCGCCAAGGGCTTGGTGGTCGACCGCTGGCGCCGCCAGGACGTGGAACGGGCTTATCTGGAAGCCATCGCCCACCTGCCGGAACCCGAGGTGCCGTCGCCGGAAACGCGCTGGTTGATCCTCGAAACCCTGTACCGCATCGATGCCATGCTGCGCGACATGCCGGCCCGGGTGCGCCAGGTGTTCCTGCTGTCGCAACTGGATGGCCTGACCTACGCGCAAATCGCCGAGCAACTGCAGGTTTCGCTAATCACCATCAAGCGCGATATGCGCACGGCGTTCCTCGCCTGCCTGAGCATCGACTGATGGCGCAGCCTATCGACCCGCTGATTCTCGGCGAGGCAGCCGACTGGCTGGTGCAACTGCAATCGGGCGCCGCCACCGAGGACGACCACCGTGCAGTCCAGGCTTGGTGCCAGCGCAGCGCCCAGCACGCACAGGCCTGGCAGCGTGCCGAGGCCATCCTTGGCGACTTCCGCCGCCTGCCCACACCAGTTACCGGAGAAACCCTGCGCCGGCTCAGCCGCAACGGCGCAGTCAGCCGCCGCCAGGCCCTGCAGCGCCTGGGTATGTGGCTACTGGCCGCACCCGCAGCCTGGCTGGCCTGGCGGGAAACGCCGTGGCAGCAATGGGCTGCCGATGCGCGCACAGCGGTTGGCGAACAACGCCCATTGACGCTGGCCGACGGCAGCCAGGTACTGCTGAACACTGACACCGCCATCGATATCACCTTCGACGCCCAGCAGCGCCGCATCGACCTGCTGGCGGGCGAAATCCTGGTCACCAGTGCCAAAGACCCGGCAACCCCAGCGCGCCCGCTGCTGGTACGCACCCTGCATGGCAAGGCGACTGCGCTGGGTACGCGCTTCAGTGTGCGTATCGATGGCCCAATGACTCGGGTGGCCGTGCTTGAAGGCGCCGTCGATACCCGCCCCCTGCACGCCGCCAGCGGCTTGCTGCTCAAGGCCGGCGAGCGCAGCGCTTTTTATGCCGACCGGGTACTGCCCGCCGCCCCACTGGAAACCGGCGACCTGGCCTGGGAGCACGGCATGCTGCTGGCCCGTGACATGCGCCTGGCTGACCTGCTGCACGAGCTGGGCCGCTATCGACCTGGCGTACTGCGCTGCCACCCGGCGGTGCGCGAGCTGAAGGTGTCGGGCGCCTTTGCGCTAGCCGACACCGATGCCAGCCTGCGGTTGCTGGCTGACACCTTGCCAGTGACCATACAGGGCATGACCCGCTACTGGGTGACCGTGGAACCCCAGGTATGAATGCCAAGCGCGGGAAGTGTAGGAGCGGGTTTACCCGCGAAGCAGGCAGCACGGTGCAAGGCACGGGCTGCGCCCGTGTTCGCGGGCAAGCCCGCTCCTACAACGAGCGCGCAACACTCGCGTGATACCTTTTCCTGCGTCGTCCGGTGATGAGTGCAGAACCTTCATTTTCTGCACCTACAGGACCCTCGCACAATGCCCCGCTTGCCCTTCAAGGCCCTGAGCCTTGCCATTGCCATGGCCGCCCTGTCCCCCATGGCGATGGCGGCCGATGTTACCCCGCGCACCTATCACCTTGCAGCCGGCCCGTTGGCTGACGTGCTGGCGCGCTTCGCCGCCAGCGCAGGGGTCCTGTTATCGTTCGACCCAGCCCTGCTCAAGGGCGTGCAAAGCCAGGGCCTGGACGGCAGCTACAGCATCGCTGAAGGCTTCGCCCGCCTGCTGGCCGGTAGCGGCTATAGCCTGATCAGCACCGACAGCGGTGGCTACACCCTGGCGCCGACAGTCGACCTGGGCAATGCCCTGGAACTGGGGGCGACCACCATCAACAGCGACCTGGCAGCCAGCAGCGACACCTGGCAAGGCGGCCAGGTAGCCCGCAGCGCCCGCCTGGGCGTACTCGGCGACCAAGCCATCAGCGACGTGCCGTTCAGCGTCACCAGCTACACCGCCAAGACCATCGCCGACCAACAAGCCCGTACCCTGGGCGATGTGCTGCTCAACGACGCCTCTGTGCGCCAGTCGGCTGGCTTTGGCAACTTCTCGCAGGTGTTCACTATCCGCGGCCTGCCGCTGAACACCGATGACATCAGCTACAACGGCCTGTACGGCGTACTGCCACGGCAAATCATCACCACCGAAGCCTTGGAACGGGTCGAAGTATTCAAGGGGCCCAATGCTTTCCTCAACGGTGTCGCCCCCCAAGGCAGCGGCATCGGCGGCGCGGTCAACCTGGTGCCCAAGCGCGCCGAAGACACGCCAACGCGCCACGTCACCCTCGACTACGCCACCGGTGCCAACGTGGGTGGCCACCTCGACCTGGGCAAGCGCTTTGGCGAGGACAACCGCTTCGGTGCACGCATCAACCTGGCCCAGCACGACGGCGGCACCGGCGTGCATGAAGAGGCGCAGCATTCCACCCTGGTGGCCGTGGCCCTGGACTACCGTGGCGAACGCCTGCGACTGTCCACCGACCTGGGCTATCAAAAGGAGCGCATCAACCAGGGCCGTGCGGTGATCTATCCGACCGGCACCAAGGTGCCTCACGCCCCCTCGGCGCGCGACAATTACTCCCAGGACTGGACCTGGTCGCAGCTCGAAGACACCTATGGCATGGTCAACGGCGAGTACGACCTCAACGACAACTGGATGCTGTACGCTGGCGCCGGCGCCAAGCACACCCGCGAGAACGGCGAGTATTCCTCGTTGTATGTCAGCGATGAAAACGGCACCGCACGCGGCGGTTACCTGTACCCGCCGCACGATGAGGACAACAAGAGCGCCATGGCCGGCATCAATGGCCGCTTCGCCACCGGGCCGGTCAGCCACCGGGTCAACTTCGGCCTCTCCGGCATGTGGGGCGAGCAGCGTTCGGCTTACGCAGCGGTAACCGCCGCCAACCGCTTTGACAGCAACCTCTACCACCCGGTCAAGGTGCCGCGGCCAACCAACACCTACACCGGCAGCGACCTGCATGACCCGCGCATCGTCGGCAAGAACCGCGTGAAGAGCGCGGCGGTGTCCGACACCCTGGGCCTGTTCGATGATCGCCTGCTGCTGACCGTGGGCGTGCGCAGGCAAACCATCGAAGTGGATGGCTGGGCCACTGCCTCGGGTGCGCGTAACGCCAACTATGAGGAGTCGGTAACGACGCCTGTGTATGGCCTGGTGCTCAAGCCTTGGGAGCATGTGTCGTTCTATGCAAACCGCATCGAAGGCCTGGCCCAGGGTCCGACCGCACCGTCGAGCGTGAGCAACGCCAACGAAGTATTCCCGCCCAAGCGCAGCAAGCAGGTAGAGGCCGGGGTCAAGCTGGACTGGAACAGCTTTGGCGCCACCCTCGGCGTGTACCGTATCGAGCAGCCCAGCAGCACCACCTTCCGCGCCCCAGGCGCTGAAAAAGACACCTTCAGCATGGATGGCGAGCAGATCAACAAAGGCGTCGAACTGAACCTGTTCGGCGAGCCGGTGGAGGGCTTGCGCCTGCTGACGGGCGCGGTGTTCATGCACACCGAGTTGAAGAACACTGCCAATGGTAGCAATGACGGCAACCGAGCCCCCGGGGTACCGCGCTTCCAGTACAACCTCGGTGCGGACTGGGACGTGCCCGGCATTCAAGGCGCCGCGCTCAGTGCCCGTGTGCTACGCACTGGTGGCCAGTATGTGAATACGGCCAACAGCCTGAGCATCCCGGCCTGGACCCGGGTGGACCTGGGCGGGCGCTACAGCTTCAAGGTGGATGACAAGCAAGTGACGTTGCGGGCCAATGTCGAGAACGTGGCGAACAAGGCGTACTGGGCGTCGGCGTCGACCTCGAACAATTATTTGACCCAGGGTACGCCGCGGGTTTTGCGGTTGTCGGCCAGTGTGGATTTTTGAGGGGCCTTGAAGTTTAAGCCTTGAGAGTTGCAGCGCCTGGCAGATCGAGCGCCGCCCGCGCGGCGCTTCGCGGCTAAAGCCGCTCCTACGTTTGTTTCGGGCCAATTATTCCTGTGGGATTCGCGCGCGAACGCCTTGGCGCATGTCTCGATATCGCGTCGTACAGTTGCGCGCGAACGCCCTGGCGCATGTCTCGATATCGCGTCGTACAAACAAGGCGGTCGCGCGCGCCTGGCACAGGATGGACTGGCCCGAAACAAACGTAGGAGCGGCTTTAGCCGCGAAGCGCCGCGCGGGCGGCGCTCGATTTCAACCCCACCACAAAATCCAAGACATGCACCTAGCAGCACCAACCGCCGCTAAAGTACAGTCTCCCCATGAACAAATACGCCCCCCGCCAGTGGCTCCCCCACGAAAAACCCAGCCTGCCGGGCTCCCCCTCCACGCCCCTGCACACGCCAGCCAAACGCCTGGCCTACGGCGTGGTCGGGCTGCTGGTGGCCATCACCGGCGGCCTGGGCAACGCGCTGGTCACCGCCAACCTGGTGTTCCTCCAGGGTGCACTGGGCGCTACCACGGCGGAAATGGCCTGGCTGCCAGCCGCCTATGTCATGACCAACGTGTCCATCAACCTGCTGCTGGTGAAGTTCCGCCAGCAGTTCGGCCTGCGTGCCTTCACCGAGGTGTTCCTGGTGCTGTATGCCCTGGTCACTTTCGCCCACCTGCTGGTCAACGACCTCAACTCGGCCATCGCCGTACGCGCGGCCCACGGCATGGTCGGCGCGGCGCTCAGTTCGCTGGGGCTGTACTACATGATCCAGGCGTTCCCGGCGCAATGGCGGCTGAAAGCAATGGTGCTGGGGCTGGGCGCCTCGCAGCTGGCGTTGCCGCTGGCGCGGATCTTCTCCGAAGACTTGCTGCAGATTGCCGAATGGCGCGGGCTGTACCTGTTCGAGCTGGGCCTGACACTGGCCGCACTGGGTTGTGTGCTGATGCTCAAGCTGCCCCCCGGTGACCGCTTCAAGACCTTCGAACCGCTGGACTTCCTGACCTTTTCGCTGATGGCCAGCGGCACCGCGCTGCTCTGCGCCGTGCTGTCGCTGGGGCGTATCGACTGGTGGCTGGAGGCGCCATGGATCGGCGTGGCCCTGGCGGCCTCGATCGCCCTGATATTCAGTGGCCTGGCCATCGAGCACAACCGCAGCAACCCGTTGCTGATGACCCACTGGCTGGGCAGCGGCGCCATCATTCGCCTGGCCCTGTGCGTGGTGCTGATCCGCATGGTGACCTCGGAGCAATCCACTGGCGCGGTCGGTTTTTTGCAAGCGCTGAACATGGGCAGCGAGCAGATGCGCACGCTGTACTGGATCATGCTGCTGGGCGCTGTGGCCGGCCTGGCCAGCAGTGCCCTCACCATTAACCCCAACCACCTGGTGATCCCGCTGTTCGTCTCGCTGCTGGCCATGGCCGCCGGCGCCTTCATGGACAGCAGTTCAAGCAACCTCACGCGCCCGGCACAGATGTATTTCAGCCAGTTTTTGCTGGCATTCGGCAGCACCTTCTTCCTCGGCCCCTCCATGGCACTGGGCATCAGCCATGTGCGCGCCAACCCGCGCAACCTGGTGAGCTTTTCGGTGCTGTTCGGTATCTGCAACAACCTTGGCGGCCTGATTGGCGCGGCGTTGCTGGGCACCTTCCAGACCTGGCGGGAAAAATTCCACTCCAGCCACCTGATGGACCGCCTCAGCTACCTTGAGCCGCTGGTGAATGCCCGGGTGCAAAGCGGCGGTGCCGGTTACGGCGGCATCATCGCCGACCCGGCCCTGCGCAGCGAAGCCGGCATGCGCCTGCTGGCCAGTGCCGCCACCCGCGAAGCGAATGTGATGGCCTACAACGATGTGTTCGTGCTGATCGGCAGTATCGCTATCCTGACCATGATCTGGATCTGCATCCGCAGCACCTGGCTCTGGTACACGAAACGCCAAGCCAATTCCACCGATTCCACCCCCGGCGCGCCCACCCGATGACCGACGACACCCGCACCACAACCACCACCGCCATCGCCGAAACCCCGGAAGGCGTCACCCCGCCCAGCGAACCGACCAGCCCGGTACGCTCGCGGCGGGTGCGTATCCTGTCCTCGATCAGTTTCGCTTGCGTGGCCCTGGCCGGCATCCTGCTGGTGCTGTATGCCTGGCGCCTGCCACCGTTCAGGAGCGCCATCGAAAGCACCGAGAATGCCCTGGTACGCGGCCAGGTGACCATAATCGGCCCGCAACTGAGCGGCTACATCGTCGACGTGCCGGTGCACGACTTCCAGTTCGTCAAGGCTGGTGAACTGCTGGTGCAACTGGACGACCGTATCTACAAGCAGCGCCTGGCCCAGGCCATCGCCCAGTTGCAGCAACAGCAGGCGGCCTTGGCCAACAACCTGCAGCAGCGCAACAGCGCCGACGCCACCATTGCCCAGCGCCAGGCCGCGATCAGCGACGCCGCCGCCCAGGCAGCCAAGGCCAGGGCCGACCTGAGCCGCAACCAGGCCCTGGTCAGCGACGGCTCGGTGTCGCGCCGTGACCTGGACCTGGCCCGGGCCAGCGAAGCCGCTGCGGTCGCCAGCCTGGCCCAGGCCAAGGCTGCGTTGAAGATTGCCCGCCAGGACCGGGAAACGGTGGTGGTCAACCGGGCCGCGCTGGAGGCTTCGGTGGAAAACGCCAAGGCCGCCGTGGAACTGGCGCGTATTGACCTCGACAACACCCGCGTCACCGCCCCACGCGACGGCCAGCTGGGGCAGATCGGCACGCGCCTGGGGGCCTATGTCAATTCCGGCGCGCAGCTGATGGCGCTGGTGCCCGACACCTTGTGGGTGATCGCCAACATGAAGGAAACCCAGATGGCCGATGTACGCATCGGCCAGCCGGTGAGCTTTACCGTGGATGCGCTCAACCACCTGAAGTTGCAGGGGCATGTACAGCAGATTTCACCCGCCACCGGCTCGGAGTTCGCCTTGCTGCAGGCGGACAACGCCACCGGCAACTTCGTCAAGATTGCCCAGCGTATTCCGGTGCGGATCACCGTGGATGCCGACCAGCCAGAGGCCAAGCGCTTGCGGCCGGGGATGTCGGTGGTGGTCAGTATCGATACCCATCATCAAGATTGATGGTGTTGCTGCTGGCCTCTTCGCGGGTAAACCCGCGCCTACAAAAACCGCGCAATATTCAAAGACAGCGCGGTCCCTGTAGGAGCGGGTTTACCCGCGAAGAGGCCAGTAAAGCATAAGCAGAGATGCCGTCGTGCCACGATTGCGCCGCTCTAGGCCGTGGGTTTTAATCGCGCACGATCCGTTCCCAAGGAAGCTTCACCATGTACAGGAAGATCGTGCCGCTGGCGCTGTTGGCAACCCTGGCGGGTTGCTCCGACAACAAGGACACCCGCGAGGCCAGTTTCCACAAGGCCGCCCAGGCCTACCTCGACAGTCAGTACCCGCACTGCTTCGTCGCCACTAAATTCCCCAGCAAAACCCAGGATTTCGACCTCCATGGCACCAACAACGCGTTACATGCCCTGGCCCAGGTGGGCGTGGTCACCGAAAAGGAGATTTCGCGCACCGAGGTGCCTGCCCGCCTGTGGCAGGCCGCGCGCACCGACGTCTATTACGCCTATGAGCTAACCGACGAAGGCCGCAAGTATTACCAGGCAGATAACGGGCTGTGCTTTGGCAAGGCGCAAGTTACGGCTATTGAGCAATTCAGTGAGCCAAGCAAGGCAACCGGGCAGGAACGGGCGAATGTGACCTATGCCTACAAGATCACCGGGTTGCCGGCCTGGGCCGCTGATGAAAGGGTGAAGGCCAGCATCGCCGAGCTGGGCAAGGCAGTGGCCAGTCAAGACACGCCGCTCAAGGATACCCGGGCAATGGTACTGACCAGCCAGGGTTGGGTGCATGAGCAGTTGCATGTTGAATAGATGTTCCCTGCACCGGCCCTTTCGCGGGTAAACCCGCTCCTACAGAGGTTCGCTATCGTTGTAGGAGCGGGTTTACCCGCGAAGAGGCCGCTACAGGCTTACATCCACCAAGCCAGCACCACCGGCAACCAGGCAAACGACAGCACGGTCGAGCACATCACCAGGTTCGCCACTTGCTCCGGCTCGCGGTTGGCCCGCACCGCCATCAGGTAGTTGAACACCGCCACCGGCATCGCCGACTGCACCACCAGCACGGCCCGCTCCAGGTTCTGCATACCCAACGCCGCGCCCACCGCCCAGCCCACTGCAGCGCCCAGGCCAATGCGCAAAGCGCCCAACAGCATGCCGCTACCTACATGGCGCAGGCGAATGCTGGCCAGCGACACCCCAAGGGTCAGCAGCATCAGCGGGATGGTCATGCCACCCAGCAAATCCGCGGTGTTGGCCAGCCAGCGGGGCAGCTCGAAATCGAGAAAAATGATCGGCATGGCGCCGGCCAGGCTGATCACGATGGGGTTGCGTAGCAGTGCCTTGAGCGAAGCTGCGGTTCCGGAAATGGCCATGCCGAGGGTGAACTGCACGATCGACAGGGTCAGGAAAAACGCCACGGCCAGCGCCAGGCCATGCTCACCGAAGGCGTACAGGCTGATCGGCAGGCCCATGTTGCCGGTGTTGGGGAACATGAACGCTGGCAGCAACACCCGCCAGTGCATGCCCGAAGCACGGCACACCAGCAAACCGGCCACGGCCATGCCCAGGGTACACAGCAGGCAGGCCACGGCCATGCTGGTAAAGGCGTCCGGGTTTAGTTCGGTGCGGCTGAGGGTGGACAGCACCAGCGACGGCGTGCCAACGGTCATTACCACCCGGGCGATGAATTCGGTGGGGTAGTCCAGGCCCTTGCGGGCCCATGCATAGCCGATGCCAGCGACAATGAAAACCGGGGCCAGGACTGCGAACAACGAAGCGAACATGGGGCCATCCTTGGGGAGTATATGGGCTGGATTATGCCGTAACCTGCACGATTGCTGGGGCCCTTTCCGACCTGGCAAGGCTCCACCTGGCCGGCATCGATTTCAAGGGAGGCATGGGGCCTGTAGGAGCGGCCTTGTGTCGCGAAAGGGCTGCAAAGCAGCCCCGGCAATTTGTGCATCTGTGCTGAAACCCGGGGGCTGCTTCGCAGCCCTTTCGCGACACAAGGCCGCTCCTACAAGGGCCAGTGCTGGCCAAGAGATTTATGCAAGCACGCCTTACTTACGGGCCTCCAGAATCAGGTTGAACGGCGTTTGCGTCGCCCGCCGGAAGCGGCGGAACCCCGCCTCTTCGAACACCGCCCGCAAACGCGCCTCGCCAGCCTGCGCGCCCAACCCCAGCCCCACTTCCTGCGACAACGAGTTCGGCGTGCAGATGAACGTAGACGCCGCATAGAACAGCCGCCCAACCGGTGTCAGGTTGCCCTCCAGCGAATCCTCGGCGTAGGGCTCCACCAGCATCACCGTACCGTCGGCCTTCAACGCGCGGTAGGCATGCTTGGCAGCCCCCACCGGGTCGCCCATGTCGTGCAGGCAATCGAAGAAGCACACCAGGTCATGGTCATGCCCCGGGTAGTCCTTGGCGCTGGCCTGCTGGAAGCTCACTCGCCCCTCCAGCCCGGCCTCACGCGCACGCTCGCTGGCGGTGGCAATGGACGGTGCGTGATAGTCGTAGCCTGTGAAGCTAGAGGCCGGAAACGCCTGGGCCAGGACCAGGGTCGAAGCACCATGCCCACAACCGACATCCGCCACTTTGGCCCCAGCCTGCAGCTTGCCCACCACCCCCTCAAGCGCCGGCAACCAGTCGGCCACCAGGAAGGTGCGGTATCCGGGCCGGAAGAAGCGCTCGGTACCACTGAACATGCACGGATGATGGTCGCCCCAGGCCAACCCACCGTCCCCACGCATGGCCGTCACCAACTTGTCCTTGTCATGAAACAGCGCAGCGATCACTGCCGCGCCCCCGGCCATGTAGGCGGGCGAATCCTCCAGCGCCAAGGTCATGGCCTGCTCCTCGGGCAGCACGAAGCTGCCGTTGTCATGCACCATGTAGCCCGCTGCCGCCTGGGCGTTGAGCCATTCCCGCACCAGTCGCGGGTGGCAGCCGGCCTTTTCCGCCAGCGCCTCGGCGGTGGTCGGCTGGCTGTCGGCCATGGCCCGGTACAGCCCCAACTCATCACCCAGGATGACGTTGGCCAGGGTGGCCGCCGCGCCCATGTCGCCCACCAGCTTGCCCATGAAATCGTGAAGCCTTGCCTCGTCCATGACCTGCCCTCCTCTGCAAGAAGGCCATCGCCAGCGAGGGAACTCCGCTCCGGGGAGGCGGTGGTCGGTTCAGGGTTTTGAGCTCGCCGTACAACGCACGACTGCGAGCTGCTTGTAAGTCTAGATGGTCTGGATAGGCGAAATGGGATCCCGGCTATATAGCTCATGACATCATTCTGTAGGTAACAATTTCTAAACAACGATGTGACATTTTTTTTCAGCTTTCTTATCAAGGAGCTGGTAAATGAAGGTCACGGTTTTCGGCACTGGCTATGTTGGCCTCACCCAGGCGGTGTGCCTGGCCCAGGTCGGGCATTCGGTGTTGTGCATGGATGTCAACGGCGAGCGGGTCGCCGCCCTTAACGAAGGGCACTGCCCAATCTTCGAGCCTGGCCTGGCGCCGCTGCTGGAGAAGAACCTGGCCTGCGGGCGCCTGCGCTTCACCACCGATGCCGGGGAAGCGAGCCGGTATGCCAGGCTGCAGTTCATCGCCGTCGGCACGCCGCCGCAGGCCGATGGCAGCGCCGACATGCGGCATGTGTTCGCCGTGGTCGACAGCATTCTTGAACATGCCGATGGCCCAAAGGTCATCGTCAACAAATCCACTTCACCGGTCGGCACGGTGGACCGCATAAGGGCCCGTATCGGTCAGGCCGTGGCCGATACCGAACAGTTCCAGGTCATCAGCAACCCGGAGTTCCTCAAGGAAGGTTCGGCACTGGATGACTGCATGCGCCCGGAGCGCATCATCATCGGCGGTGCCGCGCCAGCCGAAGTCGAGCTGCTGCGCGAGCTGTACCTGCCGTTTAGCCGCAACCGCGAAAAACTCATGATCATGGACGCACGCAGCGCCGAGCTGACCAAGTACGCGGCCAACTGCATGCTGGCGACCAAAATCTCGTTCATCAACGAAATCGCCAACCTGGCCGAACACCTGGGCGCCGATATCGAGATGGTGCGCCGTGGCATCGGTTCGGACCCGCGCATCGGTTACGACTTCATCTACGCCGGCTGCGGCTTTGGCGGTTCGTGCTTCCCCAAGGACCTGCAGGCGCTGCGCAAGAGTGCCGAGGCCGAAGGCTTCGAACCGCAACTGCTGCGCGCCGTGGAGTCGGTCAACGAGCGGCAGAAAAGCCGGCTGTTCGACAAGATCCAGCGTCACTATCCAGGCGGTGTGCGTGGCAAGGTCTTCGCCTTGTGGGGCCTGTCGTTCAAGCCCAACACCAATGACATCCGCGAAGCCTCCAGCCGAGTCCTGCTCGAAGCCCTGTGGGCCGCTGGCGCAAGCGTCCAAGCCCACGACCCGCAGGCCATGGAGGAAATCCAGCGCCACTATGGCCCACGCCCAGACCTGAAACTGGTGCCGTGCAAGGACGACGCCCTGCTCGGCGCCGATGCTCTGGTAATCGTCACCGAGTGGCAGGACTACCGGGTGCTGAACCTGGACAAGGTACCGCAGCAGCTGGCCGACCGCGTGGTGTTCGACGGCCGCAACCTGTTCGAACCTGAGCACATGGCCGCCGCCGGCCTCGCGTACTACGGCATCGGCCGTGGCAAGGTGCAGCCGCCATGCCCGTACTGATCACCGGCGCGGCCGGCTTTATCGGTTTTCACCTCGCCCGCCGGCTGTGCGAAGCGGGCATCGAGGTGGTGGGTATCGACAACCTCAATGCCTACTACAGCGTCGAGCTGAAACTGGCGCGCCTGCAGCAATTGTTCACCTACCCCAACTTCCGCTTCCAGACCCTCGACATCGCCAACGCGGCCGATCTGCAACAGCTGTTTGCCGGCCAGGCGTTCAGCGAAGTGATCCACCTGGCGGCACAGGCCGGTGTGCGCTACTCGCTGGACAACCCCAGCGCCTACGGCCAGTCCAACCTGGTCGGTTTTCTCAACCTGCTGGAGGCCTGCCGCCAGCAGCCACCGCGCCACCTGATCTACGCCTCCAGCAGTTCGGTGTACGGCGCCAACACCAAGCAGCCGTTCAGCGTCGATGACCCGGTCGAACAGCCGGTTTCGCTGTATGCCGCGAGCAAGCGCGCCAACGAACTGATGGCGCACAGCTACGCGCACCTGTACCAGCTGCCGGTCACCGGCTTGCGCTTCTTCACCGTGTATGGCCCGTGGGGCCGGCCCGACATGGCCCTTTTCAAGTTTACCCAGGCAATGCTCGAAGGCCGCCCCATCGAGGTTTACAACCACGGTCAGATGGCACGCGACTTCACCTACATCGACGACATCGTCGAAAGCATCCAGCGCCTGCGCCTGAAGCCGCCACAGGCTGGCGCCGGGCAACCGCCCTGCCAGCTGTTCAACATCGGCTGCGGCCAGCCGGTACGCCTATTGGAATTCGTCGAATGCCTGGAGGATGCCTTGGGCATGAAGGCCCGGCGCGAGTACCTGCCATTGCAGGCGGGTGACGTGCTGGAAACCTGGGCAGATGTGAGTTCGCTGGCACGCTGGATCAACTTTTCACCAAGCACACCACTGCAACACGGGGTCGCCGCCTTCGTTGGCTGGTACCGGGACTTCTATCGGCTTTGAACCACGCAATCACTACAAGAACACAGGTAGCCTCAATGACAGATCCACTTGACCTCTCGGTACTGATCCCCGCCAAGAATGAGGTCGACAACCTGCCGGCACTGCTGGCGGAAATCCGCACGGCGCTGGCCGCTGAAAACTATGAAGTACTGGTGGTCGACGATGGCAGCAGCGACCGCACCCTGACGGTGCTGCAGCAAATGAAACAACAGGGTTTCACCCAGTTGCGCATCCTGCGCCATGATCGCTCGCTGGGCCAAAGCACTTCGATCTGGCACGCTGCCCAGGCTGCGCGCGGCCGCTGGCTGGCCACCCTGGACGGTGACGGGCAGAACGACCCGGCGGATATTCCCGGCATGCTCGCCCTGGTGCGCGGCAGTGAAGACCTCGGCGGCGGCATCAAGCTGGTGGCCGGGCACCGCGTCAACCGTCGCGACACTGCCAGCAAGCGCTGGGCCTCGCGCTTTGCCAACGGCCTGCGCAGCCGCCTGCTCAAGGACGCCACCCCGGACACCGGCTGCGGCCTGAAGCTGATCGAGCGCGCCGCCTTCCTGCGCCTGCCCTATTTCGACCACATGCACCGCTTCATTCCGGCGCTGATCCTGCGCCACAACGGCCGCATGCTGGTGCACCCGGTCAACCACCGCCCGCGCCACGCCGGGGTGTCCAAGTACGGCAACCTGGACCGCGCGCTGGTCGGCATTCTCGACCTGTTCGGGGTTTGGTGGCTGATCCGCCGTACACGCCTCGACACGCGCCCACAGGAGCTCGAAGGATGACCCGCGAAACCCTTTGGCTGATCGTCGGCTTCGCCGGCCAGGCCGTGTTCACCGGCCGTTTTGTGCTGCAGTGGCTGTACAGCGAATTCAAGCGCCGCAGCGTGATCCCGGTGGGCTTCTGGTACCTGAGCATGCTCGGCAGCGCCTTGCTGCTGATATACGCCATCTACCGCGAAGACCCGGTGTTCATCATCGGCCAGTCGTTCGGCCTGCTGGTCTACCTGCGCAACCTGCAGCTGATCGCCCGACACCAAGAGCAGAAGGAATAGCCCTTGCCAAGGTTCAAGACCCTCGGGGCCGAGCGCCTGGCGCTGGTTGCCCTCGCCCTGTTGTTGGTGGGTGCTGGCATCGGCTGGCGCCAGCCGATGAACGTCGATGAAGAACGCTTCCTCGGTGTCGCCCTGGAAATGCTGCAGAGCGGCAATTGGTTCATCCCCCATCGCGCTGCGGAAATCTACGGCGACAAACCACCACTGTTCATGTGGACCGTGGCCCTGTTCAGCTACCTGACCGGCTCGCCCAAGGTCGCCCTGTACCTGCCAGGCCTGCTGTCGGCAGCAACCATCACGCTGGTGCTGCATGACCTGGGCCGGCGCCTGTGGAACCGGCGTATCGGCGTAATTGCCGCCCTGCTGTTCCTGGCCACGTACCAGAGCTATAGCATCCTGCGCACGGGCCAGATCGACAGCTTCCTGTGCCTGTGGGTGGCGCTGGGTTTCTACGGCCTGGTTCGCCATCTGCTGCTGGGGCCGGCCTGGGGCTGGTTCTACCTGGCCTGCGCAGCCATGGGCCTGGGTATCATCAGCAAGGGTGTGGGTTTTGTCCCGGCGCTGATGCTGCTGCCTTATGCCTGGGCCGTGCGCAAGCGCTGGCACGGGGTGGTAGCCATGCCCGGCCAGGGCTGGCGCTGGAGCCTGGGGCTGGTGTGGCTGCTGGCCGGCTGTGCGGTGTGGCTGCTGCCGTTGCTGGTATCCATTGCCCAAGGCGGTGGCGCGGCGGAACTGGCCTACCTCAAGGAGATCCTGCTGCGCCAGACCGCCAGCCGTTATGCCAACGCCTGGGACCACCGTGAGCCGTTCTGGTATTTCTTCGTCAAGGTCATTCCCAAGTACTGGATGCCGCTGATCCTGGCCCTACCATGGCTGGTGCCGGCGTGGCGCCGGCAGTTGCAGAAGCGCGACGGGCGCTTCCTGCTGCTGCTCGGCTGGGTGGCCCTGGTACTGCTGTTCTTCAGCCTCAGCAGCGGCAAGCGCAAGCTGTACATCTTCCCGGCATTGCCCGGCCTAGTGCTGGCCATCGCCCCGCTGGTGCCATGGCTGCTCAAGCGTTGGTTCCTGAGCCGGCCAGCCTGGCGCAAGGCCTTCGTCGCCGTGGCCCTGGTGTGGTTCTGCCTGTGGTTCGCGCGTGGTTTCGTCGAGCCCATCAAGGAAGGCCGCAACCCTCACGAAACACTGATGGCCGAAACCGCACGCGCCACCGGCGGCGCCGAGCTGGTACTGGTCAATTGGCGCGAGGGGCACTGGCTGTTTGCCCGCCAGCCGATTGTCCACTTTGGTTTCACCGGCCAGTCCAAAGCCGATGCGGCTGCTTACTGGCTACGCCATAACCCCACGGCCTTTGCCCTGATTCCGGCAACGGAACTGGGCCGCTGCTTCAGTGCCGACAAGGCGCGCAAGCTGGGCAAAACCTCGCGTGCCGAGTGGTACGTGGTGGGTGCCGATGCCGACAACGGCCAATGCCAGCCCGACGCACCCAGCCAGGTCTACCATTTTGCCTGGGCGAACACGCCCGGGAACCTGAAAACCGCCGCACAGGCTCCCGCACAATGACTAGCCAAACGGCTACTACGACCCGCGCACCGGCCACCTGCTGCTGCTCAGCGACCAGTCGAAGAACATCTCCGAACTCGAAGGCGACGGCCGCTTCGTCAGCATTCGCTCGTAGCGCGCCGGGTTTTGGGGGCTTGGCCGAGATGCACCGCAGCCCGAAGGCATGACCATGGACAGCGCCGGCAACCTGTACGTGGCCAGCGAGCCGAACCTGTTCTACCGGTTCGGCAAGCCCTGATTAGCCTGTAGGAGCGGCCTTGTGTCGCGATAGGGCTGCGAAGCAGCCCCACGGTTTCAGCGCAGATGCACAAATTGCTGGGGCTGCTTCGCAGCCCTATCGCGACGCAAGGCCGCTCCTACATGGAATGCGCATTGCTTGAAATTTCCATCACGCTAGGGCGCAGGCGGATTGAGCTGCAACACCTCATTGGTGTACGCCCATTCCTTCTGTACCTGATCCGGATGGTCGTTCAGGCGAATGCCATAGGACGGGATGATCTGCTTGATCTTCGCCTGCCACTCGGGCGATGCCACCTTGTCCTTGAACACCTTGTTCAGCACATCGAGCATGATCGGCGGTGCAGTCGAGGCGCCGGGTGAGGCCCCTAGCAGGCCGGCAATGCTACCGTCCTTGGAGGTCACCACCTCGGTGCCGAGCTTGAGCACACCACCCAAGGCCTCGTCTTTCTTGATGATCTGCACCCGTTGGCCAGCCTGCCACAAACGCCAGTCCTCTTTCTTCGCCTCGGGGAAGTAAGTACGCAGCGCCTCAAAGCGGTCATTGTCGGACTGCAGCACCTGGCCGATCAGGTACTGCACCAGGTCGAACTCGCGTACCCCAACCCGCACCATCGGCCAAGCGTTGTGCACGCTGGTACTGGCAAGCAGGTCGAGCAGCGAGCCCTGCTTGAGGAACTTGGTGGAGAAGGTGGCGAACGGCCCGAACAGGATCATGCGTTTGCCATCGAGCACCCGAGTGTCCAGGTGCGGCACCGACATAGGCGGCGCGCCGGTGGCGGCAATGCCATAGGCCTTGGCCATGTGACGCTGGGCAATGGCTGGGTTGTCGGTTACCAGGAACGAGCCGCCGACCGGGAAGCCGGCATAGTCCTTGGCCTCGTCGATACCCGACTTCTGCAGTAATGGCAAGGCCGCGCCACCCGCGCCAATGAACAGGAACTTGGCGTCGGTGGCCGTTTTGCTGCCGTCTTTCAGGTTCTTGTACTCGACATGCCAGGAGCCGTCACCGTTGCGGGTGATGTCCTGCACTTCGCTCGACAGCTTGAGGTCGAAGTTCGGCCGGGTCTGCAGGTAGCCCACGTACTGCCGGGTGATTTCACCAAAGTTCACGTCAGTGCCAATCGGCGTCCAGGTCACGGCCAGTTTCTGGTTGGGGTCGCGGCCCTCCATCATCAGCGGCACCCACTTGCTGATCTGCTGGTGGTCTTCGGAGTACTGCATGGGTTTGAACAACGGGCTGGCCTGCAGCGCCTCGTAGCGTTTTTTCAGGAAGCGGATGTTGTCGTCGCCCCAGACAAAGCTCATGTGCGGGGTGGTGTTGATGAAAGAGTGCGGGTTCTTCAGCACGCCTTGCTTGACTTGCCAAGCGAGGAACTGGCGGGTGACCTGGAACGACTCGTTGATCTCCACCGCCTTGCTGATGTCGATCTTGCCGTCCTTCTCCGGGGTGTAGTTCAACTCGGCCAGGGCCGAGTGGCCGGTACCCGCGTTGTTCCAGCCGTTGGAGCTTTCCTCGGCCACCTTGTCCAGGCGCTCGACCATTTCCATCGACCAGCCCGGCTCCAGTTCGTTGAGCCACACCGCCAGGGTGGAACTCATGATACCGCCGCCCACCAGCATGACATCGACCTTCCTGGTTTCTGCAGCCTGGGCATTGAGCATGCCGATTGCCAAGGCCAGCCCGGCCAGCGCCAGTTTCGGTTTGATGGTGATCTTCATAACCTCTCCCATACCTCGTTGCTATCCGTTATGTCCAGCCACAAGCTTAGTTGATGGAATTAGTCGGGTATGGCTGACGCACAAGCACTTGCAATCCATCACATCTCAAAATACTGTATGAATATTCAGTATAGCAGGACAGCACCATGCAACTCATCGCCAAACTCGGCATCCTCGCCGACGCTGCCAAGTACGACGCTTCCTGCGCCAGCAGCGGCGCGCCCAAGCGCAACTCGCGCGGCGGCGATGGGCTGGGGGCGACCAACGGCATGGGCATCTGTCACAGCTACACCCCCGACGGCCGCTGCGTGTCGCTACTCAAGGTGTTGCTGACCAACTTCTGCCTGTACGACTGCCAGTACTGCGTCAATCGCCGTTCCAGCAACGTGCCGCGCGCCCGCTTCACGCCCGAGGAAGTGGTACGCCTGACCCTGGACTTCTACCGGCGCAATTGCATCAGCGGCCTGTTCCTCAGCTCCGGCATCATCCGCTCGGCGGACTACACCATGGAGCAACTGATCCGCGTGGCCCGGCTGCTGCGCGAAGAACACAACTTCCGCGGTTACATTCACCTCAAGACCATCCCCGATGCCGACCCGTTGCTGATCGAAGAGGCAGGCCGGCTGGCCGACCGCCTCAGCGTCAACATCGAGCTACCCACTGACGCCAGCCTCAAGCGCCTGGCACCCGAGAAGCAAGCACACACCATTCGCCAGGCCATGGGCGTTATTCACCAGGGCCAGCAAGCCGTGGCCAACGAACCCAAGGCACCTCGCTTCACCCCGGCCGGGCAAAGCACCCAGGTCATCGTCGGCGCCGACAGTACCGACGACAGCACCCTGCTGCGCAATGCCGAGTCGCTGTACCAGGGTTACGGCCTCAAGCGCGTGTATTACTCCGCCTTCAGCCCGATCCCCGACAGCCCGGGCAGCGTGCCCTTGGCCGCGCCACCGCTGCTGCGCGAGCACCGCCTGTACCAAGCCGACTTCCTGCTGCGTGGCTATGGCTACAAGGCCGGCGAACTGCTGGGCCAGAGTGGCAACCTGGCGCTGGACATCGACCCCAAGCTGGCCTGGGCGCTGGCCAACCGCGACGTCTTCCCGCTGGACGTGAACCGCGCCGAACCGGCGCTACTGGCCCGCATCCCCGGCATCGGCCTGCGCAGCGTGCAGCGCCTGGTCGCCCTGCGGCGGGAACGGCGCATCCGTTATGACGACCTGATCCAGCTGCGCTGTGTGCTGGACAAGGCACGGCCGTTCATCGTCACCAGCGATTACCGCCCGGCCCAGGCCGAGCTGCGCAGTGGCTTGTTACGGGCGCGTTTGCGTGAGCCGCAGGCGCCGGTGCAGATGGGGTTGTGGGGGTGATCGCGCTCGACTGCGACGACCTGTTCGCCATCTGGCGCGACCAGGCCCGGGTGTTGCTGGGGCATGGCATCGACCCGGCGCAAGTCACCTGGTCACAGGGCCCGATGGCTGACCTGCTGGCAGTGCCGACAGCGCCCCCTGAAGGGCCCGGCCCATTTCGTGCCAAGGTTCCGGCAGCGCTGTTGAGCCAGCTGGAACAGGCAGCCCGTTATCGTGGAGAGCAACGCTGGAACCTGCTGTATGAAGTACTGTGGCGCGTGGCCCATGGCGACCGCACGGCGATGCTGGCGGGGGACCGGTTGGGCAGTGAGCTGCAACGGCGCATCAAGCAGGTAACCCGGGAGGCGCACCACCTGCATGCGTTTGTACGCTTCGTGCCGTTGCCTGATGCCCTGGTTGAGCATTTGCAGCTTGATCTGGTGGCCTACCACGAGCCGGCGCATGACATTCTGGAGAGTGCCAGCCCACACTTCGCCGACCGCCTGGGGCGTTTGCGCTGGTTGATCGCCACACCTCAGGATGGCATTCGCTTCGACGGCCAGGCATTCGACTACCAGCGACAGTGCCCCGAGCCTTGGCGCCAGTGGGCCCGCAACGCCGAAGACCCCGGCGCAGAGCTATGGCGCACTTACTATCGCCATACTTTCAACCCTGCACGCCTCAACCCCGATGCTTTGCGCCTGCACATGCCCGGGCGGTTCTGGCGGCATTTGCCGGAGGGTATGCTGATTCCGCAGCTTGAAGGCCTGGCACGCCAAGGCAAACAGCGGGACGGCCAAGCCCTGGAAGTGGCCACCCAAGCTGGCAAACAAATCAGCAAGCCTGCGCGGTCGGTGTAGGCAATCGCCCAGCTGTCGGGCAGTGGCTCAATTCCAACAGGCACCGCAACCTCATTGAGTTGGCAGGAACCTGTGGGAGCGGGCAAGCCCGCGAAGAATCCAGCGCGGTATATGGCACCGGCTGCGCCGGTGTTCGCGGGTAAACCCGCTCCTACACGAATTACCGCAGCCTTCAAGGCAGACGCAATCCCGGCAAGCCTTTAGATTTTGTGCGAGACATGCCGCCTGCGCTGATTGCATCAGTCCAGCAACCACCCGGCATCGCCCTCCTCCAGCACACCACCGTGATCAGTCCGGTCGCCCTTGCGCGCTACAGCCGCGCCCTCAATCAAGAAGTGCTCAGCGCCACTTTCGATTACAGCACCACAGGTGGTCCGGTCCCCCACCCTGGCAACCGCCCTGCCATTGAACGTATACGTAGTACTGCCGCTCTCTACCTGGTTAACGCCATGCAGCGGGCAACTATGCCGGTGACCTACCAGGACAACAGGGTTCATTGGACCTCTCCTTCAGTCGGCGCAGTACGGGACTCGCGATCAATCGCCTCTGGCCAATGAACCTTCGGCGCCAGGCAGTGCATGTGGCTGAGGCCATCGTCATCGTTCCAGTCACGGGGTGGGTGCACGAACTTCGGCAGGGCTTCGGGGCCTTGCTGCATGAACAGCCGGGCGATGGCCCAGTAGGCCTCGCCGTGGTAGAGGTCGTGGGTGAAGAACACGCGGTCAATGACTTCGTTGGTTTCCGGGTTGCGGACTGACAGCATGACGTTTTCGATCAGGCCGCCGTGGCCGGGGGCGTAGACTCGGTAGACTTCGGCGGTTACGTCGTCCCAGTTGTACGCGACAGGCTTGACGCCCCAGTGTTTGCGGCTGAACAGATGGATGTAGTGGAATCTGAATTGATAGAGGTAGATTTTTCGGCGTAGGCGATTGAAGCGAATGGGTTCGTCCCTTGGGAGCGTGAGGTCCATTTTTACATGAGATGCGATGGCCCACATAGCGACTAAGGGGATTAGCAATATAACAAAGACGACGAACCAGTCACCCGCCCAGTCAACACTGAGCATGAGCCAACATAGATATACAAGCACCCCAAAGGATGCGACCAAACCTGGAATCCAAAGCAAAGCCACTACACCACGCAGACTGATGGTAGACCGAGGCAACTCCAGGCAAACTTCATCAATAAAGTTTGGCGCTGGCTTTATGTCTCCAAAACCAAAGGAAGGAACCATCTGCGAACGAACATCAGGGAGGTCATGGCTCCAACACAGAGCCCGCTTCCATATCACTCCGGGCTTAGTTTTCATTCATTAGTCTCTTTGATGCAAGCTTCAACATAAGCACTCGGCAGCTCACTATCTGGCCAGTACATTATCAGCAGTGTCACAGCACCGATACTATGCGGTCCGATGCTAGCCGAAAGTTCTATAGAACCATAAATTTCCAGCCAAGACACGGCCATCTCACCTTCGTCTGTCGACAGCCTTCTTCTATTCACTCCAAAATCACTTCTATAGTCCGGAAATTTTGGCTTGGCAGAGCCTTGAAACTTTGTTGCCTTAGTGAGGGCTTCAACTGGCAGGGCTCGATATTCATCGACAAGCAGAGTCTCTCCACCAATGAAATCCGGAAAATTTCCGTCGCCATGACGATGCACTACTAACGACCAGCGATAGGCTGAACGCTCATCACTATACCCAGGCAATACGATTTGGAATTTAAGCTTATGCTCCAACTCCATGTGGACCAACCCTCCTATTTTGGAAGATTCCGGTACACTTGAAATTATTGACTCAAAGTTAGCCTTCACCTGAACACCAAGTGCAGCAGCATTAAGCTCTGCATACGCGATGTCTACGTATTCAGGAACATTCCAATGCACGGCCCTTTTTTCACCGCCCTTCCCAAAGTAGCAGCGTCGCGCCCAACGCTCCAGAGCATTAGATTCAGTTTGCCCAGCCCACTTGATCATTGCGTATGCACTGAGCCCCAGCACTATTGCCAGACCTAAAGGCCCTAACGTAAGAGACTTGAGAGCTGCGTACGCAAACACTCCAGTTGAAATACCATATACAAAACCTGCGCCAGCATATATCAGACCAGCTGTGTTATCCCCAACTGCAAATGTTCGTTTAGCGGCAGAAGATGCTTGCACTGCATCAAAAATCCCGGCCACTGTACTTATCATGGCCCCGAGTCTTATCAGCGACACCGCAGTTCCAGATGTGCTTTTGGCCCAAGACTCACCAATGCGGGCGCCACTTGACCTCAACATGAGTCCAACCAGCTCAATTTGCCCACCCAATATTCCAAGTTGAGATCCCTGCAACGCCAACTTGGCCTCATGTGCCTTGGGCCCAATCTCCGCTTCCGCTTTTTCCTGATTCCTGGCCAAGCTGTCTTGCTGCAAATACAACCCACCTATCGCCAGCAGCAATTCCCAACTGCCTGCCACCCCACGTAGGCCTGAGAAACCAGTCCGCACCAACTGACCCGCCTGCTGCGCAGTAATCTTCAGCCCCTGAAGCAATCTGCGTGCATTGGTGTCCAGCGTTCCTGCCACCACCGAAATATCTACCAACGTACGCTGCGCCCAACTACTCGCCTGAGTCACCTTCATGTTGGCTTCCTCAAACAACCGGCCATGCACCTCCTCGGCCTTACCTTCGACCCACACCGTCACACTGATCATGTTGTTGGTAAAGCGCGGGTCGAGCACCGCCAGGCTCATCAGCCCGTGCTGGATAATCGGCCGCACTTTCTGCATCGACTTCATCGAACCAAACTCGAAGTCATCAATGTTGCGATGCATCCTGTCCCGCGCCTCGGCGATGGAGGCATTGGCCTTGTGCTGCAACTCGCGCAAGTGGGCACTCTGCAGGGCGTAGTACTCGCCCAGCTTCATCTTCACTTCCAGCTCGATCAGGTGCACGCCGTTATAGAGAAACTGGGTAGCGCTATTCAGGTGCCGCACGGCGTTTTGCACACTAGGTGGCAAGCTGGACGCCAGGCGCTGGCTGGCCGCATTGAGCGCGCTCTGCGTTTCGGCGATGGCCTGTTTGAGCGTGTTGCGCATGCGCAAGCCTGCGTCGTCGCTGGCGATGATTTTGGTCAGCACGCCGTAGAGCTTGTCGCTGTCGTTCCAGTTGATGGCTTCTGGGGTCGAAAAACTGGGAAGTAGTCCGGCCAGCAGCGAGCGGTCACGCATCAGCAAGGCGCGGTAGGGAGGACTGTCAGGATCCTGCAGCCATTTCAACCAGAGTAATTCGCTGGTTCCGGCAGCGGGGCTGCATGGTTCAACGCTGGGTACCACAGCCTCCGTGACGCCACCACCCAGACACAGTGCCATGGTCTTGGCATACGCCACGCCGGATTCGCGATTGTTGCCATTGTAGTCGTACTGTTCTGCAACCTTGAACATGGGCGTGTCGAACAATGCCACGTAGGCTTGCGCATCCTTGTCGATGTAGCGCTGAAACTCGCTTTCTTGCTGCTCGTATTCAGCCTGAAATGCGGCCCGTTGCGGTTCGTGGTACCGCTCTTCAAGTCGCTCGTCACTTTCCTGCTGCGCACGCTCCACCAGACGCTGACGTTCCACCGCCGGGTCCACGAACACTGGCGGCCCGTCCCCCGTCAGCGGCTCCAGTGACGGTACCTTCTGCGCTGCCCATTCCCTATGCGTGGCACGAATCACCTGCAAGATCTGCGAGGTCTGCAACTGATAAGCCCGCATGGGCTCTTCACGCCAGACCTGACGCTTCACCACCCAGTTCAGACGCTGGTGGTTGTACTCCTGAATCAGGCCAATAGTGTCGTCGAGCACCACCGCCAGCACGCCGTTTTCCAGCTTGTGCCGGTTCATCGCATTGATCACATAACCACGCAGGGCGAACCTGCGCAGCCAGCGACTGTGAAAGCCATGCGCACTGTCGAAGGGTGAACAAGCGTGTTGGCTGTACTCGAACACTTCCTTGTCGACCTGCAAACTGTCGGGCGTCATGGCGAGCCCCAGCAGCTCAGGATTGTTGCGCGCCTGGATCAGGTCCAGGCCTTCAAACCGATGCGCCGGCGCCTCACCCCTTTTGTAGGCGTTCAGCACACTGACCGGCCAGGCATCGCTGGAGAAGGCCAGCCAGGCGCTGCCATATTTATTGGTATCGATGTTGAGAAAGGCAGAAGGAATATCGTGGTCTTCATGCACGCACTTTTCCGGCAGTGGCCTTGGCGGGCCGACTGGCGGCTCGTAGGGGTTGAAGCGGCGCAGGTGGCCTTGTTCACTGACGGCATAGGCATGCCAGACCTGCTGGTCGAGCAGTACGTACAGGTAACCCATGCGCAAGGTGCGCACCCCCATCTTCGCCGAGATATGCAGGCTGCCGGCCACGGTGGTGACACATTCCGGGCGGGTATCCGGCACCAGGGCGCGGCGCAGCGGCAGGATCGGCAGGCCCTGGCGCTGGCAGGACATGCACTGGTCGTGCGGCAGCCCGGCCTCAGCGACGGCGAGGGCAATACGTTGGCTGATGGTCACAAGCAACACTCCGATTTCGGCAGGGATTCAGTCAGGCGACGCCAATGCGCCTCGGAGTAACGAGCAAGCAATGGCGCAAGCGGTAGCTGCTCTCTGGAGGCGGCATCGATCATGCTGCGCACAGCGGCAAGGGTGTGTATGCGGGGGTGGATGCACAGCTGATGCAGGGCGAGAACCACGAGGTCTTCTGCATCGCTCAACCCCAGCCCCCGCGCGTCATCGATATGGTTCGATGCACGTACGGCAGCAAACGGCGGAATCTGACACTGGCTGGCATCGGTCGAGCTCGCCCGCAACATTCTCCAGCTGGCCAGCGCACGCTCAACCAGCGCCACATCGTCCTGAATGCGTTGTGCAGGGTCGGGCAGTGGATGCCGCTGCCCACTCTGCCCTTTCAGGTTCACCAACCTTCCACCGCTACTCAGGAACAACCAGTTGCCGATCGGCCACCATGGGCCTTGTTCCACCTGCTTGAAGGTCGCCGCGAGTAACTCCAGGCGTACCGGCTCGTAGACCGGGTAAAAGCTGAATTCCCGTTTCGCATTGGGTACCTGGCACAAGCCCGCGAGGTGCGCGGCTATGGTGGCCGACGGCGCTTCACTGAACAGCCAACCGCACAGGTAGCGCCGTCGCTGAAACAGCCCCCTCTGCGCGGCCTGGGCAGTCAGTTGCAACAATGAGCGACTGGGCTCAGTTCCAGGTGCAGCCAGACAAACCAACACGGGGTGCAAATGGGGTGCTTGGGCTAGATCTGTACGGTGAACACGGGTCAATGCACTTTCACCCAACGCGCTGCGAAGCTGGGCAAGCAAGGCATCGTCGTCACTGTCTTCGGTCGCAAGCGGGTCGATCAGCACATGGCAGTGCAAGTGGGGCGCATGCTGTTTTTCAATGAGGCTGGCCAGATCATCAGTACCCATCAGAGCTCGCCCTCACACTTGCTGCTGGCATTCGGCGTCAACGCCAGCAACGGGTCGCTGCCTGAACCTTTCGCAGAAGCTTTTGTTTGCCCCAGCAGGTCAAGTGTCAGCCCGTTGATGGTGATACCCCGCTGATCCAGCACGATACTGCCACCCGGGGTTGTCAGCTCGATGCGCTCACTGGCCCGTAGCTGATAGACCGTCGTTAGCTGCTCCATGCCGTTCCCGACATTGACCTTTTGCGCACCTTTGACGACGAGTCCACTGTCGTTGCCGATGAAGACATGCTGATTGCCCTCAGTGGATTCGCTACGGTTGTTGCCGACTTTCTCTGACAGGTCTTGCTTGATCTCCACCTGGCAGCTCTGGCCGATTAACTGCTCATGGTTGCCACCTGTTTCCTGGCGGTAATGGTTACCGATGCTCAGTTGCTCGTCATTGCCCACCTGCTCGACCCGGTTCCGCGCGACCCGCGTGGTCTCATCATTGCCGACCACATTGTTCTGGTCCCGTTGGGCATGAATGAACACTTCCTCCTTGCCCAGTTCGTCTTCGAAACGCAGTTCATTGAAGCCATTGCCCTTGTGGGTCTGGCTCTTGATGGTCATGCGCGTCTTGTGTTTGGGCAGGTCGTAAGGCGGGAGCTGATCGCCGCAGTAGGTGCGCCCGGTGATCATCGGCTGGTCGGGGTCAGCGTTGACGTACTGGATGATCACGTCCTGGCCAATCCGTGGAATCGCCATCGAGCCCCAGCTGCCGCCGGCCCAGCCTTGCGACACCCGTACCCAGCAGGAACTGAATTCGTTGTTGTTGCTCTCCCGGTCCCAAGGGAAGCTGACCTTGACCCGGCCCCACTCGTCGCAATAGATCTCCTCGCCGGGCGGGCCAACCACGGTGGCCATGTGCGGGCCGTCGATACGCGGTTTGGCCAGCGGTGCCGGGCGCCATTCACCTCGGCCGGGCACCAGCACGGCTTCTTGCTGGTAACGGGTGCCTTGCTCGGCGCCGGCGGCCTCTTCCTGCAAGCTGGTGAACTGGACGCCTTCGTGGTGCACGCTGATCGTGCGCCAGTG
>NZ_JBIVIF010000031.1:0-83799 GCF_044749595.1 Pseudomonas sp. NPDC089392
GGCCCGAAACAAACGTAGGAGCGGCTTTAGCCGCGAAGCGCCGCGCGGGCGGCGCTCGATCTTGCAGGCGCTGAAAATGTTTCGGTGAACACCTGCGGCGCTCGATCTTGCAGGCGCTGAAAATGTTTCGGTGAACACCTGCGGCGCTCGATCTCACAGGCGCTGAAAATGTTTCGGTGGACACCTTGCGGCGCTCGATCTCACAGGCGCTACAAATCTCCAGCCAGGCCCACCCGCCTCACCCCGCAATCAGCTGCCGCAACACATAATGCAGAATCCCCCCCGCCTTGAAGTACTCCACCTCATTCAGGGTATCAATCCGGCACAGCACCTCGATCTGCTCCTGCTGCCCATCCTCGCGGGTGATGCGCAAGGGCAAGCTCATGCCTGGGCGGATTTGCGCGCCGTTCAAACCCAGCACATCGATCTGTTCCTTGCCGGTCAACCCCAGTTGCTTGCGGTTGTGCCCGGCCGTGAACTGCAGCGGCAGCACGCCCATGCCCACCAGGTTGGAACGGTGAATGCGCTCGAAGCTTTCCGCCAGCACCGCCTTGATGCCGAGCAGGTTGGTGCCCTTGGCTGCCCAGTCGCGGCTCGAGCCAGTGCCGTATTCCTGGCCGGCGATCACCACCAGCGGCGTACCTTCCTGCTGGTAACGCATGGCCGCATCGTAGATCGACAGCTTGTCGCCGCTGGGCACGTGCAGGGTGTTGCCGCCTTCTTCACCCGCCAGCATTTCGTTGCGGATACGGATGTTGGCGAAAGTCCCGCGCATCATCACTTCATGGTTGCCACGCCGTGAGCCGTAGGAGTTGAAGTCGCGTGGCTCCACGCCCTGTTCACGCAGGTAGCGCCCGGCGGGGCTGTCGGCCTTGATGTTGCCGGCCGGGGAGATGTGGTCGGTGGTCACCGAGTCGCCCAGTAGCGCCAGGATCCGAGCGCTCTGGATGTCGATGATTTGGGGTGGCGGCCCGTCGATCTCATCGAAGAACGGTGGGTGCTGGATGTAGGTGGAGTCAGCCTGCCACACGTAGGTGGCTGCCTGTGGCACCTCGATGGCCTGCCATTGCGCATCGCCGGCGAATACTTCGGCATATTCCTTGTGGAACATCGCGGTATCGACCTTGGCCACGGCCGCGGCGATTTCCTGCTGGCTGGGCCAGATATCGCGCAGGTATACCGGTTGGCCGTCCTTGCCGGTGCCCAGTGGGTCACAGGTCAGGTCCAGGCGCACGCTACCGGCCAGGGCGTAGGCCACCACCAGCGGCGGCGAGGCCAGCCAGTTGGTCTTGACCAGCGGGTGCACGCGGCCTTCGAAGTTGCGGTTGCCTGACAGCACCGAGGCCACGGTGAGGTCGGCGCTGCCGATGGCTTTCTCGATCGCATCATCCAGCGGGCCGGAGTTGCCGATACAGGTGGTGCAGCCATAGCCGACCAGGTCGAAGCCCAATTGGTCCAGATAAGTGGTGAGCCCGGCTGCCTTGAAGTAGTCGGTGACCACCTTGGAGCCCGGTGCCAGCGAGCTCTTGACCCACGGTTGGCGTTGCAGGCCTTTCTCCAGGGCCTTTTTCGCCACCAGCCCGGCCGCCATCATCACGCTGGGGTTGGAGGTGTTGGTGCACGAGGTAATCGCTGCAATCACCACGGCGCCGTCACGCAGGGTGTGGGTCTGGCCTTGATGGCTGTAGTCGATTTCGCCGGCCTGGTCGGCGTTGCCTACTGCCACGCCGCCACCTCCTTCGCTTTCCAGGCGGCCGACTTCTTTGGCCAGCGGCTTGGGTTGCAGTTCGATGAAGTGGTCAAAAGCCTGGCGAACCTGCCCCAGCGCCACGCGGTCCTGCGGCCGCTTGGGCCCGGCCAGGCTGGCTTCGACCTCGTGCATGTCCAGCGCCAGGCTGTCGCTGAACAAGGGCTCCTGGCCCGGCAGGCGCCACAGGCCCTGGGCCTTGCAGTACTGCTCGACCAGTTGCACCGTTGCCTCGGGGCGGCCCGACAGGCGCAGGTAGTCGAGGGTGACCTGGTCGACCGGGAAGAATCCACAGGTGGCGCCGTATTCGGGGGCCATGTTGGCAATGGTCGCGCGGTCAGCCAAGGGCAGTTCGGCCAGGCCGTCGCCGTAGAACTCGACGAACTTGCCCACCACGCCCTTCTTGCGCAGCATCTGCGTTACGGTCAGCACCAGGTCGGTGGCGGTGATGCCTTCGCGCAGCTTGCCGGTGAGCTTGAAGCCGATCACCTCGGGGATCAGCATCGACACCGGCTGGCCAAGCATGGCCGCCTCTGCCTCGATGCCGCCTACACCCCAGCCGAGCACGCCCAGGCCATTGATCATGGTGGTGTGCGAATCTGTGCCGACCAGGGTGTCGGGGAAGGCGTAGGTGCGGCCATCGGCCTCAGCGGTCCACACCGTGCGGCCCAGGTATTCCAGGTTGACCTGATGGCAGATGCCAGTACCCGGTGGTACCACGCGGAAGTTGTCGAAGGCGCTCTGGCCCCAGCGCAGGAAGGCGTAGCGCTCGCCGTTGCGCTGCATTTCGATGTCGACGTTCTCGTTGAAGGCCTGCGGCGTGCCGTAGCGGTCGACCATCACCGAATGGTCGATCACCAGGTCCACGGGTGACAGCGGGTTGATGCGCTGCGGGTCGCCACCGGCCTTGGCCATCGCCGCACGCATGGCGGCCAGGTCGACCACGGCAGGCACGCCGGTGAAGTCCTGCATCAGCACCCGCGCTGGGCGATACTGGATTTCGCGGTCGGAGCGCCGCTCGCCCAGCCACTGGGCGAGGGCGCGCAGGTCATCGCCGGTGACGGTCTTGCCGTCTTCCCAGCGCAGCAGGTTTTCCAGCAGCACCTTCAGTGACATGGGCAGGCGCTGCAGGTCGCCCAACTGGCGGGCGGCCTCGGTGAGGCTGAAGTAGTGGTAGGTCTGGTCACCGACCTTGAGTGGCTTGAGGGTTTTCAGGCTATCGAGCGAGGGCATTGCCAACTCCTTCTGCACCGGTGCCCGGCAACTACTCACGGTTTGCCGGTGGCACCGCTCTGTATCGGCCCGCACGGCACGGACCTGGCTGAATGGTCAGGTTAGACCGGTTTGCGCCTCCTGACCCTTTTCTGGACCGGCGGGGCATGTCGCTGGTTCCGAACTTCCTTTATCATCGCCGCCCTGCCGGCGCCTGTGGTGCGCCAGCCGTAGTGGAGTGAGAGATGAATACCCTGTTCATGCATTGCCGGCCCGGTTTCGAGGGCGAGGTTTGCGCCGAAATCAGCGAACATGCCGCCCGCCTGGGCGTTGCCGGCTATGCCAAAGGCAAGCCGCACAGTGCCAGCGCCGAGTTTGTCTGTAGCGAGGAGGGCGGTGCCGAGCGGCTGATGGGGGAACTGCGCTTCAACCAGCTGATTTTCCCACGGCAGTGGGCCCGTGGCGGTTATGTCGAACTGCCGGAAAGCGACCGTATCAGTGTGCTGCTGTCGCAGTTGGCCGATTTCCCGGTGTTTGGCAGCCTGTGGCTGGAAGTGCTGGACAGCAACGAAGGCAAGGAATTGTCCACCTTCTGCCGCAAGTTCGAAGTGCCGCTGCGCAAGGCCCTGGAAAAGGCCGGCCGCCTGGTCGACGACGCCAGCCGCCCACGCCTGCTGCTTACCTTCATCAGTGGCCGGCGGGTGTTTGTCGGCGTTGCCCCGGGCAACAACAGCGCGCTGTGGCCGATGGGCATTCCGCGCCTGAAGTTCCCCCGCGAGGCGCCCAGCCGTTCGACCCTCAAGCTGGAGGAGGCCTGGCACCAGTTCATCCCACGCGAGCAGTGGGAGCAGCGCCTGGGTGATGACATGACCGGCGTCGACCTGGGGGCCTCGCCAGGGGGCTGGACCTACCAGCTGGTACGCCGCGGTATGCTGGTCACCGCCATCGACAACGGGCCGATGGCCGAAAGCCTGATGGACACCGGCCTGGTCCAGCACCTGATGGCTGATGGTTTCACCTGGCAGCCGAAGCAGCCAGTGGACTGGATGGTGTGCGACATCGTCGAGAAGCCGGCGCGTACTACCTCGCTGATTGAAACCTGGTTGGGCGAGGGGTTGTGTCGCGAGGCGGTGGTCAACTTGAAGTTGCCGATGAAGCAGCGTTATGCCGAAGTGCGGCGATTGCTTGATCGCATGGAGGCGACGTTCAAGGCGCGCAAGATTCGCGTTTCGATTGCTTGCAAGCAGCTGTATCACGACCGTGAAGAAGTGACTTGTCACCTGCGTAGGTTGGACTTGAAACCGCGTTGAGGTTTTAGCGCAGGGCTTGGGTCCTGTGGGGCTGCTGGTGCATGACTGGAGTTTTGGGTTGGTGTCGAGATCGAGCGCCGCCCGCGCGGCGCTTCGCAGCACAAGGCTGCTCCTACATCTGTTTCGGGCCAGTCACGTCTGTGAGGTCAACGCTGTCCGCCTTGTATGTTCCCTTCGATATTGAAGGGGGCGCCTTTGCTGTTCATCGTTCTCCAGCCATGCACAAAGGCTGCAACCCACCTGGCACAGGAATAACTGGCCCGAAACAGATGTAGGAGCAGCCTTGTGCTGCGAAGCGCCGCGCGGGCGGCGCTCGATCTGTGCATCAACGCAAATCCCAAGGCATGCACCTGGAAGCGCTCGATCTCAATGCACAGACAAACCTCAAGGCATACGTCTGAGTCCCCTTGGTCGAAACCGCACTATGCGCGACAATGTCGATCATTTTTCGGAGCCCCCCATGACCGATTTCACCCCCGACGCCGTCCTCGATGCCACCGGCCTGAACTGCCCGGAACCTGTGATGATGTTGCACCAGCACGTGCGCAACCTGGCCGCCGGCGGCCTGCTCAAGGTCATCGCCACCGACCCGTCGACCCGCCGTGACATCCCCAAGTTCTGCAACTTCCTCGGCCACGAACTGCTGCAGCAGCAAGAGGACGCCGGTACCTTCCTGTACTGGATCCGCAAAAAAGCCGACTGAAACGCTCTGGAACACGCCCGACGTTGCGCCTACACTGCGTTCCCCAGACAGGAGAGCGCCATGCTGATAGTTGCCGACGAGAACATCCCGCTGCTCGATGCCTTCTTCCAGGGTTTCGGTGAAATTCGCCGTTATCCAGGCCGAAGCCTCGATGCCGCCAGCGTCAAGGACGCCGATATCCTGCTGGTGCGTTCGGTAACCAAGGTCGATCGCCAACTGCTCGAAGGCAGCCGTGTGCGCTTTGTCGGCACCTGCACCATTGGCACCGATCACCTGGACCTCGACTACTTTGCCGAAGCTGGCATTCGCTGGAGCAGCGCACCAGGCTGCAATGCCCGTGGCGTGGTCGATTACGTGCTGGGCAGCTTGCTGACCCTGGCCGAGCTGGATGGCGCGGCCCTGCCCGAGCGGGTGTATGGCGTGGTGGGCGCGGGTGAAGTGGGTGGCCGCCTGGTGCGGGTGCTGCACGGCCTGGGCTGGAAGGTGCTGGTGTGCGACCCGCTGCGCCAGGCCGCCGAGGGTGGCGACTACGTCAGCCTTGAGACCATCCTGCAACGGTGCGACGTGATCAGCCTGCATACCCCGTTGCAGCGCGGTGGCGAGCACCCGACCTGGCACCTGCTGGGCCCGCAGCAGCTGGCGCAATTACGCCCGGGTGCCTGGCTGGTCAATGCCAGCCGTGGCCCGGTGGTGGACAACGCTGCCCTGCGCGAGCTGTTGCTGGACCGTGAGGATGTGCATGCGGTGCTGGATGTGTGGGAAGGCGAGCCGCAGGTCGACCTGCAACTGGCCGACCTGTGCACCCTGGCCTCGCCGCATATTGCCGGCTACAGCCTTGACGGCCGCCAGCGTGGCACGGCGCAGATCTACCAGGCGCTGTGCCGTTTCCTTGGTGTGGATGAGCAAGTGCAGTTGGCCGACCTGCTACCCCGGCCATCACTGGCGCAGATCGAGCTGGATGCCAGCACCGAGCCGGCGTGGGCCTTGGCCACCCTGTGCCGCGCGGTGTACGACCCACGCCGGGACGATGCCGATTTCCGCCGCAGCCTCAGCGATGACCCGCAGCTGCAGCGGGCGGCGTTCGACCAGTTGCGCAAACAATACCCGCCACGGCGCGAAATCGAGGGCCTGGCGGTGCGCCTGCGTGGGGACGCGCCGCAGTTGGCGCAACTGGTCAGTGCCTTGGGTGGGGTGCTGGTCTGACAGACTGTTGACAGCTGCACCGGCCTCTTCGCGGGTGAACCCGCTCCCACAGGGACCCCACAGAGCTCAGGACCTGTGCGGTCCCTGTAGGAGCGGGTTCACCCGCGAAGAGGCCGGCACAGGATTCAGGCAAATAAAAACCCGGCGCAAGCGCCGGGTTGCAAGGAATTCGCCGATCAACCTTTGCGCACGCGCTCGACCCGGCTTTCTTCCAGGGCCTTGCAGGCCTGCTGGATCATATGCTCGGTGATCGGTACTTCGCGCCCATGGGCGTCGATGATCGAACCGCATACCTGCGGCTGCGGGGTGGTCCGGGGTTTCTGGTTGTCGCTGCTGTGCTGCAAGCTCATGTATGGTCTCCTCATCAGGTTCAAGCTCAGGGTAACCCTGCGCAGTGACTGGCCTGTGACAAGCTGCGTGTCACGGCAGAATCAGTCCAGCAGAAACCCAGTGAAAGCTCCATAGCCTGGTTAGACCATTAGGCTATAGCCACCTGCAAGCATTCCCCTGGCCTGGATGAGTGGTAGTCTGCGACTTCCCCGCCACGTGGTCGCTGTCATGCCCGAATCGGTTTCCCCGCGTCAACGCCGTGCCTTGCGCCTGGCTTGGCAGTTCGTTCGCCCCTATCGCCGGCAGGTGATGCTGGCCTTGCTGGCACTGGTGGTAACCGCCGCCATTACCCTGTCAATGGGCCAAGGCATCCGCCTGCTGGTGGATCAAGGGTTCATGACCCGTTCGGCGCACCAGCTCAACCAGACCGTCGGGCTGTTCCTGCTGCTGGTGCTGGCACTGGCGGTGGGCACGTTCAGCCGTTTCTACCTGGTGTCGTGGATAGGCGAGCGCTGCGTGGCCGATATCCGTCGTGCCGTGTTCGACCACCTGATCGGCCTGCATCCTGGGTTTTTCGAAGACAACCGCAGCTCTGAGATCCAGTCGCGGCTGACCGCTGACACCACCTTGCTGCAATCGGTTATCGGCTCATCGTTGTCGATGTTCCTGCGCAACGCGCTGATGGTCATCGGTGGCGTGGTGTTGTTGTTCATCACCAACCCCAAACTCACCAGTATCGTGGTGGTGGCCTTGCCCCTGGTGCTGGCCCCGATCCTGCTGTTCGGCCGCCGGGTGCGTAGCCTGTCACGGCAGAGCCAGGACCGGGTGGCGGACGTGGGCAGCTACGTGGCAGAGACCCTGGGCCAGATCAAGACCGTGCAGGCCTACAACCATCAGGCGCATGACCGCGAGCTGTTCGCCCGCACGGTCGAGGCTGCATTTTCCGTGGCCCGGCAGCGTATTGCCCAGCGCGCCTGGTTGATCACCCTGGTGATCGTGCTGGTGCTGGGGGCGGTGGGGGTGATGCTGTGGGTTGGCGGCATGGACGTGATCGCCGGGCGCATTTCTGCGGGCGAGCTGGCCGCCTTTGTGTTCTACAGCCTGATCGTCGGCAGCGCCTTCGGCACCCTCAGCGAGGTGATCGGCGAGCTGCAGCGTGCGGCGGGCGCTGCCGAGCGTATTGCCGAACTGCTGGCGGCGCGCAGCGCGATCCTGCCACCTGCCGTAACGCAGACGTTGCCGCAACAGCGCGCCAGCGGCCGTATCGAACTGCAACAGCTGGTATTCGCCTACCCATCACGGCCCTCGGTGGCAGCTATCGATGGCTTGAGCCTGGCCATAGAGCCAGGGCAGACCGTAGCTCTGGTGGGGCCCTCGGGGGCGGGCAAGTCGACCCTGTTCGATTTGTTGCTGCGCTTTTACGACCCTCAACAAGGGCGCATCCTGCTCGATGGCCAGGCGGTTACCGAATTTGATCCCGATCAGCTGCGCCAGCAGTTCGCCCTGGTGGCGCAAACACCCTCGCTGTTTCGCGGTACGGTCGAGGCCAATATTCGCTATGGCCGGCCCCAGGCAAGCTTGGCCGAGGTCGAGGCGGCGGCCCGTGGTGCCTATGCCGACGAATTTATCCGGCAGCTGCCGCAGGGCTACCAGACGCCATTGGGCGAGGGTGGTGTTGGCTTGTCGGGCGGGCAGCGGCAACGCCTGGCCATTGCCAGGGCGTTGCTGGTCGATGCGCCAATCCTGTTGCTGGACGAAGCCACCAGTGCGCTCGATGCGCAGAGCGAACACCTGATCCAGCAGGCGTTGCCCAGCCTGATGGCCGGGCGTACCACGCTGGTGATCGCCCATCGTCTGGCTACCGTGCAGCATGCCGACCGTATCGCGGTCATTGACAAGGGCCGGCTGGTGGCAGTGGGCACGCATCGCCAATTGATCGAGGAAAGCCCACTGTATGCACGGCTGGCGGCCTTGCAGTTCACTAGTGGGTGACCTGTAGTGGCGTTGTAATATTTTTGTAGTAATTGCTTGAGAGTATCTGCCTCAACTGTTGCGTAAGTGCTCGACCTGGCTGCCATTGCTTGATGGCAGCTTTTTTTTGGCCTGCCAGTAATGGGGCCGACCAGCGGCCCCAGCCTTTTCCCCCTGGTTCCGAGACCCTAGATGTTGCGTAAATCCCTCAGAGTGCAAATTCTCTCGCTGCTCGGCGGCAGCCTGGTGGCCATGTTGCTGATCGCCCTGGTGTGCTTCCAGTTCCTGTCGTCCAGCGTGCGCGGTTACGCCGAACTGGTCGACGGGCCGCTGCGGGCCTCGCAATTGATCGACGAAGCCAACCTGCAGTTCAAGATCCAGGTGCAGGAGTGGAAGAACGTGCTGCTGCGCGGGCGCCAGCCAGCTGACATGGACAAGTACTGGCAGCAGTTCCAGGCCCGTGAGCAGCAGGTGCAGCAACTGCTCGGGCAACTGATCGAAAGCAGTGACGCCAGGCTCAAGGCGCCGCTGCAGCAACTGCGCGACAGCCATCGCCAACTTGGCCAGGCCTATGCGCAGGGTCGCCAGGCCTTCCTTGCTGCAGGTGGCGACCCGGTAGCCGGCGACCTGGCGGTCAAGGGCGTGGACCGCGCCGCCAGCGAGCAGATGAGCGAACTGGTCGAGCAACTGCGTGCCGATGCCCGCCAGCGCGCGGCCAGCATCAACGCCAGTGCCGAGCGCACGGTATGGCTGGGTGTGCTGGTGATGCTGGCGTCGGCGCTGCTGGTGGGGCTGCTCAGCTTGTGGCTGCTCAACCGCAACCTGATCGAGCCGATCCGCCAGTTGATCGAGTACGTTGCGCAGCTTAGCCAGGGCCGTTTTGCCGCCCGGGTCGATAGCCGCCGCGAGGACGAACTGGGGCGCCTGGCGCGGGCAGCCAACACCCTGCGCGACTTCCTTGCCGATACCGTCGGCCGGTTGCAGGACAACGCCCAGGAGCTGGAAGGCGCCAGTGGCCAGCTGCGCAGCATCGCCGGCGACATGGCCCGCGGCACCCACGACCAGTTCCAGCGTACCGACCAGGTGGCGACGGCCATGCACGAGATGTCCGCCACCGCCCAGGAAGTCGCCCGCCATGCTGCCGAAGCCGCTCGCGCGGCGGACGACGCCGACCACAGCGCCCAGGCCGGTGAACTGGTGATGCAGCAGACCATCGACATCATCAGCGTGGTCAACCGTGAAATCGCCGGCACGGCGGCGGTGGTTCGTGACCTGGAGCATGACAGCACGCGCATCGGCAAAGTCCTTGAGGTGATCCGTGGCATTGCCGAGCAGACCAACTTGCTGGCGCTGAATGCGGCCATCGAAGCGGCCCGCGCCGGTGAGGCCGGGCGTGGCTTTGCGGTAGTGGCCGATGAGGTACGCAGCCTGGCCCAGCGCACGGCGGCGTCGATTGCCGAGATCCATCAGATCATCGAAGCGGTACAGTCGGGGGCGGTGGAAGCGGTCAAGGCCATCGAAAGCGGCCAGCAGCGCAGCGAGGAGGGGGCCGAGCAGGTGCAGCAGGCCGGGCAGATGCTGCAACGCATCACCCAGGCGGTGGAGGCGATCCGCGACATGAACCGGCAAATCGCCACGGCAGCCGAAGAGCAGACCAGCGTGGCCGAGGACATCTCGCGCAACCTGATCGAAATTACCCGCATTGCCACGGCCAACCAGGAAGCGGTGCAGCAAACCGAACAGGCCGGCCAGCGCTTGCATGGGTTGTCAGGGCAGCTGGGCGAAGTCACCTCGCGCCTTACCGCCTGACCTTCCCAAGGGGCCGCTGTGCGGCCCCAAAGGGGGAAACCCGCCACCTGGCAGGTACAATTCTTTTCCCTGTGGCGGATTGTCGCCATGCGACCCATCGTCCCCCCCCCAATTCATTGCCCCACCCCCAGTTGGCACATTCCCTGCTCCAGGCCGCGCGCGTGCATACAACAACTGGATAACATCAATGAAGAAATTCCTGCTGACGTTCCTCTGCCTGGGCGTCATCGGCTGCTCCAAACCCGCAGAGCCGGAAAAGACCGTCGACGTGCTGCTGATCGGCGGCGGCATCATGAGTGCCAGCCTGGGCACCTACCTCACCGAGCTGGAACCGTCCTGGAAGGTCGACGTCTACGAGCGCATGGGGCAGGTCGCCGAAGAAAGCTCCAATGCCTGGAACAACGCCGGTACCGGCCACTCCGCCTTCTGCGAGCTGAACTACACCAGCATCGGCAAGGATGGCAGCATCGACATCAGCAAGGCGGTAGGGGTGAACGAGCAGTTCGAGGTGTCCAAGCAGTTCTGGGCTTACCAGGTCGAACAGGGCGTGCTGAGCAACCCGAAGTCGTTCATCAACAACGTACCGCACATGAGTTTTGTCTGGGGTGACGACAACGTCGCCTTCCTGCACAAGCGCGTCGACGCCCTGCAGCACAGCTCGCTGTTCCGCGGCATGGAAATTTCCGAAGACCACGAGCAGATTCGCCAATGGGCACCGCTGGTAATGGAAGGCCGCGACCCAGGGCAGAAAATTGCCGCCACACGCATGGCCATCGGCACCGACGTGAACTTTGGCGAAATCACCCGCCAGCTGTTCGCCTCGATGGCCCGCAACCGCAACGTGTCGCTGAACCTGCGTCACGAAGTACGTGACATCGTGCGCAACGACGACGGTACCTGGCATGTGCGGGTGGCCGACCTGGCCAACGGCGGCAAGGAGAAGGCGGTCAATGCCCGCTTCGTGTTCATTGGCGCCGGTGGTGGTGCCCTGAAACTGCTGCAGAAATCGGGCATCCCCGAGGCCGAAGGCTATGCCGGCTTCCCGGTGGGTGGCCAGTTCCTGATGACCGACAACCCCGACCTTGTCGCCCGCCACCAGGCCAAGCTGTACGGCAAGGCTTCGGTCGGCGCGCCACCGATGTCGGTGCCGCACCTGGACACGCGGATGATCGATGGCAAACAAGTGCTGCTGTTCGGCCCGTTCGCCACCTTCTCCACCAAATACCTCAAGCACGGCTCGCTGCTGGACATGTTCGCCTCGCTGAACAGCCACAACGTGCTGCCGATGCTCAATGCCGGCATCGACAGCATCGACCTCAGCACCTACCTGATGGGCCAGCTGATGCTCAGCTTCGACGACCGCATGAGCGCGCTGCGCGAATACTTCCCCAACGCCAAGAACGAAGACTGGAAGCTGCTTCAGGCCGGGCAGCGGGTGCAGGTGATCAAGAAGGATCCGGTGCTCGGTGGCGTGTTGCAGTTCGGCACTGAAGTGGTGGCGGCGCAGGATGGCAGCATTGCTGCGTTGCTGGGCGCCTCGCCGGGTGCCTCGACTGCGGCACCGATCATGCTGACCGTGCTGGAGAAAACCTTCAAGGACCGCATCCAATCGCCGGCCTGGCAGGCCAGGCTCAAGGAAATTGTGCCGAGCTACGGGCAAAAGCTGAACAACAACCTGGCGCTGACCAACCAGACCCGCGAGTGGAGCAGCGAGCGTTTGCAGCTGCTGTATGTGCCGGTGAAAGCTTACTGATCGGGTGGCGCGGCCCCTTGTAGGAGCGGCCTTGTGTCGCGATCGGGGTGCGAAGCAGCCCCAGGATAGCAGCGTAAGTGCTGAGATTGCCGGGGCCGCTTTGCGGCCCTATCGCGACACAAGGCCGCTCCTACAAGGACCGCGCCATGGCTGGTACATTTCCCAGGCACAACAAAAAGCCCGCGCAAGGCGGGCTTTATGATGAGGATTCTGGTCGGAGAGACAGGATTCGAACCTGCGGCCTTCTCGTCCCGAACGAGACGCGCTACCTGGCTGCGCTACACTCCGATGAAGAAAATCCTACTGCATCCCGTTTTTGCACACAAGCCCTTGTTGTTCAAAGGGTGATTGCCAAAACAGGTGCCCAGATCAGAGCTCTTTGACGGTGCGGATCTGGTCCTTGTTCAGGCGCGTGCGCTTGCCGTCCAGCTGCTCGAATTCGTAGAAGCCGGAGTCTTCATCGTACTTCGGTGTGTCCGTAGCCTGGATTTCACGCCCATCGTTCAGGGTAATGACACTCGGCGATGCGCAACCGGCGAGGGCGCCCAAGCCCAGGGCGAGCAGGAAGGCGGGTAGGGTCCGTTGAATCATCATTTTTCTCCAGTGCGATGGTGCAAGATGACTTTATGACGCAGGGCGTCCACGCAAGTTCCTTGTACAGTTCAGCATAGCGGCAAAGCCTGGGCATTGATGGAGGGCAAGGGCCCACGCTGTGATGGGGGCACGCTGTGTTATAACTGCGGCCATCCCATCTACTTGTGACGGACCCCATGAAAGCCAAGGCAGATACCCCTTTCGTGCCGCTGAACATCGCTGTGCTCACGGTCAGCGACACCCGCACCTTCGACACCGATACGTCCGGCCAGCTGTTCGTCGACCGCCTGAGCGCAGCCGGCCACCGCCTGGCCGAGCGCGTACTGCTGAAGGACGACCTGTACAAGATCCGCGCCCAGGTCGCCACCTGGATCGCTGATGACCACGTGCAGGTGGTGCTGATCACCGGTGGCACGGGCTTTACCGGCCGTGACAGCACGCCCGAGGCGGTGGCCTGCCTGCTGGACAAGCAGGTGGAAGGCTTTGGTGAGCTGTTCCGGCAGATTTCCGTGGCCGATATCGGCACCTCCACAGTGCAGTCGCGTGCCCTGGCCGGGTTGGCCAACGGTACCCTGGTGTGCTGCCTGCCGGGTTCGACCAACGCGGTGCGCACCGGTTGGGACGGTATCCTCGCCGAGCAGCTCGATGCCCGTCATCGCCCGTGCAACTTCGTGCCACACCTGAAGCAGGCAGCGGCCTGTGACAGCCGTGGCTGAGGCCAGCCAGGCCCGGCCACTGATGCCGGTGGAACAGGCGTTGGAACAGCTGCTGGCACTGGCCGAGGCAGCGCCAATCCGAGATACCGAGAACCTGCCGCTGGCCGAGGCCGAGGGCCGCGTGCTTGCAACCGACCTGGTGGCTTCACTCGACCTGCCGCCCTGGCCCAACAGCGCCATGGACGGTTATGCCTTGCGCCTGGCCGACTGGCAGGGTGAGCCACTGCCGGTGAGCCAGCGCATTTTTGCCGGCCATGCGCCGCAGCCGCTGCAACCGGGTACCTGCGCGCGTATCTTCACCGGGGCGCCGGTGCCCGAGGGCGCCGACTGCGTCGAGATGCAGGAAAACACCCAAGTGCTGGACGATGGCCGGGTACGCTTTGTCGAGCCGTTGCATACCCAGCAGAACATTCGTCCCCAAGGCCAGGAAACCCGCAAGGGTGAGCAGGTGATGAGCGCCGGCACCCGGCTTGGGCCGATTGAGCTGGGTTTGGCCGCGACCCTGGGGCATGGCCGCCTGGACGTGGTACGCAAAGTGCGGGTGGCCGTGCTGTCCACTGGTGATGAGCTGGTCGAACCTGGCCTGCCACTGGGGCCAGGGCAGATCTACAACAGCAACCGCCGCCTGCTGGTCAGCTGGTTGCAGCGGTTGGGCTGCGAAGTGGTCGATGCGGGCATCCTGCCGGACGATTTGGCGCGTACGCGCGCCTGCCTGGGCGGGCTCGGCGATGTCGACCTGATCCTGTCCACCGGCGGTGTCTCGGTGGGTGAGGCTGACTACCTCGGCGCCGCCCTGCGCGAGGCCGGCGAGCTGGTGTTGTGGAAGCTGGCGATCAAACCGGGCAAGCCGCTGACCTTCGGCCACTTCCAGGGTGTGCCGGTGATCGGCCTGCCGGGTAATCCGGCGTCAACGTTGGTCACCTTCGGCCTGCTCACCCGGCCTTACCTGTTGCGTCGCCAGGGTGTGGCCGATGTCACGCCGCTGCGTTTCGACATGCCGGCGGGTTTCGACTGGCCCAAGCCTGGCACGCGGCGCGAGTACCTGCGCGCACGTATCGAGCAGGGCCGGGTGCGTATCTACAAGAACCAGAGTTCCGGTGTGCTGCGCAGCGCGGCCTGGGCCGAGGGGCTGGTGGAAGTGCGTGAAGGCAGCACGCCGAAGCAGGGCGACAGTGTGCCGTTCATCCCCTTCAGCGAGCTACTTGGCTGAACGGCCCAGCCAACTGCTGGCCAGCGGCGCGGCTTCGGCCTGCGCCGCCTGGGTCAGGCGCATGTGCACGTGTTCCAGCTGCTGCGCGGCCACGCTCCAATCATGGCGCTGACGGGCAAACTGGCGCCCGGCATCGCTCAATTGGCTCATGCGCCAGGGCTGGTTGAGCAACTGGGTAATCAGCAATGCCAGTTGGTCGCCGTCATCACTGCCCAGGTAGTGCTCGCCGTTGTTCGCCGCCAAACCCGACACGCCTTTGCTGCTAGTGATCACCGGCAAGCCAGCGGCCATCGCTTCAAGGATTTTTACCTTGGAGCCACCGGCATAGCGCAGTGGCGCGAAGAACAATGCCGAGCGCCGCTGTAGCTCACGCAGGTCGGGGCGGTAGCCGAGCCATTCGATACGCGGGTCGTTCCAGTGCAGTTTCCAGCCGGCCGGCATGGCATGCCCGGCAATCGCCAGGCGTACTGCCGGGTTGCTCATCCATACCTGCGGCATGATGTCTTCCAGCGCCCATTCGACGGCCTCCAGGTTGGCGCCATACTCGAAGTTGCCGACGAACAGCAGGCGCTGGCTGTGCAGCGCCGGTTGCACGTGCTGGTAGTAGTCACAGTCCACCCCATTGACCACCACGTTCACCGGGCGCCCGCTGATCTGCGCGATCAGCTCGGCATCGTGGGCGCTGACCGCCACCAGTTCGGTGGGCTGGCGCAGCACCCGCTGTTCCCAACGCCGGTAGCGCCAGCGGTCGAAGGCATTGAGCGGGCGCAGCCACAAGGGCAGGCGATCATGGCAAGCACCGCCCATCACCGATTCCAGGGTGTGTTCGCTGAGCATGTACGGCAGCCCGCGTGCCTGCAGGGCCTTTTCGAAGGGTTGGAAACTGTAGCTGTGCTCGATCTGGATCACGTCCCAGGGTTCGTCCAGCAATTGCTCGAAACGATGCCGCAGGCAAGGGGCCAGGCCATTGATGATCGCCCGCATGGGGTAGTCGATAATCGGTGAGGCCAGCAGGTTGAGCGGGCTGTGCAAGGGCCGGCGGGGCAGCACGATCAAGTGTTCGAGCAGTGGCTCAAGGGCCTCGCGGGCGGCATCGCTGAGGGGGATTTTCGATTGCACCAGCAGGGTAATGCGGTGGCCGCGTTGTGCCAGTGTGCGTATCAAGTTGTATTGCCGGGTCTTGCTACCACTAGTGGTCGGCCATGGCAGGTAAGGCAGTGTCCAGAGAATGCGCATGACCCGAAATCCTCGCTAAAAGCTGCGGATAGCAAAACGCGCCCGAAGGCAGCAGGGGGGTAACCGCTGCCGGGGGCGCGTCCTTGGCAAGATGTGTATTTGCTGAGCATAGCCGCGCATTTTCAAGCGTGGGGAAAATCACTGGCAAACGCGCCAACTTGTGCGGCGGCCTTGATCGCGTTGGGTCGTTATTTTGAGGTGGGCATGCAACGATCCGGGCGTGCCCGTGGTCGAGATCTGGGTTGGTCAACTTCATGGAGACATGCGCATGCAAGGGCGCAAGGCAATGCTGATCCTGCACGGCAAGCAGGCGATGAACGAAGAACTGCGCAGTGCCGTGCACGACCTGCGCGATACCGGCTGGGTGCTGGATGTGCGGGTCACCTGGGAGGCGGGCGACGCCCAGCGCCTGGTCGCCGAGGCGTTGGCGGCTGGCTATGGCCATATTGTCGCCGGTGGCGGTGATGGCACGTTGCGCGATGTGGCCGAAGCCATGGGGCTGGCAGGTACCGAGGCCAGCCTGGCATTGCTGCCGCTGGGTACGGCCAACGATTTCGCCAGGGCCGCTGGTATACCCCTGGAGCCAGCCAGTGCACTGGCCTTGCTGAATGTACCGCCACAGCCAACAGACCTGGGGCAAGCCGGTGACCAGCTGTTCCTCAACATGGCCACGGGCGGTTTTGGCAGCCAGGTTACGGCCAATACCTCCGAAGACTTGAAGAAAGTACTGGGTGCGGCGGCCTACCTGTTCACCGGGTTGTCGCGCTTCAGCGAGCTGCAGGCGGCTTCCGTGGAGCTGCACGGGCCGGGCTTCGACTGGCAGGGGGACTTGCTCGCACTGGGTATCGGCAATGGCCGGCAGGCCGGGGGCGGGCAGGCACTGTGCCCCGAGGCGGTGGTGGACGATGGTCTGCTCGACATTGCCATCCTGCCAGCGCCACAGGAGGTGGTTGGGGCGCTTCGCGACCTGTTGGCCGGTGATGGCCTGTTCGTTCGGGCCAGGTTGCCTTGGGTCGAAATCAAGAGTTCGCAGGGGTTGGATATCAACCTCGATGGCGAGCCCTTGCAGGCCGACAACCTGCGTTTCCAGGCCAAGCCCGCCGCGCTGCGCCTGCATCTGCCGGTCGGGTCGCCGTTGCTCAGTCGTCCAGGCTGATGATTTTCTCGCGTACGGCAAACAGCACCAGGCCAGCTACGTCATGGATCTGCAGGCGTTTCATGATCTGCGAACGGTGGGTTTCCACGGTCTTGATCGACAAGCCCAGGCCCATGGCGATTTCCCGGGTTGACTTGCCACGCACGATCAGGCGCAGGATCTCCAGTTGCCTTGCGGTAAGGTTGTGCCGCTCGCTATTGGGTTGCTTGCCCTGCCTGCTGCGCTGCAGCGCCTGGTTGATGACGGTGTGGGCGATGGCCGGGCTGAGGTAGCGCTCGCCATTGCGGACGGCGCCCAGGGCATGTTCCAGTTCGGTGGCACTGGTGTCCTTCAGCAGGTAGCCGTGGGCGCCGCTTTCCAGGGCCCGCATGATCAGGTCCGGGTCGGTGTGCATCGACAGGATCAGCACCTTGCAGCTGCTGCCGCTGGCACGCAGTTGGGTGAGGGCGTCCAGGCCGCTGGTCGAACGCATGGAGATGTCCAGCAGGACGATGTCCGGCGCCAGCGTGCGCACCTGATCGAGCAGTTGGCTGCCGTCGTCGGCCTCGCCAACCACGCAGTAGCCTGGGATGTCGCAGACCAGCGCACGTACCCCGGCGCGAATCAACGAGTGATCATCAACCAGCAGCAATCTACAGGTCATGGGCGGCAGTACTCCTGGCGCGTTGCTGGGTACGCGGCAACCACGGGAACACCGCCTCGATACGCGTGCCCAGGCCGAGCTGGCTGGTGATGTCGAGCCTGCCCTGCAAGGCGGTTACCCGCTCTTGCATACCGGCCAGGCCGCGCTGGCCGGCCTCGGCGGGGTGCCGGGCAGGGACGAAACCACGGCCATCGTCGAGGATCGACAGTGCCAGCCCGTCGTGGGTGCGCTGCAGGCGAATGATCAGGTTGTGGGCTTGGGCGTGGCGCAGCATGTTGGTCACGGCCTCCTGGGCAATGCGGAACACCGCCATGGCAACGGCCTCGTCGATACCGCCCAGGCGCTGGTTGCACACAAGGCTCCAGTGCACGCCGCTGCTTGCCAGGGTGCGTACCAGGTGCGCGCGCAGGCCGGCTTCGAGGCCAAGGCTGGCCAGCTGCCGCGGGTGGAGCAGGGCGGACACGTCGCGCACATTGCCCAGGGTGTCATCCAGGGTGTTGCGCAGGGCATCGCAGTGGCCTTGCAACTCATCGGGCATGCGCCGTTGCAGCCACTGCAGCTGCAACTTGGCAGCCGTCAGCAATTGGCCGATGTCGTCGTGCAGTTCCCGGCCCAGGTGCTGGCGTTCGTCTTCCTGGACCTTGAGCATGCGTTCGGCCAGCTCAGCCGGGCGCAGGCTGATCGACTTGGCACCTATGCCCAGGTGCAGGGCGGCCCCTAGCGTGGCGGCCAACTGCAGCACCAGCAACGTGGTGGGGATTGCCTGGTTGGCAAGGTACAGCCACAGGTTGGCGACCAGCGAGGCCACGCACAGCGCGATCGTCGCCCAGCGCAACAGGGCAGCGCGAGAGCAGCAATGCAAAGGATTTTTCAAGCGTGGAAACATAGGTAGGGAAGCCACAGAAGTATTGCTGATGGAGGCCTCGAACAATGCATGTCAGAGGCTTTGCTGCAGTACTTTCGATGTTGTTTCGGGCACGTGTTCTTTCGACCTTTTTTCAGGTTGCACGCGTTTGTGGGGGCGCATGTTACCACTTCGCACTGCGTTGGTCGCTGCTGGGTAACGCTTTGAAACGCCTGCCTGCCGGGCGGTTTCGGGTAGCAAAGTGCCACTGCTTATTTGTAGGCCGCTCACGCGCTGTACAACTTGCGGTGCAATGATTCAACTTTGCCCATGGGTGCTTGTAGAACTTTCCTAGTTCGACCTTGGTGGGGCTTGAACAGTCGAGCTTAGTTGTACTTTCCGGTGGGCAAATACGGCGAGTTTGAGCGGCCAGGAAAGTGTTGGGCAGTTTCGCCAGGCGGGTGGATGCATGCACTGCCTTGCTCGTCGCAGGATGCACACGCTTGCGCCAAAGGTTGTTCCAGTACCTTGGCCAATTCGCTCAGCAGCACCAACTGCTCGCCGATGTCCAGGTTCAGCCGGCCAGTGCGGGTGTCGACCAGTTCCAGTTGCCAGGCCAGCAGTGTCAGGCAGGCCCCTACTGCGGGCAGGGCTTCACGCTGCAGGCGACCCCCATGGCAGGCTGGGGCAAGCAACTGCTGCAAGGCGCTGGTGTAGTGGGCGACTTCAAGCAGGCCCAGGCCAGTGGCCTGACGGGCGAGGCTTTCGAGGGCGTTGTCCAGGCAATGGCAGGCATCCGGATCGTTGTCGATCAATTCCAGGTGCTGCAGGCATTCCTGGGCCTGGGTGAGAAGTACCTGAGCATCCAGCAGGAAGCCCTGCAGGGCATCATCGAACCATAAGGGGCTGTCCATCAAGAGCCCCCCGCGCGCAAGGCAGGCGCAGGTGACGGGCACGCCGTAACGATAGCTAACAAAAGCCTGACTCCATTCATGCGATGAGAAAGGCGTCACATTAATGGCTAAAGGATATCGCGAACATCAGGTTGCACCCGATTGCTGCTAAGGGTTTCCCTGATATGGCGCTAAGGTGGAGAGCTTTCGGCGCGGTCGGTGAAAAGCCCTGAAGTGCCCGCAGTAAAGCATGATGGTAAAGTGATATCAATTGGCGTTGCGGCATTTTCCCGCAGGGGTCAAGGTGTGCGTGAGGCCGCCGATACAAAGTGGATGATTTCACTTTTTCGACTCAAGCCTGGGGGTTTCCAATGGCTGGCATTCTCGACACGGTAGACCAACGCACGCAACTGGTGGGTGAGAACCGCCTGGAAATTCTGATGTTTCGCCTGGCCGGCCGCCAGCTGTTCGCAATCAACGTGTTCAAGGTGCAGGAGGTGCTGCAGCTGCCCAAGCTGACCTTGATGCCCCAACGCCACGCCTTTGTCTGCGGGGTGGTCAACCTGCGTGGCCAGACCCTGCCGGTAATCGACCTGTCCCAGGCAATCGGCATGCGTCCGCTGCAGCCAGGGCCGGACAGCACCATCATCGTCACCGAATACAACCGTTCGGTGCAGGCCTTCCTGGTGGGAGGGGTCGACCGCATCGTCAACATGAACTGGGAATCGATCATGCCGCCGCCCTCCAGCGCCGGGCGCCAGCACTACCTGACCGCCATCACCAAGGTCGATGAAAAGCTGGTGGAGGTAATCGACGTGGAAAAGGTGCTGGCCGAGATCGTGCCCTATAACGCCCGTGTTTCCGGCGAGAAGCTCGCCGACCCGGTGCTGGCCCGAGCCAGGGGCCGCGAGGTGCTGCTGGTGGACGACTCCAGCGTGGCCTTGGCGCAGTTGCGTGACACTTTGTCCCAACTGGGTGTGAAGCTGCATATGGCCAGTGACGGCCTGAAGGCGCTGCGCATGCTCAAAGGCTGGGCCGATGCTGGCGAAGATGTGTGCGAGAAGCTGCTGATGGTGTTCACTGACGCCGAAATGCCTGAAATGGACGGCTACCGGCTGACCACCGAGATCCGCAACGATGCCCGTTTGCGCCAGCTTTACGTAGTCCTGCACACCTCGCTATCGGGCAGTTTCAACGAGTCCATGGTGAAGAAGGTGGGCTGCGACAACTTCCTGTCCAAGTTCCAGCCCGACCGCTTGGTGGATGTGGTCAAGCAACGCCTGTTGCTGGATAGCGCCACTGCGTGATCGCGAGGCCGGCCGGGTATAAGCTTGGCTTTTGGCATGACGCGAGGCGGCAGGGATGTTTCTCAGTGAGCTGTATCGATACCCGGTGAAGTCGGGCCAGGCGCAAAGCCTGCAGGCATCAAAGGTAGGGTTGTTGGGGTTGCACGGCGACCGGCGCTGGATGGTGGTCGAGGAAGAAAACGGACGCTTCCTGACCCAGCGTGCCTGGCCGCAGCTTGGCCAGCTGAAGGCGAGCGATGACGACAGTGGCCAATTACTGCTGCAAGCGCCCGGGCAAGCACCGCTGCAGGTGCCTGTGCCACCCGCCGATGACGCCTTGCGCGGCGTGACCATCTGGCGTGACACCTTGCGCGTGCCGGACGCTGGCGATGCCGCGGCGGCCTGGCTGAGTGAGCTGTTGGGCAAGGCCGTGCGGCTGGTGCATTGCCCGGAGCAGCGCGCGCGTTACCTGCCCAACGGCTATGGCTTCAACAGTGACCGGGCGGCGTTCCCGGACGGCTTCCCCTTCCTGCTGGCCGGGCAAGGCTCGCTGGACGAGCTCAATCGGCGCATCGGCCGGCCCATGGAGATGCTGCGCTTCAGGCCCAACCTGGTGGTGCAAGGGGCTGAAGCGTTCGCCGAAGATGGCTGGAAGCGCATTCGCATCGGCAGCCTGGAGTTTCGCGTGCTCAAGCCCAGTGTGCGGTGCATCTTCACCACTATCGATCCGGCTACCGGGGAGCGCAGTGCCGACCGTGAGCCGATGGCTACGCTCAAGACCTTCCGCGAGAAGGAGGGGGATGTGTTGTTTGGGCAGAACCTGGCGGTGGATGGCAGTGGCTGGCTTGAGGTAGGGATGAAGGTGGAAATCCTGGAATAGATGTGTTGCCTGTGCTGGCCTATTCGCGGCGGTTCGACGCCTCGATGAACCCGCTCCTACAAGGGTTATGTGATCGTTGTAGGAGCGGGTTTACCCGCGAATAGGCCGGTACAGGCTCAGCAAACCTCACATGTCATCAAAATACCGCTCATGCCAATCCACCAACGGCTGCGGCGAGTTCAGCTTCTGCCCATAGATCACCGAATACGACAGCACGTTCTGCACATACTGGCGTGTTTCGTCGAACGGGATCGACTCCACCCACACATCGAAGCTCAGGTGCTTGGCGCCTTTCAGCCACTGCCGCACACGCCCGGGCCCGGCGTTGTAAGCCGCGGAAGCCAGCACCCGGTTGCCGTTGAACTGGCTGTGCACCTGGCTCAGGTAGGCCGCGCCCAGCTGGATGTTCTTGTCCGGGTTCAGCACCTGTGCCGGTGATGCCAGCGGAATGCTGAACTTGCGCGCGGTCTCCTTGGCCGTGGCCGGCATCAGCTGCATCAGGCCGCTGGCGCCCACTGGCGAGCGTGCGTCTTCCATGAAGGCGCTTTCCTGGCGGGTGATGGCGAATACCCAGCTTGAATGCAGGCCGCGCACCTTGGCTTCGCGCACCAGGGTGTCGCGGTGGGCCATCGGGAAGCGGATGTCCAGGTCGTCCCAGTACTGCGCCTGGCTGATGGTGCGAATGGCCGGGAAGTACCAGCGCAGCTCATAGCCCAAGCGTGCCTGGGCAACCATTTCGTCGCGGGTGAAGTGGCGGCTGACGTGGTACCACTCGCGGCGGCCTTCGACGATCTGGCCGCGGGCATGGAACTCCAGCGCGCGCTGGATGCCGGGCGTATTGCGCACCTTCTTGATCAGTTGCGGGCTCAGCAGCAGCGGCTTGTTGTTCAACTGGTACGGCGTCTGTGCCCGGTCGGCAGCGAGGAAGCCATAGAAGTCGCGCTCACGCGCCACGGTCTTGTACAGCAGCGGGATCTGCGGGTTGTTCGGCTGCGCCAGCTCCAGGCTGCGTGCCTGCCAGTATTTCCAGCGGCTGCTGCTGGCCAGGTCCTGGGGCAGGCGCTTGGTCAGTTCGTAGGCATCTTCCCAGCGGCCCAGGCGCAGCAGCAGCCGCAGGCGCCACTCGCTGACGGTGTTGTCACGCAGTTCGGGGTCGTAGCGGGTCATCAGGTCGAGCGCACGTGGGTCGTAGCGGCGCGCCAGGGTCAGGCCGATTTCGCGGGCGATGGCCACCTTTTCGTCGCGGGAAAAGTGCATGCGCTGGGCGTAATCGTCGAGCAGCGCCATGGCCCGCTCCGGGTCCTGGCGGGCCAGGCGGCGCAGGCCGAGGCTGACCACGTCGGACATGGCCTCGGTGACCGGGGTGAAGCGTGATGGCTGGTTGAGCAGCTCGGGCTTTTGTGCCACGTCGATCAGCAGGCGCCCTTGCGGGCCCAGGGTGGTCAGAGTATTGACCAGGTTGCTGGCCAGGCCATAGTTGCGCGCCTGGGCTGCCAGCTTGGTGCGATCCCAGCGCTTGGCCTCGGTCAGTTGGCCCTCGGCTGCCCACATGCCGAACAGTGTGTCGCACGCGGCAGGCTGCGACTTGCCCACGTTCCAGAGCTTTTCCGCGGTGGCGTTGCCTTCGGCACGCAGGCCGTGGCTAAGTTGGTACTGGCCGTTGAGGCAGTCCAGTTCGGTGAAGTTGAGCTTGGGGTCGTAATACTTGACGAAAGTGTCCCATTCGCCGCGCTCGGCCAGCCAGCGCAGCCAGCGCAGTTTCATCCAGTTGGCCTGGGGCAGGTCGCCATGTTTGGCGAGGAAGCCTTCGATCTCCTGGTTGCTGGCGCTTTTCAGGCGGGCGGTGAGTTCGTCGTAGGCCAGGTAGGGCGTAAGTGGGTAGTCGCTCAGGGCTTGGGAATAACGCAGGTACGGGCCTTTGTCGCCTTTGGCCAGCGCACGCTTGGCCTCGTCATAGTACTGGCGTTGCAGGGTCAGGTCGGTGGCCTGCGCCGCGCAGGTGGCAGCGGTAAGCAGCAGGCAGGATGCAATATGTAACAGGCGGCTGCGCATGATACGTCCGGGCAGTTGAACCATGGGGAAGTGACGGCGGTGCCAGCACTGTTGGAAGCAATTGCCTTAGCTTAGCCGTTTGCCGGTAGCGGGTGAAAGCACTGTGCTTGTATCGGGATATTAAGAGCGACCAGATGTCGTAAAGGCTTCGCCGGATACCCTGGCGGATGCCGTCGGGGTCCAAGTCAGGTAGAATGCGCGCCCGATTTATGGAGACCAACATGACCCTGCTCAAATTCAGCGATGTGTCCCTCGCATTCGGCGCCATGCCGCTGCTGGACAAAGTGTCCTGGCAGATCGCTCGTGGCGAGCGGGTGTGCATCATCGGCCGCAACGGTACCGGCAAGTCGAGCATGCTGCGCCTGGTCAAGGGCGAGCAGAAGGGCGACGACGGCGAAATCTGGCGTGCCCCAGGCCTGAAGATCGGCGAGCTGCCTCAAGAGCTGCCGGTGGCTGACGAGCGCACCGTATTCGACGTGGTGGCCGCAGGCCTGGAGGGTGTTGGCGAGCTGCTGGCGCAGTTCCACCACCTGAGCATGAACATTCAGGGCGACGAAGACCTGGAAAAACTCATGCATGTCCAGCACGAGCTGGAAGCCCGTGACGGTTGGCGCCTGCAGCAGGTGGTGGAAAGCACCCTCAGCCGCTTGCAACTGCCAGCCGACAAGACCCTGGCCGAGCTGTCCGGTGGCTGGCGCCGCCGCGTGCTGCTGGCCCAGGCGCTGGTGTCCGAGCCCGACCTGCTGCTGCTCGACGAACCCACCAACCACCTGGACATCGGTGCCATCGCCTGGCTCGAAGAGGCCCTGCGCGGCTTCAACGGTGCGGTGCTGTTCATTACCCACGACCGTTCCTTCCTGCAAAACCTGGCCACCCGCATCCTCGAACTGGACCGCGGCGGCCTGATCGACTGGAACGGCGACTACGCCAGCTTCCTGGTGCACAAAGAGGCCGCGCTGGCCGCCGAGGAAACCGCCAACGCGCTGTTCGACAAGCGCCTAGCCCAGGAAGAAGTGTGGATCCGCCAGGGCATCAAGGCCCGTCGTACCCGTAACGAAGGCCGCGTGCGTGCGCTGAAGGCACTGCGTGTGGAGCGTGGCGAGCGCCGCGAACGCCAGGGCAAAGCCAACATCCAGATCGAAGCGGCAGACAAGTCTGGCAAGCAGGTGATGGTGCTGGAGAACGTCAGCTTCCATCACGCCGACGGGCCGCTGCTGGTCAAGGACTTTTCCATGGTCCTGCAGCGCCAGGACCGTATTGGCCTGCTGGGCGCCAACGGCACCGGCAAGACCACCTTGCTGAAGATGATGCTGGGTGACCTTGAGCCGACTGCGGGCAAGGTCGAACGCGGCACCAAGCTGGAAGTGGCCTATTTTGACCAGATGCGCCACCAGCTCGATCTGGAAAAAACCGTAATCGACAACCTGGCCGAAGGCCGTGACTTCATCGAGATCGACGGCCAGAACCGCCACGTGCTGAGCTACCTGGGCGACTTCCTGTTCAGCCCGCAGCGTGCCCGCACGCCGGTCAAGGCGCTGTCGGGTGGTGAGCGTGCGCGCCTGCTGTTGGCCAAACTGTTCAGCAAGCCGGCCAACCTGCTGGTGCTCGACGAACCGACCAACGACCTGGACGTGGAAACCCTCGAGCTGCTCGAAGAGGTGCTGTCCAATTACAAAGGCACTGTGCTGATGGTCAGCCACGACCGGGCCTTCCTCGACAACGTCGTCACCAGCACCCTGGTGTTCGAAGGCGAGGGCAAGGTGCGTGAGTACGTCGGCGGTTACGAGGACTGGATTCGCCAGGGCGGTTCGCCGAAGCTGCTGGGCGTGACCGAGAGCAAGGGCGGCAAGTCTGCGCTGAACAGCGCGGTGGTGGAGAAGGTTGAGGCCAAGCCTGCACCAGCCGCCGCACCGGTGGCGGAAGAGGCTTCGAAGAAGAAGCTCAGCTACAAGCTGCAGCGGGAGCTGGAGATGCTGCCAGGGCAGATTGACGAAGTCGAACAGCGCATGGCTGAAGCTCAGGAAGAAGTGAATGGGGCGGGCTTCTATCAGCGGCCGATTGCAGAAACCTCGGCAGTGCTGGCCAGGATCGAGAAGCTGCAGGGCGAGCTGGATGCACTGGTAGAGCGCTGGGCTGAGCTGGAAGGCTGATTGGCGTTAGCCTGAACCGGCCTATTCGCGGGTAAACCCGCTCCTACAAGGGATCGCATACCCTTGTAGGAGCGGGTTTACCCGCGAATAGGCCGGCACAGGCTAAATCATTCCTTCTTCTGCAACCGCACCGCCAGCACATCGCACGGCGCGCCATGCAGCACGTCATTGGCCGTGGAGCCAAGCAGCAACGCCAGGCCATGGCGGCCATGGCTGCCGACCACGATCAGGTCGCACTTCTGGTCCTTGGCCAGCTGGTGGATTTCCTGGCGCGGTTGGCCATAGGTCAGGTGCGAGTCGCCGCGGTGGATGTCCGGGTACTTGTTGAACAGGCGTTCCATGCGCTCCTTGGCCTGGTCGAATTGCTGCTGTTGCAGTTGCGACAGGTCCATCGGCACGTCACCGCCAAAGGCCATGGCCATCGGCTCGACGATGTGCACCAGCGACACCTTGGCATTCGACGGTTCGGCCAGCGCCATGGCACGTTTGATCACCGGGTCGCATTCTTCGGTCAGGTCGACGGCGACCAACAAATGTTCGTATTGCATGAGCGGTACTCCTGACAATCGCGATAGAAGAAGTATGGTCGCTTTCGGGCGGGTCTTCCGTGAAAAATGGCTAACCAGCTCATTTGCAACGCTTTATGGGATCTACTGATATGACGGTATTGCTGGTGGTGTCAATCCTTGCGCTGATTCTCAGCCCGCTTTCCTGGTTGCGCAGCTCGCGCAAGCAGAGCGAGCAGATGAAGCTGCGCCTGGAGGCACGGCGCATGGGCCTGGCCATGCAGCTGGCGCCGCAGCAGTGGCCGCACTGGCTGGAAAAGGAGCCGCCAAGCCCTTGTCCGCAGTATCACCGGGCCCGGCGTCGCGGGCATGAGGACAGCTTCAGCTTCTGGCAGGTGACCCCGGGGGTGTGGTGGAACCAGTGGCGTGAACCCTGCGAAGACCCGCGCTTTGTCGAGGCCTTGGCGCGTTTGCCAGCAAGCGTTTACAAGGTCGAGGCCGATGCGCGGATGATCGCCCTGTACTGGACCGAGCGCGGTGATACGGCTGTGTTGCAGGATGTTGCCTATGTCCTCGAAACCTTGGCCTGAGTTCCGCCTTTACACGGTCCCTGTAGGAGCGGCCTTGTGTCGCGATCGGGCTGCGCAGCAGCCCCGGGATTTTTGCGCAGATGCAGCAATTGCCGGGGCTGCTGCGCAGCCCGATCGCGACACAAGGCCGCTCCTACAAGGACATGCGGCGGTTTCTAAACCGGTAAGCGACAAAGCGGCGGCTTGGCATACCCCTGAAGGGGTGGGGTGCCAAGTCGCCGCTTTGCGTTCTGCTGTCGCAGAAAAGGCCAGGCAGGCCGGGTATACATTCAAGCAAGTGGCAGTGTAGCCGGTTGCCAGTAATGTGCTTGGGGATTTTTTTGGGGGCGGGCGAGGGTGGGGCTGCGAGGTGCCTGGCGGGGGATTTGCAGTGTTCTTGAGATCGAGCGCCGCCCGCGCGGCGCTTCGCAGCACAAGGCTGCTCCTACATCTGTTTCGGGCCAGTCACGCCTGTGAGGCCACCGCTGTCCGCTTTGTTTGTTCCATTCGGTATCGAAGGGAACGCTGCTTTTCATCTATCTTCCGCCATGCACCAAGGCTGCCACCCACCTGGCACAGGAATAACTGGCCCGAAACAGATGTAGGAGCAGCCTTGTGCTGCGAAGCGCCGCGCGGGCGGCGCTCGATCTCAATGCCCTCACAACCCCCAAGCCATACACCAAAAACTGCAACGATCCCCCTACGCCATAGTCAATCGCTGACATGAATGCCCGGCGATCACTGTCATCATGTTTTGTACCAAGACGATACAAAATGACCGGAAAGTCGCGTTTTCACCGTGCTCGTGAGCATTTGACAACGCCGATCTTTTCGGAGAATGTGTGCACACCCAAATCAAACGGGCGTATGAATTGAGCGTTTGTATGTCATGACGCCAAGCCATACTTCCGACTAGCGCGCTGACGGGTGTGCCTGGGGCAGGGCAGTTAGGCCTGCTTCTGCTGCAGCGATCGGCGTGTACAGTTCAGCTTCCATATCGTGGAGATCAGTTGATGATTTACGAAGGTAAAGCCATCACGGTTAAGGCTCTTGAAAGTGGCATCGTCGAGCTCAAATTCGACCTCAAGGGTGAGTCCGTCAACAAGTTCAACCGCCTCACCCTGAACGAGCTGCGCCAGGCCGTCGATGCCATCCAGGCCGACACCTCGGTCAAGGGCGTGATCGTCAGCAGTGGCAAGGACGTGTTCATCGTCGGCGCCGACATCACCGAGTTCGTCGACAACTTCAAGCTGCCCGAGGCCGAACTGGTCGCCGGCAACCTGGAAGCCAACCGCATCTTCAGCGCCTTCGAAGACCTCGAAGTGCCGACCGTCGCCGCCATCAATGGCATCGCCCTGGGCGGCGGCCTTGAAATGTGCCTGGCCGCCGACTACCGGGTCATGTCCACCGAGGCCAAGATCGGCCTGCCGGAAGTCAAGCTGGGTATCTATCCGGGCTTTGGCGGTACCGTGCGCCTGCCGCGCCTGATCGGCTCGGACAACGCCATCGAGTGGATTGCCGCCGGCAAGGAAAACCGCGCCGAAGACGCCCTGAAAGTGGGTGCCGTCGACGCCGTGGTCGCCCCTGAGCTGCTGATGGCCGGTGCCCTTGACCTGGTCAAGCGCGCCATCAGCGGCGAGCTGGACTACAAGGCCAAGCGCCAGCCCAAGCTGGAAAAGCTCAAGCTCAACGCCATCGAACAGATGATGGCCTTCGAGACCGCCAAGGGCTTCGTCGCCGGTCAGGCCGGCCCGAACTACCCAGCCCCGGTCGAAGCCATCAAGACCATCCAGAAGGCCGCCAACTTCGGCCGTGACAAGGCTCTGGAAGTCGAAGCTGCAGGCTTTGCCAAGCTGGCCAAGACCTCGGTCGCAGAAAGCCTGATTGGCCTGTTCCTGAACGACCAGGAGCTCAAGCGCAAGGCCAAGGCTCATGACGAAATCGCTCACGACGTGAAGCAGGCCGCCGTGCTCGGCGCCGGCATCATGGGTGGCGGCATCGCCTACCAGTCGGCGGTCAAGGGCACCCCGATCCTGATGAAGGACATCCGCGAGGAAGCCATCCAGCTGGGCCTGAACGAAGCTTCCAAGCTGCTCGGCAACCGCGTCGAGAAGGGCCGCCTGACCCCGGCCAAGATGGCCGAGGCACTCAACGCCATTCGCCCGACCCTGTCCTATGGCGATTTCGCCAATGTCGACATCGTCGTCGAAGCGGTGGTCGAGAACCCGAAGGTCAAGCAGGCTGTGCTGGCCGAAGTGGAAGGCCAGGTGAAGGACGATGCAATCCTCGCCTCCAACACCTCGACCATCTCCATCAACCTGCTGGCAAAGGCGCTGAAACGCCCGGAAAACTTCGTCGGCATGCACTTCTTCAACCCGGTGCACATGATGCCGCTGGTAGAAGTGATCCGTGGCGAGAAGTCCAGTGAAGTGGCAGTTGCCACCACCGTGGCCTACGCCAAGAAAATGGGCAAGAACCCGATCGTGGTCAACGACTGCCCGGGCTTCTTGGTCAACCGCGTGCTGTTCCCGTACTTCGGCGGTTTCGCCAAGCTGGTCAGCGCCGGTGTCGACTTCGTGCGTATCGACAAGGTCATGGAAAAGTTCGGCTGGCCGATGGGCCCGGCCTACCTGATGGACGTGGTCGGGATCGACACCGGCCACCACGGCCGCGACGTGATGGCTGAAGGCTTCCCGGAGCGCATGAAGGACGAGCGTCGCTCGGCAGTCGACGCGCTGTACGAGGCCAACCGCCTGGGCCAGAAGAACGGCAAGGGCTTCTACGCCTACGAAACCGACAAGCGCGGCAAGCCGAAGAAAGTCTTCGACGCCACCGTACTGGACGTGCTCAAGCCGATCGTCTTCGAACAGCGTGAAGTCAGCGACGAAGACATCATCAACTGGATGATGGTGCCGCTGTGCCTGGAGACCGTGCGCTGCCTGGAAGACGGCATCGTCGAAACCGCTGCCGAAGCCGACATGGGTCTGGTGTACGGCATTGGTTTCCCTCCTTTCCGCGGTGGTGCACTGCGTTACATCGACTCGATCGGTGTCGCCGAATTCGTTGCCCTGGCTGATCAGTACGCCGACCTGGGGCCGCTGTACCACCCGACCGCCAAGCTGCGTGAAATGGCCAAGAACGGCCAGCGCTTCTTCAACTGAGCGGTCAACGAGCTAGAGCGAGAGATTTGATATGAGCCTGAATCCAAGAGACGTGGTGATTGTCGACTTCGGTCGCACGCCAATGGGCCGCTCCAAGGGTGGCATGCACCGCAATACCCGCGCCGAAGACATGTCGGCGCACCTGATCAGCAAGCTGCTGGAACGCAACGGCAAGGTCGACCCGAAAGAAGTCGAGGACGTGATCTGGGGCTGCGTCAACCAGACCCTGGAGCAGGGCTGGAACATCGCCCGCATGGCCTCGCTGATGACCCAGATCCCGCACACCTCCGCGGCGCAGACCGTCAGCCGCCTGTGCGGCTCGTCGATGAGCGCGCTGCACACGGCCGCCCAGGCGATCATGACCGGTAACGGCGATGTGTTCGTGGTGGGTGGCGTGGAGCACATGGGCCACGTCAGCATGATGCACGGCGTCGACCCTAACCCGCACCTGTCCTTGCATGCCGCCAAGGCTTCCGGGATGATGGGCCTGACTGCGGAAATGCTCGGCAAGATGCACGGCATCAGCCGTGAGCAGCAAGACCTGTTCGGCTTGCGTTCGCACCAGTTGGCCCACAAGGCCACGGTCGAAGGCAAGTTCAAGGACGAGATCATCCCGATGCAGGGCTATGACGAGAACGGCTTCCTGAAGGTGTTCGATTTCGACGAAACCATTCGCCCGGAAACCACCCTTGAAGGCCTGGCGTCGCTCAAACCGGCGTTCAACCCGAAAGGCGGTACCGTCACTGCCGGTACCTCGTCGCAGATCACCGACGGCGCTTCGTGCATGATCGTCATGTCCGGCCAGCGTGCCATGGACCTCGGTATCCAGCCATTGGCGGTCATCCGCTCCATGGCGGTAGCCGGTGTCGACCCGGCGATCATGGGTTACGGCCCAGTGCCATCGACCCAGAAAGCCCTCAAGCGTGCCGGCTTGACCATGGCCGACATCGACTTCATCGAGCTCAATGAAGCCTTTGCCGCACAGGCCTTGCCGGTGCTGAAAGACTTGAAAGTGCTCGACAAGATGAATGAGAAGGTTAACCTGCACGGCGGCGCCATTGCATTGGGCCACCCGTTCGGTTGCTCCGGGGCACGGATTTCCGGCACCCTGCTCAACGTCATGAAGCAGAATGGCGGTACCCTGGGGGTGGCGACCATGTGCGTCGGCCTTGGCCAAGGTATCACCACTGTCTTTGAACGCGTCTGATCGCGTAGCGGGACAGCAGCCGGGGCCTTGTGCCCCGGTTTTGTTTTTTTCAGGTTTTATTCAAGAGGGTGTGCAGCATGCAGATACAACCAGGCGTATACCGGCATTACAAAGGGCCTGAGTACCGTGTCTTCAGTGTTGCGCGGCACTCCGAGAACGAAGAGTGGATGGTGTTCTACCAATGCCTGTATGGTGATTACAGCTTCTGGGTACGCCCCCTTTCGATGTTCCAGGAGTCCGTCGAGGTTGACGGCGAGCAGGTGCCACGCTTTGCTTTGGTCAAGGCTGAAGAGGGGCTGCCTGGGTTGCTAGGCAAGTCGCACGAGTGATCGTTCGAGCTTGACCTCACACTTTTGCCACTATATATAGCGGTGCCGCGTCTGGCACCTGACGCGTTTTTCATCTTCAGATTCAGGAATACTCCGATCCATGGGCAAATCGCTGGTCATTGTGGAATCCCCGGCCAAGGCCAAGACCATCAACAAGTATCTGGGCAACCAGTACGTGGTGAAGTCGAGTATCGGCCATATCCGAGACCTCCCCACCAGCGGTTCGGCCAGCGCGAGCAAAGAGCCAGCCGCCAAACGGGGCAAGGCTGCGGGTGAGGCTCCGGCCCTTTCGCCGAAAGAAAAGGCCCGTCGCCAACTGGTGGCACGCATGGGCGTCGACCCGGACCACGGCTGGAAGGCCAAGTACGAGATCCTGCCCGGCAAGGAAAAGGTGATCGAAGAGCTGCGCCGCCTGGCCAAGGATGCCGACACCATCTACCTCGCAACCGACTTGGACCGCGAAGGGGAAGCCATTGCCTGGCACCTGCGCGAGGCCATCGGCGGCGACGACACCCGCTACAAGCGCGTGGTGTTCAACGAAATTACCAAGAAGGCCATCCAGGAAGCTTTTTCGCAGCCGGGTGAGCTGGATATCGACCGGGTCAATGCCCAGCAGGCGCGGCGCTTCCTCGACCGCGTGGTCGGTTACATGGTTTCGCCGCTGCTGTGGGCCAAGATCGCCCGTGGCCTGTCTGCCGGCCGTGTGCAGTCGGTGGCGGTGAAGCTGGTGGTGGAGCGCGAGCGTGAAATTCGCGCGTTCATCCCGGAAGAGTACTGGGAAATTCACGCCGACCTCGGTACTGCCAAGAACGCCAAGGTGCGTTTCGAGGTGGCGCGCGAGAAGGGCGAGGCTTTCAAGCCGCTGAACGAAGCCCAGGCCATGGCTGCGCTGGAAAAGCTCAAGGCTTCCAGCTACAGCGTGGTCAAGCGCGAAGACCGCCCGACCAGCAGCAAGCCGTCGGCGCCGTTCATTACCTCCACCCTGCAGCAGGCGGCCAGTAACCGCCTGGGCTTCGGCGTGAAGAAAACCATGATGATGGCCCAGCGCTTGTACGAAGCCGGCTACATCACTTACATGCGTACCGACTCGACCAACCTGTCGGCCGACGCCCTGGACATGGCGCGCAGCTACATCGAGCGCGAGTTCGGCAAGCAGTACCTGCCGGAAGCACCTTTGGTATACGGCAGCAAGGAAGGCGCCCAGGAGGCGCACGAAGCGATTCGTCCTTCTGACGTGAATACCCACCCGACCAAGCTCAGCGGCATGGAGCGCGACGCCGAGCGCCTGTACGAGCTGATCTGGCGCCAGTTCCTGGCCTGCCAGATGCCGCCGGCGCAGTACCTGTCCACCAGCGTCACCGTGGCGGCTGGCGACTTTGAGCTGCGTGCCAAGGGCCGTATCCTCAAGTTTGACGGTTACACCCGTGTGCTGCCGCAGCAGAGCAAGCCTGGCGAAGACGATGTGCTGCCAGAGATGGTTCAGGGTGAAGCGCTGAAGCTGCTGCAGATCGACCCGAGCCAGCACTTCACCAAGCCACCGGCGCGTTTCACTGAAGCCAGCCTGGTCAAGGAAATGGAAAAACGCGGCATTGGTCGCCCGTCGACCTATGCGGCGATCATTTCCACCATCCAGGACCGTGGCTATGTGACCTTGCACAACCGCCGCTTCTACTCCGAGAAGATGGGCGACATCGTCACCGAGCGCCTGTCCGAGAGCTTCTCCAACCTGATGGACTACGGCTTCACCGCGGGCATGGAAGAGAACCTCGACGACGTGGCCCAGGGTGAGCGTGACTGGAAAAACGTGCTGGACGAGTTCTACGGCGACTTCAGCAAGAAGCTGCAGACCGCCGAGTCCAGCGAAGACGGCATGCGCGCCAACCAGCCGACCATGACCAACATTCCGTGCAAGGAATGTGGCCGGCCGATGATGATCCGCACCGCCTCCACCGGCGTGTTCCTGGGTTGCTCGGGCTACAGCCTGCCGCCGAAAGAGCGCTGCAAGGCCACCGTCAACCTGGTGCCGGGCGACGAGATTGCTGCGGATGACGAGGGTGAGTCGGAGTCCCGCGTACTGTTGGGCAAGCACCGCTGCCCAATCTGCGCCACGGCGATGGACGCCTACCTGCTTGACGAGAAGCATAAGCTGCACATCTGCGGTAACAACCCGGATTGCGCCGGCTACGAGATCGAGGAAGGCAGCTATCGTATCAAGGGCTACGAAGGGCCGAGCCTGGAGTGCGACAAGTGCGGTAGCGAGATGCAGCTCAAGACTGGCCGTTTCGGCAAGTTCTTCGGTTGCACCAACCCGGCGTGCAAGAACACCCGCAAGCTGCTCAAGAGCGGCGAAGCAGCGCCACCGAAGATGGACAAGGTGGACATGCCGGAGCTCAAGTGCGAGAAGGTCGACGACACCTACGTGTTGCGTGACGGCGCTTCGGGGCTGTTCCTGGCGGCCAGCCAGTTCCCCAAGAACCGCGAAACCCGCGCACCACTGGTAATGGAGATCGTGCCGCACAAGCATGAGATCGACCCGAAGTACCACTTCCTGTGCGATGCGCCGCAGAAAGACCCGGATGGCCGCCCGGCAGTGATCCGCTACAGCCGCAAGACCAAGGAGCAGTACGTGCAGTCCGAGGTTGATGGCAAGCCGACCGGCTGGAAGGCGTTTTACGACGGTGGTGCTTGGAAGGTTGAAGACAAGCGCTGATCTGACAGTGCTGTAATTGGGGCCGCTTCGCAGCCCTTCGCGGCGGTTCGGCGCCCCGATGAACCCGCTCCTACAAGGCCTGCGCCGCATTCAAGGGCGACGCGATCCTTGTAGGAGCGGGTTCATCGGGGCGCCGAACCGCCGCGAAGGGCCGCAAAGCGGCCCCAATCATTTATGATGCAGGAACTTGCCTCGCAGCCTCATGGGAGGGCCCAGAAATGGCCCAGGAAACCTACACCCGCACCAACCAGAAACTGTTCTTCGCCGGCCTCGCCCTGGAGTCCATGGCCAAGGCCGAGCAAAGCCAGGCCATGAACGCCCAGGGCCTGGTCCAGGCCGAGCGCGAGTCGGCGCTGTTCCATCTGTACGGCGCGCTGCTGGGCATGTGCCATGAAATCGGTGCCTTCTACCGCCTACCAGTGGTTGCCACGGTCGAGCAGGCCCTGGCCGACGACGCGCTGAACGGCATCGCAATCCCGGAAGTGGCTGAACTGCTGGAGCTGGCCCGCCAGCGCGAAACCTGGCTGGCGCAAATGCTCGGTGCTTATGCCGATTTGTTCCGACCACCTGTCGCGAAGAAAACTGCCAAAACCGATGTTACCCAGCCGCTGATTCAGGCCGTCAATCTCGATGAGCCCGAGCATCCTGCGCTGTCGCGAGCCGAGTTGGAGAGCTGGCGCAACAACCTCAAGGGCTTGGTGAGACGTTTCCGCGACGCGTTGAGTGAGTGCTGATAGCCGCTACGGCTGGTACAATACTGGCCTTTCGCGGAGAACTGCCATTTATGTCTACGTCGTTTCTGGAAATTGTCGAGTTGCCCGATGGCCGCATCGAACTGCGTCGCGCCGAGGATGAGGGCTCTCTGGTAACCCTGGATTTCTCGGAAGACGCCAAGGTATTCCTGCAGGGTCAGCATGTAGAAGTGGCCAAAGCCATGCTCAGCGTGGGCGTGCAGATGGCCGGTCGGCTGATGGATGGCGAGCTGGAGAAAGATGAAGGGCCGCGCGTGCTGCACTAATGATGCAGCAGGGCGTCAGGCTTTTTGAAGTGACAGGCAAAGCCTGAACATCAGCCGAGGCGGATGTTCAGGCTTTGTGCGTTTCCGGCATTGGCAGCGCGCAGCAATTGCTGGCGTATGTTGGCGTTGACGCTGCCCAGCCAGCTGACCACTGTGTGGCTTCGGCCCAGGCGCAAGGCTTCGCAGGCCAGTTGCAGCGGGCTTTGATTGCCGCGAGGTTGCAGCAGCAGGATACGTTCACGGTTGAGCCCGGCATCGCGTAGCCAGGCCTGGGTCAGGCTTGACGGTGGGGCGATCAGGGTCAGCCAGCGGGCCTCGTCCTCTTCGCTCAATTCGCGTAGCACCGGTGCCAGCAGGCTCTGGCAATGCCCGGGGGCGCCGCGCAGCGACAGTTCGCTGAACAGCTCGGGCTGGTGGCTCTTGCGGGCCAGTTCGCTGGCTTTCAAACCCGCTGGTACGGGCTGGGCGAGGAATGCTTCGAACAGGGGCAACTGGACTTGCTCGGGTGCGTGAATGAACTGCTGCATGACGCCTCCTGGATCAGCGGCGAATGACGCCGACGCTCAAGCCCTCGATCACCAGTTCCTGTTTGTTCAGGTCGACTTCGATGGGGGCGAATTCGGGGTTTTCGGCAAGCAGCCAGACCTTGCTGCCTTCGCGCTTGAAGCGCTTGACGGTCACTTCGTCGCCGATGCGGGCGACCACGATCTGGCCGTTGCGGGCTTCGCGGCAGGTGTGTACCGCCAACAGGTCGCCGTCGAAGATGCCGACGTCCTTCATGCTCATGCCGTGTACGCGCAGCAAGTAGTCGGCCTGAGGGTGGAAGAAGGCAGGGTTGATGTTGCAGGATTGCTCGATGTGTTGCTCGGCAAGGATCGGTGCACCGGCAGCCACCCGGCCGATGATCGGCAGGCCGCTTTCTTCGGCCTTGGCTTCCAGGCCGGGGATGCGGATGCCGCGGGAAGCGCCTGGGGTCATCTCGATCGCACCCTTGCGGGCGAGGGCCTTGAGATGCTCCTCGGCGGCGTTGGGCGACTTGAAGCCTAGCTCTTGAGCGATCTCGGCGCGCGTCGGCGGGAAGCCGTTGTCTTCCAGGCAACGCTTGATGAACGCGAGAATTTCGGCTTGGCGTGGCGTCAGTTTCAACATGGGTGAGCGCTCTGTCTTTTTGTACAGTGACTGGGATTATATACAGTACTGGATGCGCTGCAAGCCAAAACCTGCAATAAACAGTCGCAATGGCGCTTGCAGCCGGCCGCTTGGCGCTTTTAAATGGCGACCGCCCGGTCACCGAGCCTTGACAGAAGCAGGGCTGAAACGTATGTTTCAAACACCTGTTTGTCTGGCGGAGTGCTCGGAGTAGTCATGGCCCAATCGGAAACCGTTGAACGCATTCTCGATGCTGCCGAGCAGCTGTTCGCGGAAAGGGGGTTCGCCGAGACCTCGTTGCGGCTGATTACCAGCAAGGCCGGGGTCAACCTGGCGGCGGTCAACTATCACTTCGGTTCCAAGAAGGCCCTGATCCAGGCGGTATTCTCGCGCTTCCTCGGGCCGTTCTGCGCCAGCCTCGAGCGTGAACTGGAGCGGCGTCAGGCCAGGCCGGAGCAAAAGCCCAGCCTGGAAGAGCTGCTGGAAATGCTGGTCGAGCAGGCACTGGCCGTGCAGCCGCGCAGCAACAACGACCTGTCGATCTTCATGCGCCTGCTGGGCCTGGCCTTCAGCCAAAGCCAGGGCCACCTGCGGCGTTACCTGGAGGACATGTACGGCAAGGTGTTCCGCCGCTACATGCTGCTGGTCAACGAGGCCGCGCCACGTATCCCGCCACTGGAGCTGTTCTGGCGCGTGCACTTCATGCTCGGCGCTGCTGCCTTCAGCATGTCCGGTATCAAGGCCCTGCGGGCGATTGCCGAAACCGACTTTGGCATCAACACCTCCATCGAGCAGGTGATGCGCCTGATGGTGCCGTTCCTGGCGGCGGGCATGCGCGCCGACAGTGGTGTTACCGACGACGCCATGGCCACCGCCCAGCTGCGCCCGCGCAGCAAGACCAGCGCGACCACCGCCAAGGCCTGAAGGCTGGGCGGGGCAGGGCGCTTCGGCTAAGCTAGCGCCCATGCCCGACCTCGATTTGTTGCACATTTCCCTTGCCGACCAGTGCCTGTACGGCTTCGCCCGTGGCCAGCTGCGCGTGCGCCTGCCGGTGTCCACTGCGCGTAACGGGGCCGGTGAGCGCAATGGCTCGGGCTGCACGCCACGCGGCCTGCATCAGGTGCGGGCGAAGATCGGCGCCGGCCTGCCCTTGAATGCGGTATTGGCCGGGCGGCGCTGGACCGGTGAAGTCTGGTCGCCGCAACTGCATGCGCAACATCCTGGCCGGGACTGGATCCTTACCCGCATCCTCTGGCTCAGTGGTTGCGAGCCGGGTGTCAATCGCCTGGGTGCGGTCGACACCTTTCGCCGCTATATCTACCTGCACGGCACGCCGGATACGGAACCCATGGGCGTGGCGTTGTCCCATGGCTGCATTCGCCTGCGCAACACCGACTTGCTGAGCTTGTTCGAGCAGGTGCCGGCACATTGCCCGGTGCGCATCGAACAGGCCGCCTGCCCCCAGTGGGCTTTTCTCAGTCTTCAATGAAGGATTACCCATGACCGTCAGCCTGCAAGGCTCCCTGATGGTGGATATCGCCGGTAAATGGCTGACCGCCGAAGACCGTCACCTGCTGCGCCAGCCCGAAGTGGCTGGCCTGATCATTTTTGCCCGCAACATCGACAGCCCGCGCCAGGTGCGTGAGCTGTGTGCGTCGATTCGCGCCATCCGCCCCGAACTGATTCTGGCGGTGGACCAGGAGGGTGGCCGCGTGCAGCGCCTGCGCCAAGGCTTTGTGCGCCTGCCGGCCATGCGTGCGCTGGCTGACAACGACAACGCCGAATACCTGGCCGAGCAGTGCGGCTGGCTGATGGCGACCGAAGTGCTGGCGGTTGGCCTGGACCTGAGCTTTGCCCCGGTACTCGACCTGGATCACCAGCGTAGCGCGGTGGTGGGCAGCCGCGCCTTCGAGGGTGACCCGCTGCGTGCGACGCAGCTGGCCGGGGCGTTCATCCGCGGCATGAATGCGGCGGGCATGGCTGCCTGTGGCAAGCACTTCCCGGGGCATGGCTGGGCCGAGGCCGACTCGCATGTGGCCATCCCCACCGATGAGCGCAGCCTTGAGCAATTACGCCAGGCCGACCTGGTGCCGTTCAGCCGACTGAGCGGGCAACTGGCGGCGGTGATGCCGGCGCATGTCATCTACCCGCAGGTCGACAACCAGCCGGCCGGTTTCTCGCGGCGTTGGCTGCAGGATATTTTGCGTGGTGAGCTGGGCTTTGACGGGGTGATTTTCAGTGATGACCTGTCGATGGCCGGTGCGCATGTGGTGGGTGATGCGGCCAGTCGTATCGAGGCGGCGTTGAGTGCGGGCTGTGACATGGGCCTGGTGTGCAATGACCGGGCGGCGGCGGAGCTGGCGCTGAGTGCGGCGCAGCGGATGAAGGTCAAGCCGTCGCCGCGGATTGCGCGGATGCGTGGGCAGGGCTTTGCGCGGACCGATTATCGCCAGCAGCCGCGGTGGTTGGAGGCGTTGGGGGCGTTGAAAGAGGCGCAGTTGGTCGATTGACCTGGTTGTGTCTGTCTTGAGGTTTATGTCGCCTGTGAGATCGAGCGCCGCCAGGTGTTCACCGAAACATTTTCAGCGCCTATTAAATCGAGCGCCGCCCGCGCGGCGCTTCGCGGCTAAAGCCGCTCCTACGTTTGTTTCGGGCCAGTCTATCCTGTGCCAGGCGCGCGCGACCGCCTTGTTTGTACGACGCGATATCGAGGTGTGCGCCAAGGCGTTCGCGCGCGAATCCCACAGGAATAATTGGCCAGAAACAAACGTAGGAGCGGCTTTAGCCGCGAAGCGCCGCGCGGGCGGCGCTCGATTTAATAGGCGCTGAAAATGTTTCGGCGAACATCTGCGGCGCTCGATCTCACAATCGACAAACCCCTTAAGTCATGCACCCCGAAACAATCACCGCCCACGCTTCCCAGGCAGCGGCGCAAACAGTGCCTCGATCTCTTCATCCCCAAGCCGCCACTGCCCAGCCTGCCCGCCATCCAGCAAGCTCGCCGCCAGCGCCGCCTTCTCCTGCTGCAACAGCTGGATCTTCTCCTCCACCGTCCCCCGGGTAATCAGCTTGAACACAAACACCGGCTTGTCCTGACCAATACGATAAGCGCGGTCAGTAGCCTGGTTTTCACTGGCCGGGTTCCACCACGGGTCGAAGTGAATCACCGTGTCCGCAGCCGTCAGGTTCAAGCCCACGCCACCGGCCTTGAGGCTGATCAGGAACACTTCGCTGTCACCCTGCTGGAACTGCTGCACTGGCGTACGCCGGTCGCGGGTGTCGCCGGTCAGCAGGCTGTAGCGGATCTTGCGCTTTCCCAGCTCCTGCTCGATCAACGCCAGCATCGAGGTGAACTGCGAAAACAGCAGCACCCGGCGCCCTTCGCTAAGCAACTCTTCAAGCATTTCCAGCAGCGCGCCCAGCTTGCCTTTGTCAGCCTGGTTGCCTTTGCTTTCCACGCCTTTGACCAGGCGCAAGTCGCAGCACACCTGGCGCAGCTTGAGCAGGGCGTCGAGGATCACGATCTGGCTGCGCGCAGCACCGTTACGGGCGATTTCGTCGCGGACTTTCTGGTCCATGGCCACCCGCACCGCCTCGTAGGTGTCGCGCTGGGCGTCGCTGAGCTCGACCCAGTGCACCATCTCGGTCTTGGCCGGCAGCTCGGTGGCCACTTGTTCCTTGGTGCGGCGCAGCAGGAACGGGCGGATGCGTGTGACCAGGTGGGCCAGTCGCTCGCTGTCGCCGTGGCGCTCGATCGGTGTGCGGTAATCCTGGTTGAAGCGCTTCAGGTCACCCAGCCAGCCAGGCATGAGGAAGTGGAAGATCGACCACAGCTCGCCCAGGTTGTTCTCCATCGGCGTGCCGGTCAGGCACACGCGCTGGGTGGCTTGCAGCTCGCAGACAGCGAGGGCGGCCTTGCTGGTGCTGCTCTTGATGTTCTGCGCCTCGTCCAGGACCAGCACGTGCCAGGCCTGGGCACGCAGGTGTTCGAGGTCGCGCGGTATCAAGGCGTAGGTGGTCAGGACCAGGTCGTATTCGTGCAGCTTGGCAAAATGTTTGCTGCGCCCCGGCCCGTGCAGTGCCAGCACACGCAGGTTGGGGGCAAAGCGCTGGGCTTCGTCCAGCCAGTTGGGTATCAGGCTGGTAGGCATCACCGCCAGGGCTGGTGTGCCAAGGCGCCCGGACTCTTTCTCCAGCAGCAGGTGGGCCAAGGCCTGCAGGGTCTTGCCCAGGCCCATGTCGTCGCCGAGGATGCCGCCGGTGCCCATCTCGCGCAGCGCTTGCAGCCAGTTCAGGCCCTGCTGCTGATAAGGGCGCAGGCTGGCCTGTAGCCCGGTGGGTGGTGCTACCTGCATGTCACGGGCGTCGCGCAGGCGGCGGCCCAGGTCGCGTACGTGCTCGCCACCTTCCCAGTGCAGCGGCAGGCCTTCGATTTCGTTCAGGCGCGCGGCATCGGCGCGCTCCATGCGCAGGGCCGGGCCTGCGGCGTCTTCGTGCAGGTACAGCTCGCCCAGAGTGCCCATTACCGCCTTGATCCGGCCGTAGGGCAGGGCGACGCGCAAAGCCGGGGCGTCCAGGCGGCCGCGGTTGAGGTCGATCAGCAGGTGTTCGTCGTCACTGCGCCGGGCCAGCTCGCTGGGGCGCAGCAGCTCCGGGTTGCTGCGCAGCAGTTGCAGCACGATCGGCAGCAGGCTGTGGCGCTGGCCGTCGACCACGATACCCAGTTCCAGGTCGAACCACTCATGGCCGGGCGCTTCGTCGATGGTCGCGTACCAGTCGTCCACCTCTTGCAGGTTGAAGGCGAAGTCGCGGTGGATGTCGATCTCCCATCCAGCCTCGCGCAAGCGTGGCAGGCCTTCGCGGGCGAAGCGCAGCCAGGCTTCGTCGTCGGGTAACTGGTACATCTCCCCGGCGCTGTCGGGCAAAGCCTTGCTCTGCCGGGTGGCAGGCTTGAAGCCGAAGTCGCGCAGCATCTTGCGCAGCGCTTGTTCAGCCTGGGGCTGGCGTCGAATGCGCTGGCTGGTACTGCCCGTCAGCCGAGTCAGTGGCTTGTCATCGCCGGCGCTGGCTTGCAGGCCGTCATAATCGAACGCCAATGCGGCGCGGTGTTGCATTTGCCGTTGCATGCGTCCGGTTTTCGGCATGTAGGCGGTGTATTCGAGGCTGCCAAGGGCAAGCAGGGCCTTTGGCTGGATATTCTCGAGCAATTGCTCTTGCACGGGCGTTGGCGTCGGTACCTTGTGGCTAAGGGCATTGAGCTTGTGGCTGAGGGGTACGACCAGATGTTCCGGAACATCGGGGGCGATAGTCAGCTGCACGGCAACGTGCGGGTCAAGGCTGTGTTCGACCTTGCCCACTTCGCTCGTCAGCACATCGAAGTAGTACAACGGCAGCAGTGGGATGACGCAGCGCAGCAGTTCTTCGCCGCTGTGCCAAAGCCCCCGGTAGTTGCCGTTTTCCAGGCGTACCCAGCGAAACTCGGCATGGCGCACTGGGCCTTCGCGCAGCAGCGGCAAGCCGATATCAAAGAACATGCGCCCGGTTTCAAGGGCGCGCTGGAACAGCTCGCCACCTTCCAGGCCCTTGAGTTTGTAGCCGCGATCCTGAGCGCCACCCTGATTCAGGGCCGAAAGCAAGCGCAGAATGCGGGTATCTTCTTCGGTTACGAAGCGCGGTGGCTCATAGAGAAAATCGTAAAGTGACTGAACCCGGCTGAAGCGGATGCCGTCTTCACTGCGCGTGCCCTTGCGGACCAGCAACGAGCAGCCGGCGTCATCGGTCAGTTGCAGCTGATAGCACACCATGCGCCCGCGCTTGTCGTCAGTTGCGACGGCTTTGGGCGGCGCCTGCTCCAGGCCGCTCAACCAGTGTTGCAGCTCGGCAGGCAAGGTGCCTGGGGTGGGTTGCGGGTCCTGATTGCCCGAGTAAGGATCGCTTATGCTGAACAGCACAGCGGCGCAATGCTTGCAGTTCTGCCGTACCGGGCAATCGCACTCACCCTGTACATGGCACCGGCCGCCCGCTATGTGCAGGTCAATGGATTGTTGGTAGGTGTTGTCGCCGCTCCCCTGGCAGCTGGCCGTAATCATCTGGTCGTAAATACCCTCCAGTTCGACCCGGCCTTCCTCGGCATAGCGTTCACCGCGTTGCAGGGTTTCCTTGCTGAACGATTGGGTCCAGTTCGGGTATGCATTGACCAACTCGGCGGCATCTTGCTTCATCCGTTTACTGCTCCATCATCTCCGGGTCCATCACCGGCATTTTCGGCGTACCCGGCGGCGTCACCTTCAGCAGCACGGCCAGATGCCCGCCGTCGAGGAAGGTCAGCTGGCCGCCCTTGACGTTGCTGTTGCTCTGCTTGAACTGCTCGCTTTGCAGCACGCTGCCGTTGCCGTCCAGCTGGTTGACCCAGAAGTTGGCCTCGACTGCGATAAAGCGGCCTTCGGCGATGCTCAGGTTGCCTTCGATGGGGAAGTGGCCGAACTGCTCGGTGCCTTCCCCCAGAGCAATGCGGCTGGGTTCGCTGCCCACTTGCTGCTGCCAGGCCTTGTGCATCAATACGGTGTAGTCGGCGGTGGCCTCCAGGCGGGTGGCCTCGTCGTCCAGCGCCGGGCGGCGCTCGGCGTCTTTGTCCAGGCGCGGGGCGCCGGCGCTCCAGTCTTCTGGGGCGAACGGGCTGGTGAAGGCAGGCACGCTGTTCTGCCGCACCAGGATCATTTCTACCTGATACAGGCCTTCAGCGAAGGCGGCTGGCGCAAACAGCGCCAGCAGCAGGGTCAGGCAACGGATGGCACGCATGGGTCTTCCTTAGGCAGGCTGTGGGGTCAGGCGCTCGAACAGCGCCTCCAGGGTATTGAAGCGTTCGTCGGGGCGTTCCATCGGCACCAGGAAGCGGAACTGGGTAGCGCCTTCGAACTTGTAGCGTTTGGGCTGGCCCTGGATCAGCTTGATCAGGGTCAGCGGGTCGACCGGGGTTTCGCCCTCGAACTCAAGCTTGCCGCCGTTAGGGCCAGCGTCGACTTTCTTGATGCCGAGCTTTTCCGCGTGCAGTTTGAGCGAGGTCAGGCGCATCAGGTTCTTGGTCGGCTCCGGCAACAGGCCGAAGCGGTCGATCATTTCGACCTGCAGGTCCTTCAGGCCTTCTTCGTCGGCGGCCGAGGCAATGCGCTTGTACAGGATCAGCCGCGCATGCACGTCGGGCAGGTAGTCCTCGGGGATCAGCGCCGGCAGGCGCAGGTTGATCTCGGGGCCGCCGCCCAGCGGCTGCTCAAGGTTCGGCTGGGTACCCTTGCGGATCGCCTTGACCGCGCGTTCGAGCATTTCCATGTACAGGGTGAAGCCCACCGCCTGGATTTGCCCGCTCTGGCCTTCGCCCAGCAGCTCGCCGGCACCGCGGATTTCCAGGTCGTTGGTGGCCAGCACAAAGCCCGCGCCCAGGTCCTGGGTGTTGGCGATCGCCTCCAGGCGTTTTTCGGCGTCGGCGCTGACCTTCTGCCGGGTAGGTGTGAGCAGGTAGGCGTAGGCCTGGTGGTGGCTACGGCCAACCCGGCCGCGCAGCTGGTGCAGCTGGGCCAGGCCGAACTTGTCGGCGCGCTCGATGACGATGGTGTTGGCGCTGGGCACGTCGATACCGGTTTCGATGATGGTCGAGGCCACCAGCACGTTGAAGCGCTTGTGGTAGAAGTCGCTCATCACTTGTTCCAGCTCGCGCTCGCGCATCTGCCCGTGGCCGATGCCGATACGCGCCTCGGGTACCAGTTCGGCGAGGTCGGCGGCGCATTTCTCGATGGTTTTCACATCGTTGTGCAGGTAGTACACTTGGCCACCGCGCAGCAGTTCGCGCAGCAGCGCTTCCTTGACCGTGCTCTTGTTCTGCTCCATGACGAAGGTGCGCACCGACAGGCGGCGCGCTGGCGGCGTGGCGATGATCGACAGGTCGCGCATGCCCGCTACCGCCATGTTCAGCGTGCGCGGAATAGGCGTGGCGGTGAGGGTCAGGATGTCCACCTCGCTGCGCAGGGCCTTGAGCTGTTCCTTCTGGCGCACGCCAAAGCGGTGCTCTTCGTCGATGATGGCCAGGCCCAGGTCCTTGAAGCGCACATCGTCCTGCAGCAGCTTGTGGGTGCCGATGAGGATGTCGATCTTGCCTTCGGCCAGCTCGGCGGCAGCGGCGGCCACTTCCTTGGCCGACTTGAAGCGGCTCATCACTTCCACGGTCACCGGCCAGTCGGCAAAGCGGTCGCGGAAGCTGTTGTAGTGCTGCTGGGCGAGCAGGGTGGTGGGCACCAGTACCGCCACCTGGCGGCCGCTGTGCACGGCGATGAACGCCGCGCGCATGGCCACTTCGGTCTTGCCGAAGCCAACGTCGCCGCACACCAGGCGGTCCATCGGCTTGGGCGCCAGCATGTCGGCGCGCACCGCTTCGATGGCGGCTTGCTGGTCGGGGGTTTCCTCGAACGGGAAGCCGGCGCTGAAGGTGGCGTAGTCGGCGGACGGGTCGGCAAACGCATAGCCTTTGCGTGCGGCGCGGCGGGCATAGATGTCGAGCAGTTCGGCCGCCACGTCGCGCACCTGTTCGGCGGCCTTGCGCTTGGCCTTCTGCCAGGCCTCCGAGCCCAGCCTGTGCAGCGGTGCCAGGGCATCGTCGCTGCCGGTGTAGCGGGCGATCAGGTGCAGGTTGGCCACCGGCACGTACAACTTGGCGTTCTCGGCGTATTCCAGGGTGAGGAATTCGGCGGCCTGGCCGTCGATTTCCAGGGTGGCCAGGCCCAGGTAGCGGCCCACGCCATGGTCAATGTGCACCACCGGCGCGCCTTCGCGCAGTTCGGTGAGGTTCTTGATGACCGCGTCGTTGGCGGTTTCGCCACGTTTGTCACGGCGCCGGCGCTGCATCACCCGCTGGCCGAACAATGGGCTTTCGGCGACCAGGGCAATGGCCGGGTCATCCAGCAGCAGGCCGTCGTCCAGCGGGGCGATGGTAATGGCCAGGCGTTCGGCGCCGGTAATGAAGTCGGCCCAGCCGTCGACGGTTTGCGGGCGCAGTTTCAGCCGTTCGAGCAGCTCCAGCAGCACTTCGCGGCGGCCCGCCGATTCGGCGGTAAACAGCACGCGGCCGGGGAACTGGTCGAGGAAATTGGCCAGCTCGGCCAGGGGTTGGTTGGCCTTGGCCTCGATCGCCAGGTTGGGCAGGGCGCGCGCCGGGAAGCGCTCGCGGCCAACACCCGGGTCGAGGTCTTCGCTGCTGACCACCACCCGTGGCCATTGCTTGAGCTGGGCGAAGCAGTCTTCTACCGGCAGGAACAGCTCGGCCGGTGGCAGCAGCGGCCGGCTCAGGTCGCCGCGACGGTCCTCATAACGCCCGCGCACGTCATTCCAGAAATGTTCGGCGGCTTGCTCCACACCGGGCAGCGAGAACACCTGGGTGTCGGCCGGCAGGTAGTCGAACAGGGTCGAGGTTTCTTCGAAGAACAGCGGCAGGTAGTACTCGATGCCGGCGGGGATGATGCCGCTGGCCAGGTCCTGGAAGATCGCGCTGCGGCGGAAGTCGACGTCGAAGCGCTCGCGAAAGCGCGCCTTGAAGCGGGTGACTTCTTCTTTCTGCATCGGAAATTCGCGCGCCGGCAGCAGGCGCACCGAATCCACCTTGTCTATCGAACGCTGGGTCTCGGGGTCGAAGGTGCGCAGCGTCTCGATCTCGTCATCGAACAGGTCGATGCGGTAGGGCAGCTTGCTGCCCATCGGGAAGAGGTCGATCAGCGCGCCGCGTACGGCGAACTCGCCATGCTCGTAGACGGTGTCGACGCAACGGTAGCCGCTGGCCTCCAGGCGCAAGCGCATCTGCTCCACGTCGATGGTCTGGCCCACATCCAGTACCAGGCTGCTGCCCAGCAGGAAACGCGTGGGCGCCAGGCGGTGCAGGGCGGTGGTGACCGGCACCACGAGGATGCCGTGGCTCAGCTCCGGCAGGCGGTAAAGGCTGGCGATGCGCTGCGAGATGATGTCCTGGTGCGGCGAGAACAGGTCGTAAGGCAGCGTTTCCCAATCGGGGAACGGCAGCACCGGCAGGTCTGGGGCGAAGAAGCGCAGCTCCTGCTCCAGACGGTCGGCGGCCTGGCTGTCGGCCGTCAGCAGCAGGGTGAAGCGGCCAGCGCTGCTGGCGGCCTCGGCGATGGCAAGGCTGAGGGCGGCACCGGGCAGGTTGCCCCAGGTTTGTTTGCCGGCCGTGGCCGACATTTGCGGTAGGCGCAGAACTGACACGGGAGATTGCACTCCAAGCGTTGCGGCAAAGAGACCGATTGTACCGGTGACGGTGCCGGCTGTCAGGCTCGAAAGGGCATGAACGCTGGCTTGCGTCACTGCGACAGGCGCTCATTGCCGGTTCCGCGTTGGGGCGTCATAATGTAGCCCCTTTTTTCTGTCCCTACATGTGGAAGGTTCCCGTGACTCAGAAGCCCGACCAGTGTCTTGGTGAGTGGATCGATCGTGAAGCCCTGGCTGAAGCGATGATCCCGCTTATCGGTCAGCTCTACCGCAACAACAACGTGGTGAGCTCGATTTATGGCCGTAGCCTGATCAACCGTTCGGTTATCTCGATCCTCAAGGCGCACCGCTTTGCGCGTCATCGTCAAGCCGACGAAACCGAACTGTCCGTCCACGAGACATTCCCCCTGCTCAAGGCCATGAGCGAGCTGAAACTGGGCGCCGCTTCGGTCGACCTGGGCAAGCTGGCCAACAAGTTCAAGCAGGAAGGCAATGGCCGCACTGCCGAGCAGTTCGTCCGTGAAGAGCTGGCCGAAGTGGTTGGCCAGCAGAACGCTTCGGCGCGCAAAGGCACCGACGTTGTACTGTACGGCTTCGGCCGTATCGGCCGCCTGCTGGCGCGCATCCTGATCGAGAAGACCGGTGGTGGCGACGGCCTGCGCCTGCGCGCCATCGTCGTGCGCAAAGGCGCCGAGAACGACCTGGTCAAGCGTGCCAGCCTGCTGCGCCGTGACTCGGTGCACGGCCCGTTCGATGGCACCATCACCATCGACGAAGCCAACAACACCATCACCGCCAACGGCAACCTGATCCAGGTTATCTACGCCAAGAGCCCGAGCGAAGTCGACTACACCCAGTACGGCATCGACAACGCGCTGATCGTCGACAACACCGGCGTATGGCGTGACGCCGACGGCCTGGGCCAGCACCTGGCCTGCCCAGGCGCTGCCCGCGTGATCCTCACCGCACCTGGCAAGGGCGCGCTGAAGAACATCGTGCACGGCATCAACCACGGTGACATCGCTGCCGATGACAAGATCATCTCGGCGGCTTCCTGCACCACCAACGCCATCGTGCCGGTGCTCAAGGCCATCAACGACAAGTACGGCATCGTCAACGGCCACGTCGAAACCGTTCACTCGTTCACCAACGACCAGAACCTGATCGACAACTTCCACAAGGGCAGCCGCCGTGGCCGTGCCGCGCCGCTGAACATGGTAATCACCGAAACCGGCGCCGCCACCGCTGCCGCCAAGGCACTGCCAGTGCTGAAGGGCAAGCTGACCGGCAACGCCATTCGCGTGCCGACGCCGAACGTTTCGATGGCCATCCTGAACCTGAACCTGGAAAAGGCCACCACTCGCGACGAAATCAACGAGTACCTGCGCCAGACCGCGATGCACTCGGAGCTGCACAAGCAGATCGACTACGTTGCTTCGCAGGAAGTGGTTTCGACCGACTTCGTCGGCTCGCGCCACGCCGGTGTGGTTGACGCTGAAGCGACCATCGCCAACGACAACCGCGTTGTTCTGTACGTCTGGTACGACAACGAATTCGGTTACAGCTGCCAGGTGGTTCGCGTGATGGAAGACATGGCCGGTGTGAACCCGCCAGCGTTTCCACACTGATTCGCTTGTAAGGCAATGAAAAAACGGGAACCTTCGGGTTCCCGTTTTTTTTGCCTGATGAACTGATCGGGCATTAACTGTGTCTGTACTGGCCTCATCGCCGGCACAGGCAATCGAGTACCCGAATCTTGCGCACGGCTCTCCTGCTTATCCTCATGCTGCTCACCGCCTGCAACCAGGGCCCGACCCTGGAGCGCCTGGGCGGCCCGACCATGGGCAGCAGCTACAGCATCCAGTACGTGCGCGAGCCCGGCGGCCCGGCGCCAGCGCAAGTGCAGGCAGCGATCGAAACCATCCTGCACGACATCGACCAGCACTACTCGACCTACCGCGGCGACTCCACCGTGAGCCGTTTCAACCGGTTGCCCGCCAACCAGTGCCTGGCCCTGCCGGCCGATATGCTTGAACTGGTCAGTCTCGGCCAGCACTTGGCCGAACAGAGCGACGGCGCCTTCGACCTCACCGTCGAACCATTGCTCGACCTGTGGGGCTTTGGCCCCCAGGCCCGCCACGAGCAGGTGCCCGATCCGCAGGCCTTGGCCGGGGTGCGTCAGCGCGTCGGCTACCAGCACCTGCACATCGACGGCCAGGCCCTGTGCAAGGACGCCCCAGTGCAGCTCGATTTCAACAGCATCGCCGCCGGCCATGCCGTCGACCTGATCGCCGCACGCCTGCAGGCCATGGGGGTGGCCAGTTTTGTCGCCGAGGCCACTGGCGAGCTCAAGGCCGTTGGCCGCAAGCCCGATGGCAGCCCCTGGCGTATCGCCCTGGAGCTGCCCCGCGAAGATCGCCAGATCGCCCGCCAGATCATCCCGGTCAATGGCCTTTCAGTATCAACCTCGGGTGACTATCGGCACTATTTCGAGGAGAATGGCCGGCGCTATTCGCACACCTTCGATGCCCGCCTCGGGCGCCCGGTACAGCACGACCTGGCTGCGGTCACCGTGCTGGACGCCTCGGCCCTGCAGGCCGATGGCTATTCGACGCTGCTGCTGATCCTCGGCCCGGCACGTGGCTGGGATTTTGCCGTGGCGCATGGCCTGGCCGCGGTATTGGTGACTCGGGCCGAGGGTGGCTTCGTCTCCCGAGCTACGCCCGCGTTCGAACGGGCAATGAAAGGCGAGTGAAAGCACAAGCAGGGATGATCGCCGCCAGGGAATGGGTGAACCATATGTAGTGCGGGCAAAATTGGCCTACGACGCGACCAAGGGTTAATGTGCGCGGCGTTCACGCTTGATTAGACTGCACCCGAATTTTCTCATGACGCCCCGGCGGCATGATCGCGCCCCGCGAGCGACCGTGGCTTGCGGGCCAGTTCTGAAGGAGTACGCATGGCTGTCTACAACTACGACGTAGTGGTGCTGGGTTCCGGCCCGGCCGGTGAGGGCGCGGCAATGAACGCCGCCAAAGCAGGGCGCAAGGTAGCGATGGTTGATGACCGTCGCCAGGTCGGTGGCAACTGCACGCACCTGGGTACCATCCCGTCCAAGGCACTGCGTCACTCGGTGCGGCAGATCATGCAGTTCAACACCAACACGATGTTCCGTGCCATCGGTGAGCCGCGCTGGTTCTCGTTCCCGGATGTGCTGAAAAGCGCCGAGAAGGTCATCGCCAAGCAGGTGGCCTCGCGCACCGGCTACTACGCTCGTAACCGGGTTGACGTGTTCTTCGGCACCGGCAGCTTCGCCGACGAGCAGACCGTCGAAGTGGTGTGCCCGAACGGTGTGGTCGAAAAGCTCAACGCCAAGCACATTATCATCGCTACCGGTTCGCGCCCGTACCGCCCGGCCGACATCGACTTCCACCACCCGCGCGTCTACGACAGCGACACCATCCTCAGCCTCAGCCACACCCCGCGCAAGCTGATCGTGTACGGTGCTGGCGTGATCGGTTGTGAATACGCCTCGATCTTCAGCGGCCTGGGTGTATTGGTGGAGCTGGTCGACAACCGTGGCCAGCTGCTGAGCTTCCTCGACTCGGAAATTTCCCAGGCGCTGAGCTACCACTTCAGCAACAACAACATCACCGTGCGCCACAACGAAGAGTACGAGCGCGTCGAAGGCCTGGACAACGGGGTGATCCTGCACCTGAAGTCGGGCAAGAAGATCAAGGCCGACGCCTTGCTGTGGTGCAACGGCCGTACCGGTAACACCGACAAGCTGGGCCTGGAAAACATCGGCATCAAGGTTAACAGCCGTGGCCAGATCGAAGTCGACGAGGCTTACCGCACCACTGTGCCGAACATCTACGGCGCCGGTGACGTGATCGGCTGGCCAAGCCTGGCCAGTGCCGCCCATGACCAGGGCCGCTCGGCTGCTGGCAGCATCGTCGACAATGGCAGCTGGCGCTTCGTCAATGACGTGCCGACCGGCATCTACACCATTCCGGAGATCAGCTCGATCGGCAAGAACGAGCAGGAGCTGACCCAGGCCAAGGTGCCGTATGAAGTGGGCAAGGCCTTCTTCAAGGGCATGGCGCGTGCACAGATCGCCGGCGAGCCGCAGGGCATGCTGAAGATCCTGTTCCACCGCGAAACCCTGGAAATCCTTGGCGTGCACTGCTTCGGCTACCAGGCTTCGGAGATCGTTCACATCGGCCAGGCGATCATGAACCAGCCGGGTGAGCACAACAACCTGAAGTACTTCGTCAACACCACGTTCAACTACCCGACCATGGCCGAAGCCTATCGGGTAGCTGCCTACGACGGCCTGAACCGGCTTTTTTGAGCGGCTCCGACCGGTGGCCTGAGCCGGTCGGAGAGACCGATTTCAACCCTACCCGAGGGTGGTCTTGGCCAAACCGGGAAAGTCTGTAATCAGGCTGTCCACGCCAAAATCAGCTAGCCGGCGCATCAGTGCCGGTTCGTTGACTGTCCACACTGACACGTGCAAACCCTGGCCCTGTGCTTTCAGCAGGCGCTCGGGGGTGCACAGTGTCCAGTTCAATGCCAGCAGCTCGCAGCCATAGTTCTGTGCCACCTTCAAGGGGTCGAGCCAGGCGTACTCGGCTACCAGACCGCGTTTCACGTCCGGCACCAGTTCCTGGGCGGCACCCAACACTTCGCGTGAGCTGGAGGTGATGGTTACCTTGTCCAGCAGGCCATACTGCTGGGCCAGCTCGCGGATCGCCAGCACGGTGGTGGCGGCGCGCGTGCGCGAGGCGCTTTTCACTTCCAGTTGCCAGTGCTCGAACGGGCATTTTTCGAACAGTTCTTCCAGTTTCGGGATGGGGCAGGGCTGTACATGGCCCGGGCCGCCTTTGCGGGCATCGATCTTGATCAGGTCGGCGGCCGGGTGCTCGACTACTTTGCCGCGTCGGCCAGTGGTGCGTTTGAGAGTAGAGTCGTGGATCACCATCAGCTCGTTGTCGGCCGACAGGTGCAGGTCCAGCTCGCAGCGTGTTACGCCATGGGCCAGGCATTGCTGAAAGCTCTTCAGGGTGTTTTCGGGTGCTTCGCCCTTGGCGCCGCGATGGCCGTAGATCAGGGTCACGTTCGTTCCTTCAAATCAGAGAAATATTGGCTCAGGAGGCGGGGTCGTTCAGTTCCAGCTGCTGGCGCCGTTGTTGTTGCTGGCGCTGCAGGATATAGCGCGCCAGCAGTTGCCGTTGGGCGTCGGTCATGTCGGTGAATTCGGTAACTATTTCATGGGTGCCGTCCGGGCGTGGGCCGCAGCGGGTAACTTTGCCACGCAGCAGCAAGCCATGGGCGCGGGGCATCAGAACCAGTTTTACCTTCACCCGGGTGCCGGGGGCGATTGGCTGGGGCTGGATGCAGTCGAGGCTGCCCTCGGAGATGATCACCGGCTGGGGTTGGCCGATCTCGCCGAGGAGGCTCTGCGCGACCACGGCGCTGAGCAGGTCAAGGCGTTTGTTCTGGACCTTGAGAAAGGCGGCGAGCGTGCGGTCCTTGTCGCTGAGTTGGCGCAGCAAGTGCTGGGATTCAAAGTCGGCCAGGTGCAGCTCGCTGAGCAGGCTGAACAATGGCGAATCATCCTGCAACACTTCTGGGTCAAGGGCTTCGGCCGCGCTCAAGGGGCTGATTTGAAGTGCGATCCGATCTTCGATGCGGTAGTATTCGCGGCGATCTTCTTCGTCTAATGTCGTCATGGCGAACCCAAGGTGGCGGCGGTGGTCCGAGTGTAAAGCCGCCGTAGGCGCCTCGCCACAAGGACGTTCCCTTTCATCCGAACAAGCCCCGACATGTTCAGACCTCTTTTCGCATTCATCGGCACGCGTTATACCCGTGCCAAACGTCGCAATCACTTCGTCTCGTTCATTTCCCTGACCTCGATGATCGGCCTCGCCCTGGGCGTGGTGGTGATGATCGTGGTGCTGTCGGTGATGAACGGTTTCGACCACGAGATGCGCACCCGCGTGTTGGGCATGGTCCCACATGCCACGCTGGAGAGCGGCCAGCCCATTGCCAACTGGCCTGCCCTTGCCCAACAAGTAAAGCAGAATCCGCAGGTGGTGGCGGTTGCGCCCTTCACCCAGATGCAGGGCCTGCTGACCCATGATGGCAAGGTGCAGAAGGTGCTGCTCAACGGCATTGAGCCGGCCCGCGAGCGCGAGGTGTCGATCATCGACAAGTTCGTCCTGCAGGGCCGCCTGGACCAGCTGGCGCCGGGCGAGTGGGGCATCATGATCGGCGACAAGGCCGCGGCCAAGCTGGGTGTGGCCATTGGCGACAAGCTCACCTTCGTCGCCCCTGAGGTCAGCGTGACCCCGGCCGGCATGTTCCCGCGCATGAAGCGCTTCACCGTGGTCGGCACCTTCCACGTGGGCGCGGGCGAAATCGACGGTTACCTGGGCCTGACCAACATCAGCGACCTGTCCCGCCTGCACCGCTGGAAGCCCGACCAGGTACAAGGCCTGCGCCTGAAGTTCGACGACCTGTTCCAGGCGCCGCGCGTTGCCTGGAGCATCGCCCAGCAGCTGGGTGACCAGGAGTACTACAGCCGCGACTGGACCCGTACCCACGGCAACCTGTACCAGGCGATCCGCATGGAAAAGGCCATGATCGGCCTGCTGTTGCTGCTGATCGTGGCGGTGGCGGCGTTCAACATCATTTCCACCCTGGTGATGGTGGTCAACGACAAGCGTGGCGACATCGCCATCTTGCGCACCCTGGGCGCCACGCCCGGGCAGATCATGCTCATTTTCATGGTCCAGGGCACGGTGATCGGGGTGATCGGTACCCTGATCGGCGCGGTGGTCGGCATTCTTGCGGCGCTGAATGTCAGTGCAGCGATCGCCGGCATCGAGAAGCTGATCGGGCACAAGTTCCTCAACGCCGACGTTTATTTCATCGATTACCTGCCATCGCAGATCCAGGCCCAGGACGTGTACATGGTCTGCGGTGCGGCGCTGGTCCTGAGTTTCTTCGCCACCCTGTACCCGGCCTGGCGTGCGGCCCGCACCCAGCCTGCAGAGGCGCTACGTTATGAGTGAGTCGCGCATGAGTGATAAAGCCGTTCTGAGTTGCCGCAACCTGGGCAAGTCCTACGACGAGGGCCCGGAGTCGGTGCAGGTGCTGTCCGGGCTCAACCTGGAGCTGCACGCCGGTGAGCGCATTGCCATTGTCGGTAGCTCTGGCTCGGGCAAGAGTACCTTGCTCAACCTGCTGGGCGGCCTCGACCGGCCAACCCAGGGCAGCGTCTGGCTGGCCGGTGAAGAGCTGTCGGCGCTGGGCGAGCGTGCGCGTGGTCTGCTGCGCAACCGCGAACTGGGCTTTGTCTACCAGTTCCACCACCTGCTGCCGGAGTTCACCGCCATCGAGAACGTGTGCATGCCGCTGCTGATCGGCCGCACGCCCATCCCCGAGGCCCGTGAGCGTGCCGAGGCGCTGCTCAAGCGCGTGGGCCTGGGCCATCGCCTCAACCACAAGCCGGCCGAGCTGTCCGGTGGCGAGCGCCAGCGTGTCGCGATTGCCCGGGCACTGGTCAACCGCCCTGGCCTGGTGATGCTCGACGAGCCTACCGGCAACCTCGACCACCACACCGCCCAAGGCATCCAGGAACTGATGCGGGAGCTGTCCAGCGCCTCGCGCACGGCGTTCCTGGTAGTTACCCACGACCTTAACCTGGCACGCCAGATGGACCGTGTATTGAAGCTCGACGACGGCCACCTGGTGGCGATCTGATCGACTGTACGGGGTGGCAGGTGCTGCCCCGTTTTCCTGTTTTCATTGGGTGATTTCGTACATGTTCAGACCCTTGCCCATCTTCATCGGCGCGCGCTACACCCGAGCCAAGCGCCGCAACCACTTCATCTCGTTCATTTCGATGACCTCGATGATCGGCCTGTCGCTGGGCGTGCTGGCGATGATCGTGGTGCTGTCGGTGATGAACGGCTTCCAGCGCGAAATGAGCTCGCGCATTCTCGGCCTGGTGCCGCATGCCGCCATCCTCGGCGTGCAGCCGCTGGACGACTGGCACAAGGTGGCCGACGTAGCCATGCAGAACCCTGCGGTGATGGCGGCGGCGCCGATTACCGAAATGGAGGGCATGCTGTCGTACAAGGGGGCGATGCAGCCGATCCAGGTGGGCGGTATCGACCCGGCCGAGGAGAGCAAGGTCTCGATCGTTGGCCAGCACATCGTGCAGGGCCGCCTGCAGGACCTGCAGCCGGGTGAGTTCGGCGTGGTCATCGGCGAGCTGACCGCACGGCGCTTCCGCCTGAACACCGGTGACAAGCTGACCCTGATCGTGCCGGAAATCAGCAAGGAGCCGGGCGGCATCACTCCGCGCATGCAGCGCCTGACCGTGGTCGGCATCTTCAAGGTTGGCGCCGAGCTGGATGGCTCGCAGGCCTACATCCATGTGGCCGATGCCGCCGAGATGCAGCGCTGGGCGCCAGGCCAGGTACAGGGCGTGCGCCTGAAGCTGCATGACCTGTATGCCGCACCGCAGGTCTCCAAGGCCATTGCTGCCGGGTTGGGCGACGCCTACCGCGCCGATGACTGGTCGCACACCCAGGGCAGCCTGTTCAGCGCCATGAAGATGGAAAAGACCATGATCGGCCTGCTGCTGATGATGATCATCGCGGTGGCAGCGTTCAACATCATCGCCACCCTGGTGATGGTGGTGAACGACAAGGGGCCGGACATTGCCATCCTGCGTACCCTGGGGGCCACGCCGGCGCAGATCATGGGCACGTTCATGGTCCAGGGCAGCCTGATCGGTATTGTCGGCACGCTGATTGGTGGCGTGCTGGGGGTGATTGCGGCGTTCAACGTCAGCCAGATCGTCGGCTGGCTGGAGCGGGTGAGCGGGCAGCACATCTTTACCTCGGATGTGTACTTCGTCAGCAGCTTGCCGTCGCAGTTGCAGTGGGGCGATGTGGTGATGATCTGCACGGCGGGTTTGGTGATGAGCTTTTTGGCGACCATTTACCCGGCGTATCGGGCATCGCAGGTGCAGCCGGCGATTGGCCTGGCTGTGTAGTTTTGCCTGTGAGATTTTGGGGGGCGCTTTGCGCCCCTATCGCGACACAAGGCCGCTCCTACATCGACCGCGCGCTCCCAGACTGACGCGGTCGCTGTAGGAGCGGCCTTGTGTCGCGATGGGCTGCAAAGCAGCCCCAATTTCACCGATCTTCAGTGAATTCGATCACGAACCGCGTCCACCCACCCTCACACTCCGCCCGAATGCGCCCTCCATGGGCCTGCACGATCGACCGGGTGATCGCCAGCCCCAACCCCGCATGCTCGCTACTGCCTTCACGCCGCGCCGGGTCCATCCGGTAAAAACGGTCAAACAACCGCGGTAAAGCAGCCGGCTCGATGGGCGCCCCGGTATTGGCCACGCTAACCCTCGGCCCTGGCTCCAGCGTCACTCGTATCTGCCCACCCGCCGGAGTAAAGCGCAAGGCGTTATCCAGCAGGTTGGACAGCGCCCGCCGCAGCATATGCCGGTCACCCTGCAGCACGGCTTCGCCCTCGCGCAGCATCTGCACGTCGCTGTCTTCCGCCAGCGGCGTGTAATACTCCAGCAGCGCATCCACCTCTTCATGCAGCGCCAGCGGTGCCTGCCCCGGTACCAGCAGGCCGTGGTCGGCCTTGGCCAGGAACAGCATGTCGTTGATCATCTGCGCCATCCATTGCAGTTCCTCCAGGTTGCCATGCAGGGCCTCGCGGTATTCCTCAAGGCTGCGCGGGCGGGTGAGGGTGACCTGGGTGTGGGTCAGCAGGTTGGACAGCGGCGTGCGTAGCTCGTGGGCGATGTCGGCGGAAAACGCCGACAGGCGCTGGAAGGCATCGTCCAGGCGCTGCAGCATGGCGTTCATGCTGCTGGCCAGCTCGGCCAGTTCTTCGGGCATCTGCGCCACCGGTAGGCGGGTGGTGAGCGAGCGCGCCGAGACGCTGGCGGCCACTTGCCCCATCTGCCGCAGCGGGCGCAGGCCGCTGCGTGCAGCCCAGGCACCGAGCAGCGCGGTGGCCAGCGCCGACAGGCCGACAGTCAGCCAGATCAGCCGTTGCATGCCCTGCAGGAAATGCTGGTGGTGGGTAATGTCGAGGTACAGGGTCAGCTGCGGCGACGGCTGCGTGCCCTGCGCCAGGTGCACGGCCAGGCTGCGGTAGTCGGTGCCTTGCGCATGCAGGGTGGCCAGCCCGGCGGGCAGCGGTGCCTGCGGCAGCCCGCTGCGGCTTGCGAACCAGGTGGCGCCGTCGCTACCGCTGATGCGCAGGGCCAGGTCGGCCTGGTGGCTCAACTCATCGCGCAAGGCGGGCAGCCGTGCCTGCAGGTCGTCCGGGGTGTTGATGCCGGCCAATTGCGTGCGGAACAGCGACAGGCGCGAGTCCAGCAATTGCTGGTCCAGTTCGACGAAGTGCTGCTCGCTGGCGCGGCTGAACAGCAGGCCGGCACCCAGCGAAACGGCGGCGGTACAGGCGGCGAACAGCAGGGCCAGGCGGCTGCCGAGGGAAACCCGGCGCATCACTCGGCGCGCTCTTCGAGTACGTAGCCCATGCCGCGCACGGTGTGGATCAGCTTGTTGAGGTGCGGGTCGTCGATCTTCAGGCGCAGGCGGCGGATGGCCACCTCGATCACGTTGGTGTCGCTGTCGAAATTCATGTCCCACACCTGCGAGGCGATCAGCGATTTCGGTAGCACCTCGCCCTGGCGTCGCAGCAGCAGTTCGAGCAGGGCGAACTCTTTGGCGGTGAGGTCAATGCGCTGGCCGGCACGCTCGGCGCGGCGGCGGATCAGGTCCAGGCGCAGGTCGGCAAGGCCCAGGGTGGTGTCTTGGCTAGGGCTGGCGCCACGGCGCAACAGGCTGCGCACCCGGGCCAGCAGTTCGGAAAAGGCGAATGGCTTGACCAGATAGTCGTCGGCACCCAGCTCCAGGCCATGCACGCGGTCCTCGACGGCGTCGCGGGCGGTCAGGAACAGCACTGGCGTGTCCAGGCCGGCCTGGCGTACGGCCTGCAGGATCTGCCAGCCATCGCGGCCGGGCAGCATCACGTCGAGGATCAGCAGGTCGTGGTCGCCGGTCAGGGCCAGGAACTGGCCGGTTTCGCCATCAGTGGCCAGTTCCGTGGCAAAGCCGGCCTCGCTCAGGCCTTGGCTCAGGTACTGGCCAGTACGGGCCTGGTCTTCGACGATCAGCAGTTTCATCAGGTGGCTTGACTCCAGCAGGCGATGCAAAGCCCCTGTGGGAGCGGGTTTACCCGCGAAGAATCCAACACGGTAGATGGCACCGGCTTCGCCGGTGTTCGCGGGTGAACCCGCTCCCACTGGGACCGAGTGATGCTGAAATGATACGTGACGAAGTGCCGGCTCGGCCAAGCTGACAAAGTTGTAATCTCCCTGTCAGGAAGCTGCCAGTCACCCCTGACTAAGGTGGTCTCATCTCGTTGTGTATTCCCGGAGTCATCATGAAACGCCTGTTCATCGCCGCCACTCTTGCCCTGGCCAGCCTGCCAACTTTTGCTGGCGAAGCGCAAGCCTTCGCCTTTGGCGAGCCGGCCCCGGCGGCCAAGGCCACCCGCACGGTCAATGTGGTGCTCAAGGACATTGCCTTCGAGCCCAAGAGCCTTAACGTGAAGGCCGGGGAGACAGTGCGCTTCGTACTGATCAACGAGGGCAAGCTGCCCCACGAGTTCAACCTGGGCGACAAGGCCATGCATGCCGAACACCAGAAAGAAATGGTCGCAATGCAGGGCAAGATGTTCACCGAAGCCATGAACCATGAAGGCATGGACCACAGCCAGATGATGAGCCACGGGCAGCAGATGGACCACGGCGGCGGCCATGGCCACGGTGGCGGCAACACCGTGCTGGTGATGCCTGGCCAGCGTGCCGAGCTGACCTGGACCTTCCGCAAGTCGGCGCCCATCGAGTTTGCCTGCAACGTGCCGGGGCATTACCAGGCCGGTATGGTCGGGGCCTTGACCATCGAGTGACTTGCCCTGCAAGGCGGGGTGCAAAACCGGTAGACTAGGGGCAATTTCGAACCTTCAGGTCAGTTTCCATGCATCCCGCTGCCGAACACTCCCCGCTGGGCAAATCCAGCGAATACATCGCCACCTACTCCCCGGAGCAGCTGTTCCCGATCCCGCGTACCGCCAAATGGGCCGAGCTGGGCGTCACTGCCCAGACCTTGCCCTGGCAGGGTGTGGATTACTGGAACTGCTTCGAACTGAGCTGGCTGCTGCCTTCGGGCAAGCCGGTGGTGGCGATCGGCGAGTTCGCCATCCCGGCCGATTCGCCGAACATCATCGAGTCCAAGTCGTTCAAACTGTACCTCAACTCGCTGAACCAGACGGTGTTCGCCTCGCTGGGTGAGCTGCAGGCGTGCCTGGAGAAAGACCTGTCCGCCGCGGCCGGCAAGCCGGTGGGGGTGAAGGTGCGTACCTTGGCCGAGGTCGAGGCCCAGGGCGTGGTGGCCTTGCCGGGGCAGTGCATCGATGCGCTGGACGTTGCCATCAGCAACTACGAGCAGCCACAGCCTGAACTGCTGCGTTGCAACCCGGAACAGGTGGTGGAAGAAACCTTGCACAGCCACCTGCTGAAGTCCAACTGCCCGGTTACCGGCCAGCCGGACTGGGGCAGTGTGGTGGTCGAGTACAAGGGCAGGGCGCTGGACCACGCCAGCCTGCTGACCTACCTGATCAGCTTCCGCCAGCATGCCGACTTCCATGAGCAATGCGTGGAGCGCATTTACCTGGACTTGAAGAACCTGCTGCAGCCAGAGCACCTGACGGTGTATGCGCGCTATGTGCGCCGGGGTGGGCTGGATATCAACCCGTACCGCAGCACGGCGGCGATCAGCCCGGATAACAAGCGTCTGGTTCGCCAGTAAGAATTGGGCCGCTTTGCGGCCCATTCGCAGCACAAGGCTGCTCCTACAGGGAAGTGCAAAACTCTGTAGGAGCAGCCTTGTGCTGCGAATGGGGTGCAACGCACGCCCAGCTTTTTCAGATGCCCATGCTGTGCAGCGAGTTGGCAATGCTGCGCAGGGTGGCGGTGAGGTCGGGGTGGTCGGCCTCGAAGCGTTCGATTGCCAGGTTGACGCCGTCCACCAGGTTGTGGTCCGGCGTGGCTTCCTCAAGTTTCAGCTGCGCCTCGATCTGGCGTGCTTCTTCGTGCAGCGCGGCCAGCTCTTCTTCCGAAAGCGGTACGTTGCGGTCCAGTTGCTCGCGCAAGCTGTTCAGGCGCTCTTGCAATTCGCGGGCAGGCATTGGCAGTTCTCCATCAATGGCTTGGCAAGCCATGGACCTCAGCGAAGCGGCAAAGGTTCTGGCCTGTCTTCAGCGTAATCCACCTGCCGCTGCTTTGCATGATCCGTGTCAATGGTGCTGTATCAGGGTTTTTCACCCTTGCGCCGGCGCTGGGCGATGTCTTGCAGGCAGGTGTCCAGCGCTTCCAGGTGGTCGATCACCGAGTGCACGCCCAGCCGGAACAGTTCCAGCGTTGCCTTGCCGCGGGCCAGGTCCTGTTCCTGCGGGCTCATGGCTTGCCATTGCCGCGAACTGTGGTCGCAGAACGGGCTGCAGGCGGCCAGGCCCACCGTCCACAAGCCCGCGTTCAGGCCGGATTGCAGCAAGCGCGGGTCGCCACTGACCAGCACGCAGCCGTCCAGGCGTTCGCTGGCCAGCGTCATCAGGGCTTGCCAGCAGGCATTCGGTGCCGGCCAGCGCACGCCATTTACCGAATGCCCGGGCAACCAGTCGGGCAGCACGTGGGCCAGGCGCTTGCTTTGGCTGACGTTGAGGTCATCCAGCCAAATGCAAGGCACCTGGCGCTGGCGCAGGCTGGCGAGGCTGGCCAGGGCGCCGGGTGCGGGCGAGGGGGCGCCGTTGGCAGCCTGCACCAGGCAGCCGCGCAAGCCGAACAGCACAGCGGTGAAGGCGGGTGCAGCATCCATGGCAACTTCCCCCAAATAGTCCGCAGGCTATGCGGTGATTGTTACCGCCCTGTGACAGCGGCCCCGCGCAACAGTTGTTCACAAATTATTGAGCAAAAATGTGTAAAGCTGTTTATCAGCCCGCAAGCCTCTATACTGCCGCCTTAACGGCAGCGCGACCCGTTGCGCTTGCGGCCGAGAAATTCGATGGAGAGACATCTATGCGTAGGATCGGTGCCAGTGTGATCGAACGAGTCACCCAGGCCTGTGTCTGCGCCAGCATGCTGCTGGCGCCCGTGGCAGCCACCCAGGCAGCCACCGAGGAAGATCCCTGGGAAGCGGTCAACCGCCCGATCTTCCGTTTCAACGATACGATCGACACCTATGCCCTCAAGCCATTGGCCAAGGGTTACCAGGCTGTTACCCCGCAGTTTCTTGAAGATGGTGTCCACAACATCTTCCGCAACCTGGGTGACGTCACCAACCTGGCCAACAACATTCTGCAACTCAAGCCACATGCGGCGGGCGTGGACACGGCGCGGCTGATCTTCAACACCACCTTCGGCCTGGGCGGCTTCTTCGATGTGGGCACCAAGATGGGCTTGGAGCGCAACGACGAGGACTTTGGCCAGACCTTGGGCTACTGGGGTGTGCCGAGCGGCCCGTACGTGGTCATCCCGTTGCTGGGCCCAAGCACTGTGCGTGACGGCGTGGCCAAGTACCCGGACAGCTACACCGAACCCTACCGCTACATCGACCATGTACCGACGCGCAACTCGATCTTCGCCCTGGACGTGATCGACACCCGCGCCAGCCTGCTGTCGGCCGAGAAGCTGATTCAGGGTGACAAGTACATCTTCATTCGCAACGCTTACCTGCAGAACCGCGAGTTCAAGGTCAAGGATGGCGAAGTCGAAGACGACTTCTGATCTGTGAATTTGGGGCCGCAAAGCGGCCCCAAATTCAATGCATGGCCAGAATCCGCAACCCGAACTTCTGCTGCCCACCTGGCTGGTCGGCGATCCACACCACCTCGGTGCTGGCATGCAGCCCCTTTAGCGCCGGATGCTCGGAATCGATCCGCACTTCAATATGATCCCCCACCCGGAAGTGTTGCGGTGCCCGCACCTGCATGCCGCCACTGGACAGGTCCAGGCACACCGCCGCGATCACCTGGCCTGCGTGCAACAGGCTGGCCTCGGAGTCGATGCGCATGCGGATGAAATCACGTTTCTCGCTGTGGCTGGAGGGCGTGTGGGGCATGCTGCATCCTTCCCATCGGGTTGCGCTGGTCGACTTTCTTATAACTCCCGGTGATTTGCCCTGTAAAGTGCGGCGAGGTCGACCCTTGCATGCTTGAAACGCCTGCTGGATGGGAGTACCGTCTGCGCCTTACAAGGTAGCTCTCACAGTTGCCGGACAGGTGTTCTTGTCCTACAACTCAAGTAGAGTGTGACCATAAAGAATTCCCGTAGCTGGCCGTCTGCCTTGCCGACACCGCTGCACCAACCCAATCGGCGCCGTTCGCCCACATGCAGAAAACCAGTGCAACGCTGCTGATCATCGATGACGACGACGTGGTCCGTGCGAGCCTCGCCGCCTATCTTGAAGACAGTGGCTTCAGCGTCCTCCAGGCCGGTAACGGCCAGCAGGGGCTTCAGGTCTTCGAAGAACACCAGCCCGACCTCGTGATCTGCGATCTGCGCATGCCGCAGATGGGCGGCCTCGAACTGATCCGCCAGGTCAGCGAGCGCGCGCCGCAGTTGCCGGTGATCGTGGTGTCCGGTGCCGGCGTCATGAGTGATGCGGTAGAAGCGTTGCGCCTGGGTGCCGCTGACTACCTGATCAAGCCGCTGGAAGACTTGGCCGTGCTCGAGCATTCGGTGCGCCGCGCCCTCGACCGCTCGCGCCTGGTGCTGGAAAACCAGCGTTACCGCGAAAAGCTCGAAGCCGCCAACCGCGAACTGGAAGCCAGCCTGCACTTGTTGCAGGAGGACCAGACCGCCGGTCGCCAGGTGCAGATGAACATGCTGCCAGAAAGCCCTTGGGCAGCCGGCGAGTTCGCCTTCGAGCACCAGATCATCCCGTCGCTGTACCTGTCGGGTGATTTTGTCGATTACTTCCGCGTTGACGAGCGGCGCATTGCCTTCTACCTCGCCGATGTTTCCGGGCATGGCGCGTCGTCGGCCTTTGTCACTGTGCTATTGAAGTTCATGACCACGCGGCTCATGTTCGAGCTCAAGCGCAGCAAGATGCGCGAGTTCAAACCGTCGGAAGTGCTCAGCCACATCAACCGTGGCCTGATCAATAGTAAACTGGGCAAGCACGTAACCATGGTCGGCGGGGTGATCGACGAAGAGTCTGGCCTGCTGACCTACGCCGTCGGCGGCCATTTGCCGCTGCCGGTGCTGCATACCCCCGAGCATACCCGTTACCTGGAAGGCCGCGGCCTGCCGGTGGGGCTGTTCGACGAGGCCACTTACCAGGACCTGGTGGTAGAGCTGCCGCCGCAGTTCAGCCTTAGCTTGATGTCCGATGGCATTCTGGACCTTTTGCCGGGTGATACGCTCAAAGATAAAGAAACCGCCTTGCCGGAGATCGTCAGGGCAGCAGGTGGCAGCCTGGATGGGCTGCGTCAACGATTTGGATTGGCTACGCTTGGGGAGATGCCGGATGATATCGCCCTATTGGTGTTGAGCAGGAACCTTCAATGAGTACCGGTAGAATCCAGTTCGCCGAGCAGAGCGGTACCTTTGTACTGAAATTCGTCGGTGAAGTGCGCCTGACCCTGTGTTCGGCGCTGGATGCGACGATCGAGAAGATTTTCACTGCGTTGAACTTCTCGGCGATTGTCATCGACCTGACGGAAACCGAGAGTATCGACAGCACCACACTTGGCCTGCTGGCCAAGCTGTCGATCCTGTCGCGGCAGAAGGTGGGCCTGTTGCCGACTGTGGTCACCACCAATCCGGACATTTCCCGGTTGTTGCAGTCGATGGGCTTCGATCAGGTGTTCAACATCGTCGATCGCCCGATACCGTGCCCGGAATGCCTGACTGACCTGCCGTCGCAGGACCAGAACGAAGACGTGGTGCGTTCCAAGGTACTGGAGGCGCACAAGATCCTCATGGGCCTGAATGACTCCAACCGCGAAGCCTTCCATGACCTGGTCAATGCGCTGGAGCGGACCTGACGATTAGCCTGTGCCGGCCCTTTCGCGGGTGAACCCGCTCCTACAGCCCATGTAGGAGCGGGTTCACCCGCGAAGAGGCCGGCCCAGGCAGTAGATAACCTCTGGGTTGACTATGCCCGGCCAACAAACTCGGTAGCCTCACCCCCACCCGCATCCAGCTGAAACACCCGCGCCGGTCGCCCCTGTTCATCAAAGAACACCTGCCCCAACCCCGCACCATTCCACAACCGCTCCCCCGCCTTGCTATGGCTGGGCGTGCGCGGCACCACCTCCATTTCCCGTCGCTTGGTAAACCAGTTCAGCGGCGAACGCGGTGCATACAGCCAGCGGTTGAGTCGGTCGAGCACATCCAGCAAACGCCGGGGGAACTCGTTCTTGATTCCGCTGCTGGTCACCTGCCACAAGTGCGGGCTGCGCTGGCGATGGCGGATCAGCACTTCATAGACGAACGAGTAGTGCACATCCCCGGACAGCACCACGTAGTGCCCCGGCGTGCGCGAGTGACGGAAAATGTTGAGGATGACCTGCGCGGCGCCGCGGTGGGCCATCCAGTTCTCGGCATCCACCAGCAGCGGATAGCCCAACCAGCTGAACACCTTCTGCACCGTCTCGATCAGCTTCACGCCAAAAATCGGCGCGGGTGACACGATGATCGCCGATGGGTGGTCGAGCAGCGCCTGCTGCAGCTCGCTCAACGCCTCCCAATCGAGCAGGCCGGATGGCTTGGCCAGGCTGCTTTCGCTGCGCCAGCGGCGCGTGCGGGTGTCGAGCACCAGCAAGGGCGGGTCTGTGGGCAGGCTGTACTGCCAGCCCTGGAAGCGCAGCAGCTCATTGATCAGCTGATCCTGGGTCTGGCTGTTCAGCGCCTGGCATTGCCCGATCAGTGGCTTGCAAGCGTCCGGGTCGTTGCCCCAGGCCTGGCACAGCAGGTAGCCGAGCAGGGCATTACCGATGATCCGCCGCGAGAACGGGTGACCGTAGGCGGTTTCTTCCCACTGCGCCGACAGGTTCCAGTCGTCAGTGATGTCGTGGTCGTCGAAGATCATCAGGCAGGGCAGGTGGGCCATCACCCTTGCAACCTGGCCAAGGCTGCCGGCAAACGCCTGGATCAGCGGCAGCTCTTGCCGGTAACGGGCCTGGCGCTGGTCGCTGAGCCCTTTGGGCATGTCCAGATTCACCAGTTGCCAAGGCACCGGTGACCACACCAGCAGGTACATGGCCATGACCTCGGCGAAGGTCACCAGGTGGTTGTCGGCGTTGCTGGAGGAGAAGATCGGCTTGCGCTTGCCACCGAAAAAGCGTTCGCGCAGGGTTTCGTTATGTTCCTGTGCCGGCAGTAGGTCGGCGCGGTGGTAGTAGCTGGCGGGGTGCTGGTACAACGCCTGGCTGTCGGGCACCACTGCGCCATCCAACTGTTCGTCGAACAGGCCCAGGCGCATGATCAGGGTGTGGATGGCACGCAGCATGGGGCCGGCGACGTCGTCGACGTACACCTGGTCGCCGGTCATCAACAGCACAGCCGGGCGATCTTCGGGTTTTTTGCAGGCCTGTAACAGGCGGTCGGCGCACAGCAGGCCATCGGCAGCCGGGTGATGCGGCTTGCGGCAGGAGCCGTGCAGCAAATGGTCGAGGCGCTCGCGCAGCACCAGGCTTGGGCGTTGCGTGCCGGGGTAGAGCAGGTGCGGCGCCCAGCCGGCGATGCCCTGGCCGTTGATGAGCAGGTCGTAGTCGAGCAACTGGTTACGCGGCAGCGGGCGGCTGAAGTGGATGTCCAGCAGGTGGATGAAGGCGTGCTGGCCCACTGGAATCACTTGGCAATCGACCTGTGCCTCGCTTGCCGGGCAGATGAATTCGGGTTGCAGCGGTTGGGTGGTGACTAGCCAGATGGCCAGGCGCTGGGGTTCCAGGCGGCGCAGGACCGGGCCGGCGAGTACGAGGGGCAGCGGGGTAGAGGAGGTCATCGACAGCTCGGGTGGTTATGCGGGCCTCTTCGCGGGCACGCCCGCTCCCACAGGTATAGCGCCGCTTTCGAACACTGTGGAGATCCCCTGTGGGAGCGGGCGTGCCCGCGAAGAGGCCCTTGAATTCAATACACAACTAAGGCCATGTAAAACAAAACGGGCGGAAAATGCTGAACACTTTCCGCCCGTCAGGCAAACCCGAAATGTATCAGGCCTTTTCAGCCATCAACTTCTCCAGCTTCTCCTGGTCCCGCGCAAACTGGCGAATGCCTTCGGCCAGCTTCTCGGTGCCCATGGCATCTTCGTTCATCGCCCAGCGGAACTGGCTTTCGCTCAGTTGCTGCTTGGCCTCGCCGGCATTGCCCGGCTTCAGCACCCGCGGCAGTTCGCCCTGGTCATCGCTCAGCTGCTGCAGCAGCTCCGGGCTGATGGTCAGGCGGTCGCAGCCGGCCAGTTGTTCGATCTGGCCGATGTTGCGGAAGCTGGCGCCCATGACCACCGTGTTGTAGCCATTGGCCTTGTAGTAGTTGTAGATGCGCGTGACCGATTGCACGCCCGGGTCCTCGGCACCCACGTATTCCTGGCCGGTGCTCTTCTTGTACCAGTCGTAGATGCGCCCCACGAACGGCGAAATCAGGAACACCCCGGCATCGGCGCAGGCCTGGGCCTGAGCGAAGGAGAACAGCAGAGTGAGGTTGGTCTGGATACCTTCCTTCTCCAGCTTCTCGGCGGCGCGGATGCCTTCCCAGGTGGAGGCAAGCTTGATCAGCACGCGGTCGCGGCCAACACCTGCAGCCTCGTACAGCTCGATCAGCTTGCGTGCCTTGGCCAGCAGGGCCGGTTCATCGAACGACAGGCGGGCATCCACTTCGGTGGAGATACGCCCCGGGATGACCTTGAGAATGCCCGAGCCCACGGCCACTGCAAACTGGTCGCAAGCCAGGTCGACATTGCCCTTGGTATCGGCCTTCACCTGTTTGAGCAGGTCGGCATAGCCAGGGATGGCGGCAGCCTTGAGCAGCAGCGACGGGTTGGTGGTGGCATCGACCGGTTTCAGGCGGGTGATGGCGTCCAGGTCCCCGGTGTCGGCGACCACGGTGGTGAACTGCTTGAGTTGTTCCAGCTTGGAGGTCATGGGCGTGCTCTGTCCTGTGCAATGACTCGACATTACCCGAGCCCCGACGGCCGCTCAAGGGGCTGTAGGGGCGGGTTTGTCCGCGAAGGGCTGTACGAAGATGAAGATTCGAGTCCCTGGCCGCCCCGAGGTTCCGCACCTGCTGGCACTCATTGCGGCGGGTGCAATGGCTCTACACAAAATCCAGAGAGGCGCGCGATCCCTGTGGGAGCGGGTTCACCCGCGAACACCGGCGAAGCCGGTGCCATACACCGCATAGTCCTCTTCGCGGGTAAACCCGCTCCCACAGGATCTACACAGGCCTGAAGCACGGCAGGATCCCGTGTGCACTGGTTTGCCGGCTTAATCAACGCCCCTGCAACAACTCCACCGCCTGATCAAACACCGCCAACGGCTCCGCCGCCTTGTGAATATCCGCCGACAGCAACTGGCGGAACCGCCGCGCGCCCTTGAACCCCTGAGCCAGCCCCAGAATATGCCGGGTAACGTGGTGCATCGCGCCACCACTTTCCATATGCGCCACGATATAAGGCCGCAGCTGCGCCAACGCCTCGCTACGGCTGACCACCGGCGCCTCGCTGCCGAACAGTTGCTGGTCCACTTCAGCCAGCAGGTAAGGGTTGTGATACGCCTCACGCCCCAGCATCACACCATCGAAGTTCTGCAGGTGCGTCTGGCATTCGTCCAGGGTCTTGATCCCGCCGTTGAGCACGATCTCCAGGTCCGGGAAGTCCGCCTTCAACTGCGCCGCCACGTCATAGCGCAATGGTGGAATCTCGCGGTTTTCCTTCGGCGACAGCCCTTCCAGAATCGCGATGCGCGCATGCACGGTGAAACTGCGGCAACCCGCCTCGCGCACCTGGCCGACGAAGTCGCACAGCTCGGCATAGCTGTCACGGCCGTTGATGCCAATGCGGTGCTTGACCGTCACCGGGGTCGACACCGCATCGCGCATCGCCTTCACGCAGTCGGCCACCAGCGCCGGGTGGGCCATCAGGCAGGCACCGATCATGTTGTTCTGCACCCGGTCACTCGGGCAGCCGACGTTGAGGTTGACCTCGTCGTAGCCAGCCTCCTCGGCCAGGCGCGCACAGGCGGCCAAGTCGGCCGGCGTGCTGCCGCCCAGCTGCAGGGCCAGCGGGTGCTCGGAGGCATCGTGGCGCAGGAAACGGTGGGCATCGTTGTGCAGCAGGGCACCGGTGGTGACCATTTCGGTGTAGAGCAGGGTTTGCTTGGAGAGCAGGCGCAGGAAGAACCGGCAGTGGCGGTCTGTCCAATCCATCATCGGTGCAACGCTGAAGCGCCGAGACGGTTCCGCACGTTGGATTACAGCTGATTCTTGGGGCATTGGGGGCACGTATCTGATACCCGGCGCGGTTGCCCGCTGCCGGGTGGATTTGGGAAGTGGGCATAGTCTACCAATTTGGCCTGCCACGCGTCCGCGCCGGTGATGGTTGGCTTTGCCCAGCCCCCTAAGGCCAGCCCTACTTCAGCGGCACATAGATATCCGTCTGCCATTGCTCCAGCGCTGTTTCCGGATACACGCTGAGGTAGTGGAAGAACAAAGGATGGTCACGTAACTCTTCGTTGCTCGACGGTAACCAGTCACGGTAGAGCGGGTAGATGGTTTCGCTGATGTGGTCTGGCGAGCCGATGTGCCGAATCACCGCACAACGCCCTGCCGGAATCAGCCGTTCGTGCACGCCGAATTCGTTGGGGTGTACGGTTTCGTCGATCTCGCCGCACACTGCAAAGCGAAAGGCGTGGGCTGGGGTGGTGTCGGGGTTGTCGTAGGGGATGCCGAAGGTGCGGCTGCTGGCCACTGGCGACTGGCCGCTGTGCATGCGCCATTGGCGAAAGCGTGCAACGCTTTCACCGACCAGGCCGGGCGCCCCGATGTGTTCGAGCGCGGCGACGCGGGTTTCGGTGAAATCCACGATACGGATTTGCATGGTAATACTCCTGGATAGGTGAGGAACAACGAACACCGCACTCCAGGCCTGCCAGTTCGGCGCCTTGGCAAACGCGCTCGGGGCCATGCCGAAGGCACGTTTGAACGCTCTGGAAAAAGCCTCGGGGCTTTCGAAACCGGCGCCGAAGGCGGCTTCCAGCACGGACGTGGCAGGCGTGGCGACCAGTTGATGCGCCGCGCGTCGAAGCCTCATCAATTGCACATACCGTGAAACCGGTACGCCCATGTATGCCGTGAACTGCCTATGGAAGTGGTACGTCGAGAAGTTGGCGATGCGGCTCAGGGCAGTCAGCGACAGGTCGCCTTCGAGGTGGCTGTCGATATAGGCAAGTATGGTTTCGAACCGTTTGGCGTAGGTTGGGTTGTGCGGTGAGTCAGTCAACGGTTGGAGTCTCCGGAAGGTGCGGTGAACGCTAGCATCCGTTGTTCAGGCAGCGAGGTGCCTAGCCGTGATTGCTCAGTGGGGGTGTGTATGAACCATAGCGTGGATGGCACCGGCTTTGCCGGTGTTCGCGGCTAAAGCCCCACAGGACCGCATTGGCCCCCAGCCTTGTGCAGCACAGGTAGGAGCAGCCTTGTGCTGCGAAGAGGCCATTACAACTGGAGAAGGTCTGTTGCCTCACCGGCCACTTCGCAGCACAAGGCTGCTCCTACAAGGGCCTGTGCTGGCATTATGAGATCTGCAAGACAGTTCCCACAGATGCAGGAATAGCCTGAAGTTTGCGCAATATCTGTGGGGGCGGGCATGCCCGCGAAGAATCCAGTGCGGCGCATGGCACCGGCTACGCCGGTGATCGCCGGCAAGCCGGCTCCCACAGGTTTTTTGCTAGCTTTCAGATCTTGAGCAAGACAGTTGTTCCAGCAAGTGACTGTGTTAGCGGCTCAGATCAGTCCACCCGCACGAACACGTTCTTGGCCATGTCACTGCCGCCAACGGCTTCCAGGCGCTTGCCGCCATCCAGCACGCGAACGTTGATCAGCGCTATGCCGTCCTTGTTGCGGGCAGTGACCACATCATCCTTGCGCTCCCACTCGTCAACCTTGACCTTGCTGCCGTTGGTGAGGATGTAGTCCTTGGTGAACTCGAAGGTCTGCTTGGGCGCTTCGAAACCCATCACAGTGGTGGTCGCTTCGTAGGTGCCTTCCAAGGCGTCGTTGCCGCAGCCGGCCAGTACAAAGAATGGCAATGCCGCGAGCACGAACTTGAATTTACGCATGAGATTTCCTTATCGGTTGGTTGTGATGACGAGGCGTCATGAAGGCGCCGGTCCCTGGGCAGGCGCACGGGGTGCGGGCTGCGCAGCCGGATTATACAGACCGGGCCCCAATATCAAAGTTGCACTAACAAGTGCATCCGATGCACCACTTTTCTGCTGAAGCAACGTCAGTCAAGCTGAGGGGCAGGGGCGTACGGGGCGTGCCAGGGGGCGGCGCAATCAAGGTGAACATGTTTCTGCTTCGTGGGCAGGAACGGTGTATCAAGCGTGCCCAGCGCTATCGACACCCAGCCGGCAAACTCACCTCGGGAGCGTGACCAGAACAGGCTCGAGCCGCACGCTGCGCAGAACTCGCGCACGACCGTTGGCGAAGAGGCAAAAGCCTTGATGCTGCTGGCACCGCGGAGTATTCGCAGCATGCTGCGCGGCACGCTGCCGTACGACGCGAATGCGGCGCCGTGGCCTTTGCGGCACTGGCTGCAATGGCAATGGCTCACTGCCTTTGGCGGGGTGAGTAGCTCGTAACTGACCGCTGCGCATAAGCAGCTTCCCTGGTATGCCTGTGTCATGGGCGCTTCCGTGCAGGTGAAGAGCGCCAGCGTAACCGGACCGGCTTTATCAGTCGACTGGTGGCCGCGAAGAGGGCGAGTCGGTGGATGGCACGGGCTTCGCCCGTGTTCGCGGGTAAACCCGCTCCTACAGAACCGTACATTTCTCCACTTCGCTTGACTCGTGAAATTTTTCATGTATTTTTTCATGAAAAATAACTCTAAAAATTTCATGGCAGTCCGAATCGATGAAGATGCACGAAGAGGTTGAAGCCCTCGCGATCCTTATTCACGACCTGCGCAAATTCAAGAACCTGACCCTGGGCGAACTGGCCGAGCGCATCAACCGCTCGGTCGGTTTTCTCTCCCAGGTTGAACGTGGTGTGTCGCGCCCAACCGTGGCGGACCTCACCGCCATCAGTGAAGCGCTCGGCGTATCAACCGCGTATTTCTACAACCTGAGCAAGCCGCGCAGCATCAGCTGGGTCACGCGGCCCCACGAGCGGCGCACGCTGTACCTGGAGTCGGGGATCACCGATGTGCTGGCTTCGCCCACCATCGCCGGTGCCTTCTCCATGCTCGACAGCCATCTTGAGCCAGGCGCCACCAGTGGCGAGCCGTACCTGACTGACCGTTCCGAGCAGGGCTGTTTCGTGCTTGAAGGCGAGCTCACGGTATGGCTGGACGATGGCGATGCCGTGACGCTGCAGGCCAATGACTGCTTCCAGCTGCAACCCCACGCGCAGTTCCGTTACGCCAACCTGACGGCAAAACCCACCCGTGTGCTCTGGGTCTTCAATTGAATTCGTTCACCTCACAAGGAAAAGAAGATGAGTGTCATCTTTGCGGATCTGCTGACTGAAGTGCGCTCGTTCCGAGCGGAACACCCAGAAATCCGTTATGTCGACCTGATTGCCCTGGATATACCCGGGCACTTCTACGGCAAGCGCTACCCCATGGACATGCTGGAAAAAGTCGCCGCCGGCGCGCCGCTGAAGCTGCCGCAGAACTGCGTGCTGCTGGGCACCCAGGGTGGCCTGTACCCGATCGGTGACTACTGCTTTGCCGACGGCGACCCGGATGCTGCCCGGCGCCTGGTGCCGGGTACCCTGAAGCCGGTGCGCTGGGAAAAAGAAGTGATCGCCCAGATGCTGATTACCTCCGACGGCACCGCCAAGCCAATCGAGTTCGAACCCCGTGAAGTGCTGGCCCGCGTGCTCCAGCGCCTGGCCAAGCGCGGCATCCGCCCGGTGGTGGCCTTCGAACTGGAGTTTTACCTGTTCGACCGCAAGCTCGCTGACGGCCTGCCACAGTACCCACGCGACACGGCGACCGAAGACGAAGATGATCAGCCGAACATGCACATCGAGCGCCTGTCGCGCTTCTCGTCGGTGCTGCACGAAATGGTCGATGGCGCCAACGAGCAGGGCGTGCCGGCCAACGTCATCACCGCGGAGCTAGGCCCGGGCCAGTTCGAGATCAATTTCTCCCACAGCGACGATGCGTTGAGCGCGGCGGACTGGTCGGCGCTGTTCTGCCGCAGTACCCGCGGTATCGCGATGAAGCACGGCTACCGTGCCAGCTTCATGAGCAAGCCGTACCTGGACGCGCCGGGCAGCGGCATGCATGTGCACGTCAGCCTGTACGACGCCGCCGGCAACAACATCCTGGCGGGCGCCGAACAGCGCAAGCTGCGCCATGCGGTGGCAGGCTGCCTGGAGCTGCTGCCGCACTGCATGCCGATCTTCGCCCCCAACCACAATGCCTACCGCCGTTACGGCGCCATGGTCAACGCGGCGAGCAAGGCCAGCTGGGGTTTCGAAGACCGCGATGCATGCATTCGCATCCCCGAGTCCGACCCGCGCAACTTGCGCATCGAGCACCGCCTGGCCGGTGCCGATGCCAACCCGTACCTGGTGCTGGCGGCGATCCTGACCGGTATGGAGCATGGCCTTGAGCGCGGCGTCGAACCCATCGCCCCGCTGAACGACAACCGCCAGAGCGGCATCGACTTCCCCAAGGATGCCCTCAGTGCCCTGGCCGCCATGCGCCACCACCCGGTGGTCAACGAAGGCCTGGGCAGTGAGTTTGTGATGGTCTATTGCGAAAACAAACACCAGGAGCAACTGGACTTCATGCGCCACATCAATGCCCGCGAATACCGCTGGTTCCTGTAGCTGCAGCGGTTCGAACCACGACGCCTTTCCAGCGTTCAACACCACGCGCAATACCGATTTGCCGGAGGAAGATATGCCACGTGTGCCCGTTATTGGCATTACCGCATGCACCAGCATGATTGAGCAGCATGCCACCCAGACCATCGCCGAGAAGTACGCACGCGCGGCAGCCAAGGCAGCGTGTGGCCTGCCTATCGTGATACCCAGCCTCGGTGAGCTGATGGACAGCGCCGATATTCTCGACGTGGTGGACGGGCTGATCTTCACCGGTTCGCCGTCCAATATCGAGCCGTTCCACTACAACGGCCCGGCCAGTGCCGAGGGCACCCAGCACGACCCACTGCGTGATGCCACCACGTTGCCGCTGATGCGTGCGGCCATCGCCGCTGGCGTGCCGGTGCTGGGCATTTGCCGTGGCTTTCAGGAAATGAACGTGGCACTGGGCGGCACCTTGCACCAGAAGGTCCACGAGGCCGGCGTGTTCATGGACCACCGCGAAGGCAAGGGCGAGCCCATCGAGAAGCAATATGGCCCGCGCCACACCATGCATGTGGAGCCAGGCGGCCTGCTTGACCGCATGGGTTTGCCGGCAATTTTCGACGTCAATTCCATCCACGGCCAGGGCATTGATGTACTGGCCCCCGGGCTGCGGGTGGAAGCGCTGGCACCCGATGGCCTGGTGGAGGCGATTTCGGTTGCGAACGGCAAGGGCTTTGCCCTGGCCGTGCAATGGCACCCCGAGTTTCAGGTCATGGATAACCCACATTACCTGACCATCTTCCAGTCGTTTGGCAAGGCCTGCCGGCAGCGCTCGGTGCTGCGCCAGAAGCTGTTGCTCAGCGCCTGAACAGCGGCATTTTCCAAATACAAAAAAGCAGCCGCGCAGCCTGGCTGCGCAACTTGATGGAGTGAAGACAATGAGTGAACAGAATTCGCAGACCCAGGCCTGGCAAGCGCTGAGCCGCGACCATCACCTGGCCCCGTTCAGCGATGTGAAGCAACTGGCCGAGAAAGGCCCGCGCATCATTACCTCGGCCAAGGGCGTGTACCTGTGGGACAGCGAAGGCAACAAGATTCTCGACGGCATGGCCGGCCTGTGGTGCGTGGCGGTCGGCTATGGCCGCGATGAGCTGGCCGAGGTCGCCAGCCAGCAGATGAAGCAATTGCCTTACTACAACCTGTTTTTCCAGACGGCGCACCCGCCTGCGCTGGAGCTGGCCAAGGCAATCGCCGATGTTGCCCCGCAAGGCATGAACCATGTGTTTTTCACCGGTTCCGGCTCTGAAGGCAACGACACCGTGCTGCGCATGGTTCGCCATTACTGGGCGCTGAAAGGCCAGAAGAGCAAGAAGGTGATCATTAGCCGTATCAACGGCTACCACGGCTCCACCGTGGCGGGCGCAGCACTGGGTGGCATGAGCGGCATGCACCAGCAGGGCGGGGTGATTCCGGATATCGTGCACATCCCACAGCCTTACTGGTATGGCGAAGGCGGCGACATGACCGAGGCCGACTTCGGTGTGTGGGCGGCTGAGCAACTGGAGAAGAAGATTCTTGAAGTTGGCGAAGACAACGTCGCCGCCTTCATCGCCGAGCCGATCCAGGGCGCTGGCGGCGTGATCATCCCGCCGCAGAGCTACTGGCCGAAGGTGAAGGAGATCCTGGCCAAGTACGACATTCTGTTCGTCGCCGACGAAGTGATCTGCGGCTTTGGCCGTACCGGTGAGTGGTTCGGTAGCGACTACTACGACCTCAAGCCCGACCTGATGACCATCGCCAAGGGCCTGACCTCTGGCTACATCCCCATGGGCGGCGTAATCGTGCGTGACGAAGTGGCCAAAGTCATCAGCGAAGGCGGTGACTTCAACCACGGCTTTACCTATTCAGGCCACCCGGTGGCGGCGGCGGTGGGCCTGGAGAACCTGCGCATCCTGCGTGACGAGCAGATCATCGAGCAGGTGCACGCTAAAACCGCGCTTTATCTGCAACAGCGCCTGCGCGAGCTGGCCGACCACCCGTTGGTAGGCGAAGTGCGTGGCCTGGGCATGCTCGGCGCCATCGAGCTGGTGAGAGACAAGGCCACCCGTGCCCGCTATGAAGGCAAGGGTGTGGGCATGATCTGCCGCCAGCGCTGCTTCGACAACGGCCTGATCATGCGCGCCGTGGGCGACACCATGATCATCGCGCCACCGTTGGTGATCAGCATTGCGGAGATTGACGAACTGGTGGAAAAAGCCCGTAAGTGCCTGGACCTGACGTACGAGGCTGTGCGCTAAGCATCAGTTGGCTTCACTGGGGCTGCACAGCAGCCCCTTGCATGACTGACAGGCAGCAAATCCTTGAAGAATCTTGCTTTGTGCAATGAATCATGTACTTTTCAGGGCATTATTTTCCCGTCCGAAAGTCGCGATTCATATGAAAGTGCACGAAGAAATCGAAGGCCTGGCAGTATTGATTCGCGACCTGCGCAAGTTCAAAGGCCTGACCCTGGGTGAACTGGCCCAGCGCATTGGCCGTTCGGTGGGCTTTCTGTCCCAGGTCGAACGGGGTGTATCGCGCCCAACGGTGGCCGACCTCACTGCTATCAGCGAAGAACTGGGCGTCTCGACGGCCTATTTCTACAAGCTGGACAAACCCCGCGAGCTCGACTGGGTCACCCGCCCGCACGAGCGCCGTACGCTTCACCTGGCAGGTGGCATCACCGATGTGCTGGCATCCCCGACGATAACCGGCGCGTTCTCCATGCTCGATAGCCACCTGGAGCCGGGCGCCAGCAGTGGAGAGGAGTACCTGGACGACAGCTCGGAACAGGGCTGCTTTGTGCTCGAAGGCGAGCTGACCGTGTGGCTGGATGGCGGCGAGCCGGTAACGCTGCGCGCCAGTGACAGCTTTCAGCTGCAACCCCACGCAAGTTTTCGTTACGCCAACCTCACCGACAAGCCCACACGTGTGCTTTGGGTGTTCAGCTGAAGTTCACCCACGGCGCTGCGCAATAAAAAGGCTGCAGGGCAAGTGCATGGCTTGGGATTTGAGTTGGTGCACAGATCGAGCGCCGCCCGCGCGGCGCTTCGCAGCACAAGGCTGCTCCTACATCTGTTTCGGGCCAGTTATTCCTGTGCCAGGTGGGTTGTAGCCTTGGTGCATGACTGGAGATCGATGAAGGGCAACTGCGCCCCCTTCGATATCGAATGGAACAAACAAGGCGGACAGCGGTGACCTCACAGGCGTGACTGGCCCGAAACAAATGTAGGAGCAGCCTTGTGCTGCGAAGCGCCGCGCGGGCGGCGCTCGATCTCAAAGGCGATAAAAATGTCACGCCAATCCCCTCTCAGCCGAGATGCCTTATCAGACCAGGCATAAAAAGGCCCCCGGTCAGTGGTGCGAGCTATCCACAGCAATGGCCTCACCGGAAACCTCAAGGTACTTGGTGCTGCGGTTGGCGATGACATAGTGAATCAGCCCGCCCAGGCCGGCGCCGAAGGAGGCCATGCGCCTCACCTGTGGGAGCCGGCTTGCCGGCGATGGGCTGCGAAGCAGCCCCGGTAGGCATTTTTTACATCCGCCCCTCCAGCCCAAAGAACACGCTCTGGCCATCGCCCGGAAGAAACTGGGCGCTGTCCTGGCCCCGCGCGTCGGCAATAACCCCGGTCGTGGCCGCGGCAAAACGCTGAGACGAACGCGTTGCACTTGAGGCGGTCGTCTACTTCTCGCTTTTGATGCAGCCAGGCAGCGCCACCGATCAGCGCCCAGCGTTCAGCCACGGGGATCTCCAGCTCGCCGAAAGCATTGAGGTTACGCGCAGTCTGGTGCAGTTCGCGGACCTTGCGCCCCTTGTGCCCGGCAACATTGACATGGCGGGTGTCCCAGTTGCGTCCCTGGCTGGCATTGCCCAGGTTCAACGGGCCACTGGTGGTGGTCGCCGTCACGCTGATGCTGTTGCCGGTGGCCACCGAGGTGGCGCCAGACAGGTCCCAGGTGTAGCGGTTGCCACTGCGTACCTGCCCGCGAACACCGGCACAGCCGGTGCCATGCACCACGTTAAATTCTTCGCGGGTAAACCCGCTCCCACAGGGTAAGCGAACCGCCTGCAAATATCGCACTTGGCTTGAGGCGATGTGCCTCAGGTCTGGAACTGCTGCACCGAGCGCTGCATGCTGCTCGCCACGTTGTCCAGGTGCTGGGCGGCAGCGGCCAGCTCATTCACCGTCTGGCTGTTCTGCTGCGACATGCGGGCGATGCGCTCGACCCGCTGGGCCACCTCGCTGCTGGCCTTGCTTTGCTCACCGATAGTGTGGGAAATCTCTTCCACCACATTGGCGGCGCGTTGGGCGCCGCCACGGATCTCGCTGATCGACTCGCCGGCCTGACGCGCCAGGTTGACCCCGTCGTTCACCCGCGTTACCCCGGTCTGCATGCTGCTCACCGCCTGGGCGGTGCTGCTGCGAATGCGATCGATCATGCCGGTTATTTCCTGGGTCGACCGGGCCGTGCGTGCCGCCAGGCTGCGTACCTCATCGGCGACCACGGCGAAGCCGCGCCCGGCCTCGCCGGCACGGGCCGCCTCGATGGCGGCGTTGAGCGCCAACAGGTTGGTCTGTTCAGCGATGCCACTTATGACCTTGATGATCGAGTGAATCTCCTCGGACGACTGGCCCAGGGCGGTGATGGTGCTGGACGACTCGTTGACGGCCTCGGCGATGCGGCTCATCCCGCTTACCACGTCGAGAATCACCTGGCCGCCGTCGCTGGCCAGCTGTTCGGACTGGGATGAGATGGCCTGGGCGTTGCGCGCATGGTCGGCGATCTGGGCGATGTTCTGGATCATCTGCTCCATGGCTGCGGCCATGTTGGTGGCGTGGTCAGACTCCTCGCGTGAGCTGTGCACGATGTTTTGCGAGGCGCCGCTGAGGTTCTGGGCGGTGCTCTGCAACTGTTCGCTCTCATGGCGGATGGTGTCGATCATCTGCTTGAGGTTGCCCTGCATGTCGGCCAGGGCCTGCAGCAACTGACCGGCCTCGTCATCTCGCTCGATCTGGATCGGGCTGCGTAGGTTGCCCTGGGCGATGGCCCTGGCCACGCTGATGGTCTTGCTCAGCGGCTGCAACACGCTGGCCATCAGGTGGCGGGTGATCAGGCCAAGCAGCAGGCATATCAGCAAGATGCCGCCGATCAGCAGCCAGGCAGCCTGGTGGGTGGTCGCCTTGCTGTCGGCGCGTACCTGCGCTGCGTGTTGTTCGATCAGCTCGCTGAGCGCCTCGTTTTTCTTTTCCAGGTCGGCGAAACTCTGGTCGAAGGCCGGCATCTCGGCGCGTGCCGCCTGCGGGTCGCTCAGAGCCAGGGCAACCATGCGCTCGGCCTGGGCGATGTAGGTTTTGAGTGCGGGGCGTGACTGGTCGATGGCCTGACGGATGCCCTCGTTCAACGGCAGTTCGGCATTGGCCGCCAGGCTGCGCTGGAACCACTGGCTGTGCTCACGCAGGTCGCTGCGCACCTGTTCGGCGGCGGCACTGTCGCCGGGCGCAGCGTAGAAAGCCGCGAGAACGTCGGCGCGCAGGGCGTCGTGCATCATGTCGCCTTCCAGGTGGTTGCGCAGGGCGCTGACACTCAGCTCGCTGTCGGCCAGGGCCTCGGTCAGGCGCACCTGCCCCCAGTAGCCCGTGCCCCCCAGCAGGGTGGCGGCGCTTACGCTGATGGCACCACAGACGATCATTTTCTGACGGATATTCACGTAAAACTTCCCCCTGGGCACTTGTGTAAATCCTACTTTAGTTGCAAGCGTGGCGGATACAGGGCCCCACCTCAATCGCATTGCCCCCAGGCCAATGCAGTACCTGGAGCGGCCTTGTGTCGCGATGGGCTGCGAAGCAGCCCCAGGGTTTCAGCGCAGATGCATAAATTGCCGGGGCTGCTTCGCAGCCCTATCGCGACACAAGGCCGCTCAAGGGCCAGTGCTGGCCAGAAGAACCATGCAAGACAGTTGCTCCCACAGGATCTGCACCGACTTACAGACATGCACAGGATCAGTAGGAGCAGCTTTGTGCTGCGAAGAGGCCATTACAGACAAAGAGGATTTTTTGCCCTACCGGCCTCTTCGCAGCACAAGGCTGCTCCTACAGGCAATGAGGCAACCATGATTAATGGGGCAGGACAGTTGTTCCCACAGGGATAGCGACGACCTCAAGCCTTGCGCAGTGCCTGTGGGAGCGGGTTCACCCGCGAAGCATGCGACGCGGTGCATGACATCGGCTACTCGGCGGTCCAACGACTACGCGTAAATGGGCTACTGCGAACAGCCATGAAAGCGTTGGTTACATTGCTCTGCGCCGGTACCGGGACGATCAGCTCATAATGCAGCTGTGTTCCGGGTTGTGCTGGCTGAGCCTGTTTCAAGGTGCCGGCTGGTAACCGATTTTTTCCCATCGAGCCAGGTATCTGGTTCATCAGCGTCCAGCAGCGAGCATCCAATTTATGAAAGTTCTGTCCGAGACGGATACTGGAAAAGCACTTTGCGAGTACTGCCAGGCAGTGGTGTCCACGCACTATGTGCGCCGGGATGTACCATTCAGCGATGGTCAAGGAGTGGTCGAGAATGTTTTGGTGGGTGTGTGCGATCGCTGCGATGCTGTGATCGCCATCCCCTCGCAATCCACGCCAGTCATCCACGATGTGGTCAAGCAACTTCGTTAGTCAATCACGACGTTCGCCATTCTCTGCTAAAACTCGTGCATGACGTGCGTTTGCTACTAGCGGTCTTGTCCTCTCTTTGCTTTCGGAAGCTGTAGATTTGCCAGCCGCGGTTGCAGAGGATAAAGCTTAATGGCATAACTGGTTTGCCCGGCACCAACGGGCTCAAAACTGATATTTTTGCCAGTTGTAGGATGAGCGGTACAGAGTAAACTGAAAGCTGTTTCTCGGTAGGGGGAGTCTAAATTGACTTGCTATACGAGCTATGGCTATTTTAAGTTTGATAGTCCCCAGGTTGCTGCTGTTTCATTCAATGGAGAGCCGCTCGATAAGTGTGTGGGGGCTTATCACCTGGGGAATGGTGCTCGGGCCTATTCTCCGGTTTTAATGAGATTTTTAAGACCAGATCCGTATGTGCCTTTCGCTCAGGGGGGGGTAAATGCCTATGGATACTGTGCTGGCGATCCAGTTAATCATGTAGACCCATCAGGGTATATATGGCGTTATTTTCGAAAATTATTTTCGGCATTTCAGCGAGTCCCGGTCTTGGAAGGGGGAGTAAGAATCTTGAAAAATCATAACCAAGGAAAGCTGGCCAAAGAGTTGAAAATACTCAAGGCGCGCAAGGGTGAAGATCCTCGAAGGCTGGTTTATGATGCGTCCGATATAGTAAGTGATGACTGGAGGCCAAAAAAGTTTGTTCTAGGTGCTGCCAATGAACTGGTGATTGCGTTGGCTGGCAGAAAGGGAAGCGCTGACTACGTTAGCCACCCTTTGTTAGCTGAGTTGTTAAATGACAAGCGTGTGGTCAGCGCTGGTACGTTCAGTGTTGGAGCAGAGGGTAAAATTTACATCCATAATGTTTCAGGTCATTACAGACCAAAATTATCCGATCTTAACCCTATGGTTGAAAAAGTTCGGGGTATGGGTTTGAAACCCATAGCTGTGAGGGTTTATTAGGCTGTCGTTGACGGGACCTATTTGCCATCCGTGCTGCGCTCCAGCAGGTTGCCGCGTTTGTCATAGCGGGACTGCGTGCCGCAGTAACTGCGCAGCACGTTGTCGTTGATCCGGCGAGGCGAATGCGGGTTAGGGCCGGGCGGTGCCTGCGGGTCGAGCAGGTTGCTCGCCGGGTCGAAGGCGAAGATTTCTTTCTTGTATAAATCGCCCGCTTCGAGCAGGCGGCCGACCGGGTCGTAGCGGTAGTACACGTCACCCCGGTTCAGGTCCTTGACGTGGTCAAGCTGGCCGCCGATGTCGTAGCGGTAGTCGCGCACCGCTAGCCGCTTGGTGGCGCCGTGGCGGGCCAGGGTCTGCTGCTGCAACTGGCCGTTCGGGGTCCAGGCCTGGCGCTGGATCAGGCCATTGCCTTGTTCGCGAACAATCTCCCGATGCAGGTCATCGCGCTGGTAGCTGAGCAGTTCGCGGTCGTCGAGCTTGAGGCTGAGCAGGTGGCCGCTGCCGTAGGTCAGCCAACTGACCCGATGGTCATCCGGCCGGGTGGTGGCAACACGCAGGTTGAGGGCATCGTACTCATGCTTGAACACCGCAACCGTGGGTTCCTTCATGTACTTGAAGTGCTGGTGCTCACGGGTGTTGTTGCCCGCGAGGTCGTAGAACCATTGCAGCTTGCAGTCCTGGTTTTCCGCGAGCAGCAGGTTGCCATTGCCGTCGTAGGCGAAGGTTTCGATTTCCCACGCCTTGCCGCCGCGCTCACCCGCAAGGCTTTTCACCAGGCGGCCCATGGCGTCGTATTCGAAGCGGGTGATGCGGTCACCATCGAGACGGCGGGTGGGCTGGTTGCTGCTGTTGTCGTAGAGGTAGTGGGTGGTTTGCTTGTCGAAGCCGGTTTCCTTGAGCAACCGCCCGGCTGGGTCGTACTTGAAGCTGGCTTCGCTGTTGTTTTCGTTGCATAAGCGCTCGAGCTGGCCGAGCTTGTCCCAGTGGTAGGTGAGGGTGCTGCTGTCCGAGTTGTGGCGTTGGTGGATCAGGCAATCATCGATGTCTTGGCGCACTCCACCGACGATGAGGTGTCGGTGGAGCTTAATTGTCGATAAGTATTGCTATGTTAAAGAGCGTCACTTTTTTTTTTTGAGCGCCAAGGTAGCAAAGTTGCTCAGAAATACTGAGTGGTGTTTTTGTGTGGAAAGTATCTTTTTCCTGTGATGTGCGTTGCACCGGAAACTATTTTTCTTTAACTTTTGCCGGGTGATAAGTTCGGTGTTGCTTGGTAAAGTTGCCCGGATATAGGGCTGTATTGTTGCGGGTGTGATATCTCGGTATAATGGTGGAAGTGTTATCTGAAAGGTGTGTGATCTCATTGCTAGAGTTTCCGTAGAAAGCGTCATTTATCACAAGCCAGCTGAAGGCGCACCCAGCTACGTGCTTTATACGAGCTTTACTCATTGTATCTTGTGAGATGCAGGCGCGCTGCAGAAAACTAGATCGCCATGGTCATTTTCAGCTATCATCCAGCTTAATTGCTTGTCTACTATGTAGTATTCGAAGTATCTGCACTCTTCAAGTATTGAGGGTATTTTCTTAAGTGGCAGACAGAAAAGAAGTTTCTCTTCGTTGTCTTCATCTGCTATAAACCATACGTTTTCTATAGGGCCTGGAACTAATTCGAATAAGTGAAGATAGCCAGTATTGTTTTCAAAGGTATGGATTTTAGGTTTCGATATTAATGAGGTCCACCATGCTCTTGGATTTCCTTTAATAAAAGCTGATTGAATTTTTAATAAAACTTCTTTTTTGTGTTTTGGTTCCGTGCGCAAAAGCTGTTGCTTGCTAAATGCCTGATGTAGCTCTTCGATAAGTGTCAATGACTCTTGATTCATTATGATCTCACTTTTCATCGGAGCGATGCGGATGTTGAGGGCCTGAGTATGTAATGTTTCCTCTGTCACCACACCCGCATTTGTTTCGTTTTCCTGCGGTTTGCCAGCCAATGTGTGGTTTGTCATGCCCACTTTTTGGATCCATGTCAGCATGAGGGGCGTCATACGCAACTTTGTTTCCGCCAGCCCCCTTGAACTCAACTACGGTTCCTGTTGCAGTGTCAATTTTCGAGAATATTATTTTTTCTGGATCATCCATTTTTGCCCTGTCGAATGCTTGTCGTCTAGCGATATCAAAGTCGGCTGCGTGGCTTAATTTGGCGAGTCCAAGAGGGTCAACCCAATGGGTTGGGTTTTGGGCATAAACATAAATGTTTAATCCACCAAAAAAGCCAATCGGATCCTTCCCGATAAACCGGCCAACTATCGGATCATAGTACCGATAACGGTTATAGTGCAGCCCCGTCTCAATATCAAAATACTGCCCCTGAAAGCGTAGCGGATTGCGGATATCCGCCCACATAGCCTGGTCGCTCCGCTTCTCCTCCACCAACCCCCAGGCCTTGTACGTCCCCTGCCAGGCAATCTCTCCATCCTCACCGGTCAGCTCCATTGGCGTCCCGAGGTGATCGCACTGGTACCACGCGAATGCAGCAAATGGCTTGGGCACAGGCTTGTGCTGCCACACTGGATCCTTGTCGATGTCATACGGGAAGACATACACCGGCTGCGGCAACAGTTCGACGACCTGGTTGGACACCGCCTGCGCCACCGGCACAAACGTCCCGGGCTCGAACACATAGTGGGTGGTGTGGCCTTTCCCATCACGGTCCCGACACTCGAACGCCAGGGTGTCGTCTTCCCACACGTACCAGGTAAACCCACACCCCAGTTCGATATCCCGCTGCCGCCGGGCATTCTCGTTCCACACCGGGCCGGCTTGCGGTCGGTCGCGATACTTGGAGCGTGAGTATTTGTACAGGCGCCTACCCAGTGCGTCATAGGCAAAGCTGACGATCAGGCGGTCATCTTCATAACGCCGCAAGCGGTTGTACAAATCCCACACGAACCGGCCTTGTTTGCCTTCGGTGCTGCGCTCCAGCAGGTTGCCGCGCTCGTCGTAGCGGTACTGCGTGCCGCAATAGCTGCGCAGCACGTTGTCGTTGATCCGGCGTGGCGAATGCGGGTTGGGGCCGGGCGGTGCCTGCGGGTCGAGCAGGTTGCTCGCCGGGTCGAAGGCGAAGACTTCTTTCTTGTGGAAATTCCCCGCTTCGAGCAGGCGCCCGACCGGGTCGTAGCGGTAATACACGTCACCCCGGTTCAGGTCCTTGAGGTAGTCAAGCTGGCCGCCGATGTCGTACCGGTAGTCCCGTACCGCCAGCCGCTTGGTGGCACCGCGGCGGGCCAGGGTCTGCTGCTGCAACTGGCCGTTCGGGGTCCAGGCCTGGCGTTGAATCAACCCATTGCCTTGCTCCCGGGCGATTTCCCG
>NZ_JBIVIF010000032.1:0-80145 GCF_044749595.1 Pseudomonas sp. NPDC089392
TTATCCGAGGGTCGTCAAACCCAAGCCTGCCAAATATCCGAAAAAGAAACCTGGGGAGCTTAACTGACTGGCATTAGGGCAAGCCCGCTCCCACAGGGATCGCGCCAGCTTTTAGAAATTGAGCAAGACAGTTACTCCCACAGAGGCAAGGCTCGCGCTTCCGTTAGGCATCCTTGCCCAGCACATACTGGTCAAAATGCTCGATATGCTCGTCCAGGTTGTCCTCAAGCATCATCCGGTACTGGTCGCAGAAATACTTCAACAGATCCTCCCGGGCTGCAGCCAGTTCCGCGCTGGTCTTGAAGCTGCGGGCACTCATCCAGGCGTTGAACCGCGAGGCGCCGAAGGTCAGCGAGGCGCTCACCTTGCCCAGGTCTTCGATTTTTTCGATCTGCTGGTTCGCCAGTTCGATGTGCGCATCGGCGCGGTCATAAAAAGCCTGATCGGTAGCTTGTGTCATTGCGGTTTACCTTGCTGCTGCATTCGAAATAAGCACAACGCCGTTTTACAGGTAAAGCGCACGTCTTGAAACCGGCGATTGCCTGGGCCCTCACCAGATGGCGATGTCGTAGGTCAGGTAAAGCCGATTGCTGTCCCGCCCACGAGCGAAGTCCGAGCGATAGACATAATTGCGCAGTTTCACCCCCAACCCTTTCAACGGCCCGGCCTGCACCACATAGCCAATCTCGGCGTCACGCTCCCACTCCTTGACCCCTTCGGCGCCAGCGCGGCCATTGTCGCCACTCAGGTAGCGCGCCATGAAGGTCAGCCCGGGCACGCCTGCAGCCGCAAAGTTGTAGGCGTAGCTGGCCATCCAGGTTTCTTCCTCTTCCTCGATGAACTTGCCGATGCCGACGTTGCTGAACGAATACACCGTCGCACCGCTGATGTACGGCAGCCCCGCTTCGCCATCAAGCACCTGGTAACCGGCGCCAAGGGTATGGCCGGAATGCGCGTAGGCCAGCTGCCCGCTGAACATTTCATTGTCAATGCTGCCGCCGTAGGCTGCCCCACTGTCGCGGCTCTTGAAGTAGCGCAGGTCCGTGGTCAGCACCCCACCGGCCAGCGGCAGGTCGTGTACCAGCCCGGCGAAATCCTGGCGGTAGAAGTGTTCCAGCTGGCCATGGAAGTAGCTCAGGCGAAGTTGCTTGCTCACGGCATAGTCGGCGCCGGCGAAGCTGAAATCACCCGACTTGGCGCCCCCATAGCCATCCAGAAACAGGCCGGTACTATCGGACGAATCACGCTGTTTGAAACGCTCCAGGTGCGCGGCCGTCAGGGCCAGCCCGTCGATGTCCGTGCTGCTCAGCTGCGTGCCCTGGTACGTCTGCGGCAACAGCCGCGCATCGTTGTAGACCAGCACCGGCGTCTTCGGCAGCAAGGTGCCGTGCTTGAGCACGGTCTGGCCCACGCGGGCCTTGGCCGTTACCCCGGCGCTGGCAAATTCGTCCGCTGCGCGGCCGTCGTCGTGCACCGGCAAAAGCCCCGTGCCACTGCGCCCACGGCCAGAATCCAGGCGGACGCCCAGCAGGCCAAGGGCATCCAGCCCCACCCCCAGCGGGCCTTGGGTAAAACCCGACTGGTAGTCGAGCAGAAAACCCTGAGCCCACTCCACCCGCTCGCTTTTGGCGCTGGCGGCAGCCCGCGTACTCAAGCCCTGCTCGTCACGGAAATTTTCGTTGAAATAGACATTGCGCAGCTGCAACTTGAGCTTGCTGTCATCGACGAAGCCGGCGGCACCGGCAACAGGCAGCCAGCCGCAGAGCAGGCCACAGGTGGCCCCACGGAAAACAGCTCGGGACATGATCGGTACTCTATTGTTGTTTTCAGATTGATCAGGGGGTGGGCGCTGGCAGCGCCCGACAGCGTTCAGACGAAGAACGACAAGGCGCCTGTGAGCAGCGCCAGCGCGGTGATCACCAGCGAAGTGAGTACGGCCCATTTCACCGTGGCCTTCTGGAAGTCGCCGATATCGCGGTCGACCATGCCCACCAGCAGCAAGGTCGAGGCCACCAATGGGCTCATCAAGTGCACCGGCTGGCCAAGCACCGACGCGCGGGCAATCTCCACCGGGTCGATGCCATAAGCCGCCGCAGCGTTGGCCAGGATCGGCACCACACCGAAGTAGTAAGCATCGTTGGACAGCACGAACGTCAGCGGCATGCTGGTCAGCGCCACCACCAGCGGAAACCAGTGGCTCCAGGCCTCGGGGATCCAGTCGACCAAGGTTTGCGCCAAGGCATCGACCATCTTGGTGCCGGAGAAAATGCCAGCGAAGATGCCCGCAGCGAACACCAGCAGCACCACCGTCATCGCGTTGCCCGAATGGGCGAGGATGCGCTCTTTCTGCAGCTCCAGCTGCGGATAGTTGACCATCAGCGCCGCGACAAAACCAATCATGAACAAGATGGCGGCATGCATCAGCCCCAGCACCAGCGCAGCCATCACGGCAATCACCAGCACCAGGTTCACATAGGCCACCCGCGGGCGCTTGTGCGGGTTGTCGCCGAGGATTTCCTTGATGTAGCAGTTGCCACCGCCGGCCTGCAGTGCGGTGTTGCCAATGCGCCGACGCTCGGCGCGGCCCAGCAGGAAGGCGGTAAACACCACCCACGCCGCACCACCGATCATGGTCGGGAGCATGGGGATGAAATATTCGCTGGCATCCAGCCCGAGCGCGGCGATGGCACGGGTTGCCGGGCCACCCCAGGGGCTCAGGCCGCTCATGATGCTCAGCGACAACATGGCCAGCGTGGCGAGGATCATCGGGTTCATGCCGATGCGCTTGTACAGCGGCAGCATGGCGGCGCAGGTGATCATGTAGGTGGTGGTGCCATCACCGTCAAGCGCCACCAGCAGCGACAACAGCGCGGTGCCGATGGCGATCTTGATCGGGTCGCCGTTGACCCGCTTGAGGATCTTGCGGATCAGCGGGTCGAACAGCCCGGCGTCGATCATCAAGCCGAAGAACAGGATGGCAAACAGCAGCAAGGCTGCCGATGGCGCGACCATCTTCAGGCCATCGAGCATCATCTTTCCCAACTCGGGGGCAAAGCCGCCAATGACGGCGAAGACCACAGGGACAACGGTCAATGCAACGATCGGTGACAGGCGCTTGCTCATGATCAGGTAGGTAAACGTCACTACCATGATCAGGCCCAGGAGTGCGAGCATGGTCTTTCTCTCTTGTTTTTATTGTGCGTGGCCGCCCGCCGGGCAGGCAGCCCCCTACCCCACTCGGCATCGCCATGATGCTGAGTGGAATTTTAAGTCAGGCTTGGTGGTATCGAGGAACGTTCAGACGTGGCGACGTGGCGCTGCGGGCCAGGCCGCCTGATCATGTGCAGTTGCAGTGGGCTGCACCGTTTGTTCGCCATTCAGGGTACGCAGCAGGGTATCCCGCTCACAGGCATTTTCAGAAAGCGAGATCACCACGGTGGCCACCGCATTGCTGGCCAGGCTGGTCAGGGCCCGGGCTTCGGACATGAAGCGGTCGATGCCAATCAGCAGCGCCAGGCCGGCCAACGGGATGTCGTGGATCACGGTCAAGGTCGAGGCCAGGGCCACGAAACCGCTGCCCGTTACCCCGGCGGCGCCCTTGGACGACAGCAGCATGATCGCCAGCATGGTCAGCGTCTGCCCCAGGCTGATGTCGATGTTGCAGGCCTGGGCAATGAAGATGGCGGCCAGGGACAGGTAGATGGCCGTGCCGTCGAGGTTGAACGAGTAACCCGTTGGCAGCACCAGCCCGACCACACCTTTCTTGCAACCTAGCTTCTCAAGCTTTTCCAGCATGCGCGGCAGCACAGGCTCGGTTGACGAGGTACCCAACACCACCAGGAATTCCTCGCGGAAGTAGCGCAGCAGTTTCCACAGGCTGAAGCCGTTGGCACGGCAGATGCCGCCCAGCACCACCAGCACGAAGAATGCGCAGGCGATGTACAGCGTGCCCACCAGCTTGGCCAGGGCGCCGAGCGAGGTGATGCCGTACTGCCCTACGGTAAAGGCCAGCGCACCAAAGGCACCGACCGGCGCAAAGCGCATCAGGTAGCCAAAGATGCGGAACACCATGGTCGAGGCGGACTCCAGCACATCCAGCACTGGCTTGCCCTTGTCGCCCATGGACGACAGGGCAAAGCCGCTGAGCACGGCGATGAACAGCACCGGCAGCACTTCACCCTTGTTGAACGCGCCAATGAAGGTGTCGGGAATGATGTGCATGAAGAAGTCCACCACGCCCAGCTTGGCTGCCGAGGCGGTGTACTGGCTGAGGCCATCGGTACTGAGGGTGGCAGGGTCGATGTTCATGCCCACGCCTGGCTTGAACACGTACACCGCCACCAGGCCGATCCCCAGGCTGACCACTGTCAAGCCAAGGAACAGCAGCAGTGTCTTGCTCATCAAGCGCCCCAGCGAGCGCTTGTCAGTCATGCCGGCGATGCCGGTTACGATGGTGCAGAACACCACCGGGGCGATCATCATCTTGATCAGCTTGATGAACGCATCACCCAGCGGCTTGAGCGCCACGGCCTGTTGCGCCCAGAAGTGGCCGATCAGCACGCCCAGCAGGACGGCGCAGAGGATCTGGAAGTACAGCGATTTGGCGAGTCTCATGAGGCATCACCCATTGTTGAAATTGTGCGGATGCGCTTGTTGTATGTAGCGACCGGTCTGGCCGCCGCGCCCTAGCCTGCCAGCCTGCGCAGGGTCGGGGCATAGACAAAGCCCGAGAACAGCCGTCGGGCGGTTCGCACCACCGACGCCTGGATCGTCCTGCCTTCGGCACCACTGCGCGTGAGGGCGACATCGATACCACCGCTCGGGTGCTCCAGGCGCACTTCAGCCAGTTGTTGGGCCGTTTCACCCAACAGCTCGCCGATCACCGTGCCGGGGCTGACGCAGGCAGTCGCTAGCCCCACTGCGCCAGTGATGGCCAAAGCACGGTGGCAATTGTGCGGCATGAAGTAGCGAACCTGCAGCGTACCGTCGTAACGCGGTGCCGACACCAGTACCGGCTTGGGGATCACCATGCCGCTGACATCGCCCAGGCCCATGGCCTTGCCGGCTTTCAGGCGCAATGCTTCAAGGCGCTGCAGCAGGCGGTTGTCGGCATCCAGCTGCGCCGGGGTTTCCGAACCGGTTACCCCCAGCTGGCTGGCGTCCACGATCATCATTGGCATGGCCATGTCGATGCAGGTCACCGGCACACCGTCGATCACATCCGTGGCCTGGCCGGTGGGGAACAGCTTGCCGGTCTTGCTACCGACCGCATCGAGGAACGTCAGGTGAACCGGGGCGGCAGTGCCCGGCACGCCGTCAATCGCCGTACGGCCTTCGTATCGCACGATGCCGCCGGGGGTTTCCACCCGTGAATTGACGAAGGTACCGGTGTTCAGGTTGCGAATGCGTACCAAGGTCTTGCCATCCTGGCCTTTGACCAGGCCTTGCTCGATGGCGAACGGCCCTACGGCGCACAGCATGTTGCCGCAATTGGGCGCGGTGTCGACACGACGCTGGGCAACCATCACCTGCACGAACAGGTAATCGACGTCGGCGTCGGCATGCAGCGAAGGGCTGACGATTGCCACCTTGCTGGTCTGCGGGCTGCCACCACCGATGCCGTCGATTTCCAGCTCATGGCCGGAGCCCATCAGGTTGATCAGCAACTCGTCGCGTTCGACCACATTGGCAGGCAAATCCCAGGCATGGAAAAACGGCCCTTTGGAGGTGCCACCGCGCATCAGTACGCAAGGAATTCGTTGCATGATTTCGCACTCTTGTTGATCAATGGACATCATTGATGCTGTGAGCAAAAGAGTGACAGGGTCGTATAAATCAATCCAATGCAAAGATCGTAGCTATTATTGCGCTTCACAAAACAATCAAATACATGGGTAGCCGCAGGTTTTTTATGGAATATGAGCTGCAGGACATTCGATCATTCGTGAAGATCGCCGAACTCGGCAGCTTCCATGAGGCCGCCGAAGCGCTGCACCTGTCTCAGCCGGCCCTGAGCCGGCGGATCAAGAAACTGGAAGAAGGCCTGGGCACATCGTTGCTGGAACGCACAACGCGGCGGGTCAGCCTGACCAGCGTGGGCCGCGACTTCCTGCCCAAGGCCAGGCGCCTGCTGGATGATTTTGAAGACTCGATCCTCAGCATCCGCGAGCTGGCCGAACGGCAGACCGGCCAGGTCACCCTCGCCTGCATCCCCACCGCAGCGTTCTACTTCCTGCCGTCGGTGATTCGTGACTACAACGAGCAGTACCCGAAAATCCGCATACGCCTGCTGGACCTCAGCGCCAACGACGGCCTCGAAGCGGTGCTGCGCGGCGAGGCCGACTTCGGCATCAACATGATGAGCGGCCAGCACCCGGACATCGAGTTCGTCTCGCTGGTGCAGGAGCACTTTGTGCTGGCCTGCCGGCGCGACCACCCGCTGGCGAACCGCACATCGGTCACCTGGACAGAACTGGCCGACTACCGCCTGATCGGCGTCGGCCGCCTGAGCGGCAACCGCATGCTGCTGGACCACGCACTATCCGGGCTCAACCTGCGGCCCAAATGGTTCTACGAGGTACAGCACCTGTCCACTTCGCTGGGCATGGTCGAGGCCGGGCTGGGGGTATCGGCCATGCCCAGCCTGGCCATGCCCAACGCCGACCACCCCACACTGGTCAGCGTGCCGCTGATCGAGCCGCAGGTTACCCGCACACTGGGATTGGTGTACCGGCGAGGCGCGTCGTTGTCGCCTGCGGCGGAGAAGTTCGTATCGATTCTGCTGGAGAAGTGGACTAATCCGTGAGCACAGGGGGCAATACATAGCACCTGTCGGAAATCACCCAGCCCTCCGAGTTGCGCTGTCGAGCAGAGAACAGTGGCCCTTGTGGGAGCGGGCGAGCCCGCGAAGGGCCACTTCACTTGCATATGACACTTTGTGTCATTATGATCACCACTGTGTCCTGACGTCGCCCTCGCGCCGATCAGCAATCCATCGCCACACCCCATGCAGGTACCGCCCATGACGACCACCATGCAGGCCCCCAAGGACCAGCTCGTCAAACTCGCCCAGCAACAGATGCTGACGGCGCTGGCCGACAACACCTACAGCGCCCGGCAAAAACTCGCCCTCACCTGCCGCATCCTGTTCGACGGCGGCCACGACTCTGGCCTGGCCGGGCAGATCACTGCACGTGCGCAAGAACCGGGTACCTACTACACGCAACAACTCGGCCTGGGCTTCGACGAAATCGCCGCCTCCAACCTGCTGGTGGTGGACGAAGACCTTACCGTGCTGCAAGGCCACGGCATGGCCAACCCGGCCAACCGCTTCCACAGCTGGCTGTACCGCGCACGCCCAGACGTGAACTGCATCATCCACACCCACCCGCTGCACAGTGCCGCCCTGTCGATGCTGGAAGTACCGCTGGCCATCTCGCACATGGACCTGTGCCCGCTGTTCGACGACTGCGCATTCCTCAAGGAATGGCCCGGTGTGCCGGTAGGCAACGAAGAAGGTGAAATCATCTCGAAGGCAATTGGCGACAAGCGCGCCATCCTGCTTTCGCACCATGGCCTGCTGATCGCCGGCCGTTCGATCGAAGAAGCCTGCGTGCTCGCCCTGCTGTTCGAGCGCGCGGCCAAGATGCAACTGATGGCCATGGGCGCTGGCGACATCCGCCCCATCCCCGCAGCACTGGGCAAGGAAGCCCACGACTGGATCTCCACCCCCAAACGTCATGGTGCCGCGTTCAGCTATTACGCGCGCCGTGCCTTGCGTGCCCATGGCGACTGCCTGGGCTGATTGAAGCGGTACGCTTTCCTCAACAACGGCAGAGGTGCCTGGTTATGACTACACCTGTAATTCGCGGCGTTATCGGCTACACCATCACACCCTTCACGGCAGACGGCTCGCTCGACCTGGATGCCCTCGGCACGTCCATCGACCGCCTGATCGCAGACGGCGTGCACGCCATCGCGCCGCTGGGCAGCACGGGCGAAGGCGCCTACCTTACCGACAGCGAATGGGAGACGGTGGTGCGCTACAGCCAGCAACGGATTGCCGGCCGCGTGCCCAGCGTGGTCAGCGTTTCCGACCTGACCACCGCACGTACCGTACAGCGCGCCCGCCTGGCACAAGCCTGCGGCGCCAGCGCGGTGATGGTGCTGCCCATCTCCTACTGGAAGCTCACCGAAGCCGAAGTGGTCGACCACTACAAGGCGGTAGCCGCCGCCATCGACATCCCGATCATGCTGTACAACAACCCGGGCACCAGCGGCACCGACCTGTCGGTGGAGCTGATCCTGCGCATCCTTGGCGAAGTGCCCAATGTGACCATGGTCAAGGAAAGCACTGGCGACATCCAGCGCATGCACCGCCTGTTCAAGGCCAGCAATGGCCAGGTGGCCTTCTACAACGGTTGCAACCCACTCACCCTGGAGGCCCTTGTGGCCGGCGCCAGCGGCTGGTGCACCGCCGCGCCCAACCTGGTCCCGGCGCTGAACCTGGCGCTGTGGGACGCGGTGCAGCAGGGCGACCTGGGCGAAGCCCGCGCGCTGTTCTACCGCCAGTTCGAACTGCTCGAGTACATCACCCGCCGTGGCCTGCCCACCACCATCAAGGCCGGCTTGAACATGCTCGGCCAGGAAGTCGGCGCCCCACGCCTGCCCCTGCAGCCACTGGATGCACAAGGCGGCGCCTACATGAAGGGCCTGCTGGACGCGCTGGGCGTGGCTGGCTGACCCACCGATGCCTGCCCGGCAGCCCCTCGCTGCCGGGCAGTGCCTGCTGCCCCATCACCGCAGAGACTCACCATGAAAGTCCACTTCATCGTCCATGAATCGTTCGAAGCGCCCGGCGCCTATGAGACCTGGGTCAAGGCCCGCGGGCATGGCGCCAGTTACTCCCGTGTCTACGCCAACCAGGCCCTGCCTGCGGATGCCAGCCACTTCGACCTGCTGGTCGTGCTCGGTGGGCCGCAAGACCCGGCCACCACCGTCGCGCAATGCCCGCACTTCGATGCTGCCGCCGAATGCCGGTTGATCCGGCAAGCCATCACTGCCGGCAAGGCGGTGGTCGGTGTCTGCCTGGGCTCCCAGCTTATCGGCGAGGCACTGGGCGCCCCGTTTGGCCACAGCCCGGAAAAGGAAATCGGCAAATTCCCCATCCGCCTGACGGCCGCAGGCAAAGCCAATGACAAAGTCGCCCACTTTGGCGACGCACTGCCGGTCGGCCATTGGCACAACGACATGCCGGGCCTGACAGCCGACGCCAAAGTCCTTGCCACCAGCGAAGGCTGCCCGCGCCAGATTGTCGAATACAGCACGCTGGTGTATGGCTTCCAGTGCCACATGGAATTCACCGCCGAGGTGGTCGAACTGCTGATCGCTGCATCCGCAGCTGAACTGGCCACCCTCACCGAGCGCCGCTTCGTGCAGCAACCCGCCGCGCTACGCGCCAACGACTGGGATGAGATGAACCAGCAACTGTTCGTGTTCCTGGACAAGCTGGTCGAAGCGTACAAGGCTGCCAACGGCGTTTGAACGGTGCAGCAACACTGATCCGGATGCGTTGACTCAAGGCGCAAACTGGCGCAACACCTTCGCCAGTTTCGCCACGGCGATCGCCAGCTCGCCCGGGGTATGCGCTGCAAACCCTATCAACAACCCCGCCTCCCCCCTGGACAATGAAGCATACAGGCCACTGAGCCCCAAAAGGTCCATGCCTGCTGCCTGCGCCGCCCTCACCACCTGTTCTTCAGGTATTGGCCTGGTAAATACACAAGGCATCTGCATGCCACCCGCCGGCACGCGCGCGACAAGAAAGTCGGACAACTGCGCCTGCACCAGCGCCGCCAGGGCATCGCGGCGCTCGGCATAGATCGCCCGCATCAACCGCACATGCGCACCGAAGTGCCCGCCTTCGATGAACCTGGCCAGGGTCAGTTGTGCCAGCGCGGCCGTATGCCCGTCCTGCAACGTGCGCGCGGCGGTCATTGGCCCGACCAGTTGCGGCGGCAAGACCATGTAGGCAATGCGCAAGCCGGCGAACAGCGACTTGGTGAAGGTGCCGATGTAGACAGTCCGGTCATGGGCATCCAGGCCCTGCACGCACGCGGTGGGCTTGCCGGCATAGTGAAACTCGCTGTCATAGTCGTCCTCGATGATCCAGGCGCGTTGTTGCCGTGCCCACTCGATCACCGCCAGGCGCCGGTCCAGGGACAAGGTCACGCCGCTGGGAAACTGGTGCGAAGGGGTCAGGAAAACTGCCCTGGCATGGGCGGCCAAGTGCGAGATCTGCTCGACCTGCATGCCGTCCGGGTCCACGGCCACGGGGATGCACTGCAAGCCGGCAGCAGCCAACGCTTTCCGTGCCCCGTGGTACGCCGGGTCTTCGATAACCACCTGGTCGCCGGCATCGGCCAGCACATGGGCACACAGGCTGAACGCCTGCTGCGAACTGGTGAGGATGAGCACGCGATCGGCCGTGGCCTGTGCGCCACGCTCGAGATTGACGTAATCGGCAATCGCCCGCCGCAGTGGCTCGGTGCCTTGCGCGGCACTGTGCAGCAGCGCCTGGGTGCCATGTTCCTTGAACACCTGCCGCTGCAGCTTTTCCCAGGTCTGCACGGGGAAGTTGCGTGTTTCTGCCACCCCCGGCGCAAACGGGCGCGGGGCGAAGAAGTTGTGCACCCCACCCTCCTGGCAAAGCGCCTGGCCCCGGCGGCTGAGCGCTGGCTGCTCGCTCGGGGCTTGCACCCGTCGGCTGCGAGCGCGCGCCGGCAGGTGCTGCGCACGGGGTGAAACGAAGCTGCCGCTGCCCACCCGGCGCTCGATGAAGCCCTCGGCGTGCAACTGGCCATAAGCGGCCTCGACCGTGTCGCGCGACACCGCCAGCGAGGTCGCCAGCGCGCGGGAGGCAGGCAAGGCCTTCCCCACCGGCAACGCCCCTTCGAGAATCAGCTGGCGTATCGCCCGCTGGATCCGTACGTGCAAGGGCAGCGACCGGCGCGCCGGGTCGCTGATCCCGGCTTTCACCGACTCCAGCTGTGCATGCTTGAACATTGGTATGGCCATGTATGGAAAAGTGGTGGGGCTATACCAGCCATTCTAACGCTATAAAAACCGGGCTTTCCAACCCTTGTGCCAGTACACCGGAGGCCCCCATGGACGCGCCTGCACACACCGTTTCAACCCCGCTACGGCTGACCGACATCCTTCACCCCGTGGTGGCGGGGATCGTTTCGGTCATTGTCAATTACGGCGGTACCTTCATCCTGGTGTTCCAGGCCGCCAAGCTGGCCGGGCTGAGCCCGGAGCTGACCTCGTCGTGGGTCTGGGCCGTGTCTATCGGCGTCGGCCTCAGTGGCCTGGCCCTGTCCTGGTACAGCCGCGAGCCGGTGATCACCGCCTGGTCCACGCCGGCCGCGGCGTTCCTGGTCACAGTACTGGCCAGCGTGCCCTACAGCGACGCCATCGGCGCCTACCTGTTGTCGGCCGCCGGCTTCGTGGTGCTGGGGCTGACCGGGTGCTTCGAGCGTCTGGTGCGGCTCATCCCCGGCGGGATTGCCGCCGGGCTGCTGGCAGGCATCCTGTTGCAGTTCGGTATCGGGGCTTTCGGCGGCCTGTCGGCCGACCCCGCCCTGGCCGGGCTGCTGATCGCGGCCTATGTGGCATTCAAACGCTTTACCGCCCGCTATGCCGTAGTAGGCATTCTGCTGCTGGGCTTGGGCTACCTGCTCCTCCAGGGCCAGGTGGACCTGGCGACACTCAAGCTGGAGTTCGCCGCGCCGGTGTTCACCGCGCCCACCTTCTCCCTCAACGCTGCCTTGAGTGTGGCCCTGCCGTTGTTCCTGATCACCCTCACCGGCCAGTACATGCCCGGCATGCTGGTGCTGCGCAACGACGGCTTCAAGACCAGCGCCAACCCGATCGTGACGGTCACCGGCCTGGGGTCGTTGCTGATGGCACCGTTCGGCTCCCACGCCTTCAACATCGCCGCCATCACCGCCGCCATCTGCACCGGCAAGGAAGCCCACGAAGACCCGGACAAACGCTGGGTCGCGGGTATCGCTGCCGGCCTCTGCTACATCCTCGTGGGGGTGTTCGGAGTCACCCTGGCGAGTGTATTCATGGCCCTGCCGGCCACCTTCATCACCACCCTGGCCGGCCTTGCCCTGCTAGGCACCATCGGCGCCAGCCTGGCCAGCGCGATGGCCGATGCCCGTTCGCGCGAGGCGGCACTGATCACCTTCCTGGCGGCGGCGGCCAACATCAGTCTGTTCGGCATTGGCGGGGCGTTCTGGGGGCTGGTCATCGGCCTGCTGGCCTATGCCGTGCTGAACGGCCGCCTGCCCGGCCTCAGCCGCTCGCCCCGCTAAGCGGGCTTTCCCCACCTTACCGTGCGCCCGGTGCGCACGCCGTTCAACAGGTATCGACATGCCCCAAGCTGGCCCCAGGCTTCTTACCCAAATTGCTGCCGTGCACTTCGTCAGCCATGTGCACATCATGCTGATCCCGGCGCTACTACCCGTACTTCCCGGCCTGCTGGGGGTGGGGTTCGTCGAGCTCGGCGCGGCCCTGGCCGTGTTCAACATCGTCTCCGCCCTGGTGCAGGCCCCGCTGGGCTATGCCGTCGACCATTACGGTGCGCGCAAGGTGCTCAAGGCCGGCTTGCTGCTGGGCAGCCTCAGCTTCCTGCTGGTAGCTTTCAGCCCCGGTTATGGGGTGCTGCTAGTGGCGATGGCCATGGCTGGCCTGGCCAATGGCGTATACCACCCGGCCGACTATGCGCTACTGGCCAATGGCATCGAACAAGGCCGGCTGGGGCGCTCGTTCTCGATCCATACCTTTGCCGGGTTCCTCGGTTCAGCGGTGACGCCAGCAGTGTTTCTCGGCATCGCCGCCGTATGCGGCACGCAGGCAGCCCTGGCGGCAGGCGCGGCGGTGGGGGCTGCCGCCTTGCTGCTGATATCGGTGCCAGGCAGTGGCGTCTATCAGGTCGCCAGGCCCGGCCGCGCAGGTGGTGCTGGCCCAGCAGCAGGCCGCGTGCGCTTGTTCACGCCGATGATCGGGGTGCTGACGGTGCTGTTCATCCTGCTCAACCTGAGCACCAGTGCCATCGAGAAGTTTTCCGTGGCTGCCCTGGTCCAGGGTCAAGGCCTGAGCCTGGCCTGGGCCAACACGGCACTCACGGCCTTCCTGCTCAGCAGCGCGCTGGGCGTGCTGTGCGGTGGCGCCTTGGCTGACCGGACCCGGCGTCATGGCCTGGTGGCAGCCTTGGCCTTTGCCCTGGCGGCGGCGTTGACCGGGCTGGTGGCGCTGGGGCTGGTGCGCGACTGGGCGCTGGTGGTGGTGCTGGGTGCCATTGGCTTGCTGACCGGGGTCATTGCCCCGTCGCGGGACATGCTGGTCAAGGCGGCGGCACCGAGCGGTGCCGAAGGCAAAGCCTTCGGGCTGGTGTCGACCGGGTTCAACATCGGCGGCGCGCTCGGGCCGGTGGCGTTTGGCTGGATGCTCGACCAGCAGCTGCCCAATGGGGTGTTCGTGGCGTCCATCGTGTTCATGCTGCTGACCGTGCTGCTGACCTTGGCGCAGGAGGCGTATTCGGTCAGAAAATGTCGACAGCATGCATGAACCTTGGGGCTGCGCTGCAGCCCTTTCGCCGGTACAGGCTGATCAGGCTGCCGGGTTCGCGTGCACCACCCGCCCCCCCGCACCCGGCCGATTGACGAACAACACATCCAGCACGCTATTGCGCAAACCCTTCAACGCATTCCAGTTCGCAGACGCATGCACATACCGGTCGCGCAACAAGCGCTGCTCATCCTCGGTCAACCCAGGCTTTTCACATTCACCCAAGGCAAACGCATGCAGCTTGCGGCTGATCTCCAGCAACTCATCTGGCAACCGATGCTCAGCCTGCCCACCCAGCGGCGTAAACGGCACGCCAGCCCTTACCGCCAGCTCACGCATCACGCTCAGATACACCCGGGAAAGCTGCCCCGCCACCTCCCGCTCCCGATATACCGCCGCATACACCTGCTTTTGTGCTTCGTCCGGCCGGCCGCCGGCAATCGGCGCCTCCCAGGTCTGCACCCATGGCCTGGGCGCACCCAATTCGCCAAAGGTTGAGGCCAGCAAGGCACTGACCGCCGCAAACGCGCGGGTTTGCTCGGCGCGCATGGCCAACGGCACCCGCTGCGACAGCGGCTTGCACAGCAGCACCTGCTCCTGCGTGGTTTGCGGGTAACCACCACCAATGTTCGAATGTACGCCCGGCAATTCGATGTCGTGCCCGCTGCGTACCAGCGGGAAGTTATGCCGCTGTTCGTCGCCTGCCACCAGTTGCACCACTTGCCGGGCAATGCCTGCGCCCAGGGCCAGGCGCAAGCCGCCATGGCGGTCGTCGGCGGGGTCGAAGTCACCTTGCAACGGCGCGATGATCGCGGCCACCGTGTCGAACAGGCCGATGAAATTGATCACGATGCCGCAGGGCACCGCCAGCAGCCGGTCGCCGCCATCGTGCAGCAGGTTGGCCATATGCCGGGCCGCCGCCGCCCCCCGGCTGAAACCGAACACGTCGAACTCGACCCGCTCAAGCCTTGCCTGCGGATGCGCCTGGCTCCAGTCTCGCAGTTGCACGGCAATGCGTGCCAACGCCTCGGCAACCCGCGCTTCAGCCCCCGTACGCCCACGCCCGGTGGCCGAGGCATATATATCGTCTGCCTCACCCGCCAGGGTACCCACGCCTTCAACGTACAACTTCAGGTAAACCATTGCCTCGTCGGTGCTGGCCTCATCCGCCGCATACAGCGCATGCAACAGGGCCACGTTGCTCACGGCATTGCCATAGCTGGCGCCCTTGCCGCCACTCGCCTGCATCGGCAAGGCATTGTCTTGATTGTTTCCCGTGCCATCGAAAAACACGCCAAAACGCAGGGTGACCGGCGTTGAGGTTTCGGTGCTGCGGCAGTTCAGTTCCATCGTCGTGCTTCCTGTTTGCGCAAAAAGCACAAGCAGGCGCCTGAACGCCATGGCGCGACATCAGCCAATGGCCAGCCATGGGCAGGACATTTCTGTAACGGCATGCTCCTCGGGGTCTGCTCTGATAGAGCATCTGGGCTGCAAGGTGCTTGTCACAAGATTTTCAGCGCCTTGGAGATCGAGCGCCGCCCGCGCGGCGCTTCGCGGCACAAGGCCGCTCCCACATCTGTTTCGGGCCAGTTACTCCTGCCACCTGCGCACTCGCACCCTGGGTGCATGGCTGGAGATTGAGAAACAGCAGCGGCGCAGCCGATATCGAGGGGAACAAACAAGGCGGACAGCGGTGACCTCACAGAAGTGATTGGCCCGAAACAGACAGTGGGAGCGGGCTTGTCCCGCGAAGCGCCGCGCGGGCGGCGCTCGATCTGTGCATCACCTCAAATCCCAAGACATGAACCTGCAAGCTCTAACCCCACCTCCCCGACAAGCCAATTGCAGCCACTCGTCCCCAACGAGTGCGGAGGCGGCTGCAACGGTGAATGGCCAGGAATACTGACCCGCAGGCCTGGCCTCTTCGCGGGTAAACCCGCTCCTACAACGGCCTGTACCGAACCACCGATGTATATGCAACCCCGATCAATGTAGGAGCGGGTTTACCCGCGAATGCGGTGGCGGCTGCAACGGTGAACGGCTAGGGATATTGGCCAGCAGGCCCGGCCTCTTCGCGGGTAAACCCGCTCCTACAACGGCCTGTGCCGAACTTCCGATGTGTGTGTGCACACAAATCCCCAGCCATGCACCTGCAAGCCCTCACCCCACCTCCCCGACAAACCAATCGCAGCCACGCTTCCCCAGCTTTGCGTGCAGAACCATAAATTTACCGGCCGCCATTAGTCGCCACCCCCCCGGATGGATTAAAGTATCACCCCTTGCCAGGGCAGCTGCGTTCAGCCCGCCTACGGCCCCATACCAGGAACCGTCGCCGATGGAACACCGTGAAGCGCTGATCGCGCTGCGCACCTTTCTTTCTACCCAGATCCTAGGCCAGGAAAAACTGGTCGAACGGCTGTTGATCGTGCTGCTGGCCGACGGCCACATGCTGGTCGAAGGTGCACCGGGCCTGGCCAAGACCAAGGCCATCAAAGAACTCGCCGAAGGCATCGAAGCGCAGTTCCATCGTATTCAGTTCACCCCCGACCTGCTCCCTGCCGACATCACCGGCACCGAAATCTACCGCCCCGAAACCGGCAGCTTCGTGTTCCAGCAGGGGCCGATCTTCCATAACCTGGTATTGGCCGACGAAATCAACCGCGCCCCGGCCAAGGTCCAATCGGCCCTGCTCGAAGCCATGGCCGAGCGCCAGGTCAGCGTGGGCCGCAGCACCTACGACCTGTCGCCGCTGTTCCTGGTCATGGCCACGCAGAACCCGATCGAGCAGGAAGGCACCTACCCGTTGCCCGAAGCCCAGCTCGACCGCTTCCTTATGCACGTGAAAATCGGCTTCCCCGACGCAGCCGTGGAGCGGCGCATCCTGGCACAGGCGCGTGGCGAAGCCCTGGGCGGCGAGACCAAGCCCGAGCGCCGGGTCAGCCAGCAGGCCATCTTTGCCGCACGCAAGGAAATCCTCGGCCTGTACATGGCCGACGCGGTAGAGGAATACCTGGTGCAGTTGGTAATGGCCACCCGAACCCCGGCCAAGTTCGATGCCGAGCTGGCCGACTGGATCGCCTACGGCGCCAGCCCGCGCGGTTCCATTTCGCTGGACCGCTGCGCGCGCGCCCACGCCTGGCTGGCCGGGCGTGACTTCGTCAGCCCCGAAGACATCCAGGCAGTGCTGTTCGACGTGCTGCGCCACCGCATCATCCTCTCGTTCGAAGCCGAGGCGGCGGGGATCGACCAGGACCGCGTGGTCCAGCGCATCCTCGACGTCGTCGCCGTTGCCTGAGCGCATGCCCACCGCGCCGCTGGCCGAACCCGGTATCCGCATCGGCCTTGCCGAGCTGATCGACATGCGCCACCGCGTGCGCGAAATCCAGCTGTTTTCCAAGCCCGGCCAGCGCAGCCCGCTGGTGGGCCTGCACCACTCCAAGCTGCGCGGGCGCGGCGTGGACTTCGACCAGGTACGCGTTTACCAGGCCGGTGACGATGTGCGCAACATCGACTGGCGGGTTACCGCGCGCACCCAGGAGCCGCACACCAAGTTGTTCCACGAAGAGCGCGAACGGCCGATCTTCATCCTCGTCGAGCAAAGCCAGCGGCTGTTCTTCGGCTCGGGGCTGATGTTCAAGTCGGTGCTGGCGGCCCAGGCCGCGGCACTGTTCGGCTGGGCTGCGCTGGGTCACAACGACCGCATCGGCGGGCTGGTGTTCGGCGACAACGAACACTACGAAATCAAACCCCGGCGCAGCAAGCAAAGCCTGCTGCAACTGCTCAACCGCCTGGCCAAGGTCAACCAGGGCCTGCATACCGAGGCCGTACCGCAGGCCGACAGCCTCGGCATGGCCCTGCGCCGGGCCCGCGAAGTACTGCGCCCCGGCAGCCTGGCCATCGTGATCTGCGACGAACGCTCGCTGAACGCACAGGTTGAACAGCACCTGGCCATGCTCTCGCGCCATTGCGACTTGCTGCTGCTGCCGGTGTCCGACCCGCTCGACCACGCCCTGCCTGCCGCCGGCCTGCTGCGCTTCGCCCAGCGCAGCGCCCAACTGGAGCTCGACACCCTCGACGCCAACCTGCGCCAGGCCTACCGCCAGCAGGCCGAAGCACGCATCGAACGCTGGGAACTGATGGAGCAAAAACTGCGCGTGGTACTGATGCCACTGAGCACCCAGAGTGAAATGATCGAGCAACTGCGCGAATACCTGAACGCCCAGCGGCCACGGAGCGCGTCATGAACCCGCTCGACCAACTGCACCCGCTGATCGCCCCGGCGCCAATCGGCCTGTGGCCGCCGGCACCGGGCTGGTGGGTGCTGCTGGCCATGTTGCCACTGCTGGGCTGGGGCCTGTGGCGGCTACGCCGCTGGCGCCCGGGCAAACGCCGCATCGTGCGCGCCGAGCAACCACTGGACCCCGTGCGTGCGGAGGCCCTGGCCGAGCTGGCCCGCCTGCCACGCCCGTATGACGGCGCCCCGGCCGGTGCCTGGCTGCAACAGATCAACGCCCTGCTCAAGCGCCTGTGCCGCAGCCACTACCCCGGCGCCAACAGCCACACCCTCAACGGCCGCCAATGGCTGGCGTTTCTCGACAACCGCTGCCCCGCCGCCGGCCTGACCCGCTGGATGGTGCTGGTCGAAGGCGCCTACAAACCCGAGTGCAAGCTGGAAGACAAAGCCATCATCGGGCTCAGCCAAGCCGTCGAAACCTGGATCCGCAAGCATGTTTGAACTGGCCTGGCCGTGGATCTTCGCCCTGTTGCCGCTGCCGTGGCTGGCGCGGCTGCTGCTGCCGGCCGCCGACAGCGGCGAGCCGGTGCTCAAGGTAGGCTTCCTCAACGAACTGGAAGGCCTGGCCGGGCGCCGCGCGCGGCTCAACCTGCCCACCTGGCGCCAGCAGGCGCCGTTCGTCGCCATCTGGCTGTTGCTGCTGTGCGCCGCCGCCCGCCCGCAATGGCTGGGCGAGCCGGTCCCGGTGGCCGCCAGCGGCCGTGACCTGCTGGTGGCGGTGGACGTGTCCGGGTCGATGGACTTCCCCGACATGCAATGGCACAACGAAGACATCAGCCGCCTCGACCTGGTCAAGGCACTGCTTGGCGACTTCCTGCAGGACCGCGAAGGCGACCGCGTGGGCCTGATCCTGTTCGGCAGCCAGGCCTACCTGCAGGCGCCGCTCACCTTCGACCGGCGCACCGTGCGCACTTTCCTCATGGAAGCGCAAATCGGCATCGCCGGCAAAAACACCGCCATCGGCGACGCCATTGGCCTGGCGGTCAAGCGCCTGCGCCAGCGCCCGGCACAAAGCCGGGTGCTGGTGCTGATCACCGACGGCGCCAACAATGGCGGGCAGATCCACCCGCTGACCGCCGCCCGCCTGGCCGCGCAGGAAGGCGTGCGTATCTATACCATCGGCATCGGCGCCAACCCCGACGCCAGTGGCACCCCCGGCCTGCTCGGCCTCAACCCGAGCCTGGACCTGGACGAAGCCTCGCTCAAGGAAATTGCCGACATCACCCACGGTGCCTACTTCCGCGCCCATGACGGCGCCGAACTGGTCGCCATCGGCGACACCCTCGACCAGCTGGAACCGGTAGCCCAGCAACCGACCCAGGCACGTACGGCCAAAGCCCTGTACGCCTGGCCCCTGGCCCTGGCGCTGCTGCTCAGTGTGCTGGCGGTGGTGGCCGTGCAATGGCCCGACAACCTGCTGCAACGCCTGCTGCGCAAGCCGCGCTTCCTGCAGCCGCACCCGGAATGGCGCCAGCGCCTGAAGCGCCTGCGCCTGAGGAGGCGGCGATGATCGACCTGTGGCCACAATGGTTGCGCCCGCTCTGGCTGCTGGCCGTGCCCTTGCTCGGCTGGCTGCTGTACAAGCTGTGGCACCGGCGCAAGCGCGCCGGGCGCTGGCAGATGATTCTGCCGCCGGCCTTCCATGGCGTGTTGCTGGGTGGTGGCAGCGGCAGCAGCAGCAAGCTGCCGTGGGTGGCGCTGGGCCTGGCCTGGGCGCTGATTATCCTGGCCCTGCTCGGGCCCAGCTGGCAGCGCGTGGAAGAAAACCGCCAGCGCCCGGCCGACCCACTGGTGATCCTGCTTGAACTGACCCCGCAGATGCTTGCCGAGGACAGCCCACCCAACCGCCTGGAACAGGCGCGGCGCAAGATCCTCGACCTGCTCGAACACCGCCGTGACAGCCAGACCGCACTGGTGGTCTACGCAGGCTCCGCGCACACCCTGGTGCCGCTGTCCGATGACCTGAGCACCACCCGCAACCTGCTGGAAGCAATCGACCCGTCGATCATGCCCAAACCCGGCCAACGCGCTGATCTGGCCGTACAAAAAGGCCTGGCATTGCTGGCCCAGAGCGGCCTCGGCCAGGGCCGCCTGCTGCTGATCGGCTCGTCGCTCAGCGCCCCCGAGCGCCAAGGCATCACCCAGGCGCTCGGCCGCCAAGGCCCAAGCCTGCTGATGCTGGGCATCGGCAGCCGCGAAGGCGCGCCGGTGCGCCAGGCCAGTGGCGAATACCTCAAGGACGACAAGGGCGGCATCCTCCTGCCACGGCTGGACAGTGCCAGCCTCAAGGGCTTTATCAGCGACACCGGCGGGCGCTACCGCCATGCCCGCATCGACGACCTCGACCTGCGTGGCCTGGGCCTGTTCGACAACCCCCGCCTCGGGCGCAGTGACGGCCAGACCCTGCAACTGGACAGCTGGGCCGACCAGGGTTACTGGCTGCTGATCCCGCTATTGCTGCTGGCCGCCTGCGCCGGCCGCCGCGGCTGGCTGTTCTGCCTGCCGCTGCTGCTGGCCCTGCCGCAGCCCAGCCAGGCCTTCGAGTTCAACGACCTGTGGCTGCGCCCCGACCAGCAAGGCCAACGCCTGCTGGAAAAAAACCGCCCAGCCAGTGCTGCGCGCCACTTCCAGGACCCACAATGGCGCGGTATGGCCCTGTACCAGGCCGGTGACTATGCCGGTGCCGCCGAGGCCTTTTCCCAAGGCGACAGCGCGGCAGCCCACTACAATCGAGGCAATGCCCTGGCCCGCAGCGGCGAATTGGAGGCCGCCCTGGACGCCTACGAGCAGGCCCTGGAGCGCCAGCCCGACCTGCAACCTGCGCTGGACAACCAGGCGCTGGTGCAACAAATGCTGCAACAGCGCGAGGCCAAGGCCGAGGAACAACCGGCCAGCAGCGATGCCCAAGACACGCCCGGCAGCGAAACCGAAGGCAATAGCAGCTCGGCCAGCAGCCCGACTCAGGGCACGCCCGGCAGCGAAGAGCAAGCCAGCGCCGAACAACCCGGTGAAGGCAGCAACAACAACCAGGCCGCGCCCGGCAACCAGGCGGGCGCCGATGACAGCGTCATCCAGCCGCCGCAGCGCCCGGTGTCGACCAGCCTCGATGCCGAACAGCGCCAGGCCCTGGAACAATGGCTGCGGGAGATCCCCGACAACCCGGCGGAACTGCTGCGGCGCAAATTCTGGTATGAACAGCAATTGCATCAGGAAACCCCACGATGAGTCGCTTCGGCGTCTTTCTCCTTACCCTGCTGTGGGCCGTGCTGGCCCAGGCCGATCCGCTGCTGCGGGCCAGCGTTGACCGTACCCGCCTGGAAGCTGGCGAAAGCCTGGAGCTGACCCTGGAAAGCCAGGACGTCACCCAGTTCGGCAAGCCCGACCTGCGCGCCCTGGAAGGCGACTTTGAAGTGCGCGGCACACGCCAGTTGAACAGCCTGCACACCCTCGACGGCGAAACCCGCGCCAGCACCCGCTGGATCATCACCCTGCTACCGCGGCGCAGCGGCAGCCTGCGCATTCCCGAGCTGCAGCTGGGCCAGTCGCACAGCCAGGCCATCGAGTTGCAAGTGCTGCAGGCCGATACCAGCCGCCAGGACAGCGCCTCGCAGGTGTTCGTCGAGGCAACCCTGGACAGTACCGACGTCTACGTCCAGGCCCAGGCCGTGCTGACCCTGCGCATCTACCACTCGGTGGCACTGTACGACGACAGCAGCCTCAGCCCGCTGCAACTGGAGAACGCCAAGGTCGAGCCGCTGGGTGAGTCGCGCACCTATGAAAAGGAAATCAACGGTGTACGCCACGGCGTGATCGAAACCCGCTATGCCGTGTATGCCCAGCAAAGCGGCAGCCTCGACATTCCGCCGCTAACCTTCACCGCTACCGCCGCTGCCAGCAGCGACGAAGCCCCGCAAGCCAATGGCACGGCCCGCGCCGGCCGCCAGGTGCAGGTCAGCTCGCTACCACTGCAACTGACCGTGCGCCCTATTCCGGCAGCCTGGCCTGCTGGCGTGCCGTGGCTGCCAGCCCGCAACCTGACCCTGGAAGAGCACTGGAACCCCGACCCCGGTAGCCAGCAGGTGCAGATTGGCGACTCGCTGACGCGCAACATCACCCTGCGCGCCGAAGGCTTGTCCAGCACCCAACTGCCGCCACTGCCGGCCACCGAAATCATCGGCCTGCGCCGCTACCCCGACCAGCCGCTGCTGCGCAATGAAATCAGCGACCGCGGCATGACCGCCAACCGCGAAGAGCGCGAAGCGCTGGTGCCAACCCACAGCGGCACGCTGGCCCTGCCGGCACTGGAAGTGGCCTGGTGGAACACCCGAGAAGACCACTTGGAGCACAGCAGCCTGCCGGCGCGCACGCTGAATGTGCAGGACAATCCGGCGCTGAGCGCCGACACCCCGGTGGCCGACAACAGCAGTGCCAGTACCTTGCTCTGGCCCTGGCAGCTGGCGACTCTGGTATTGGCCCTCACCACCCTGCTGGGCTTCACCCTGTGGTGGCGCGCCCGCTCGCAACCGGCGGTGCTGCGCGCTGCGCAGGCCGGGCCGAGCCCGCGAACCCTGCTGGACGACCTCAAGCGTGCGTGCCAGGCCAATGACCCCCAGGCCACCCGGCAGGCACTGGATGCCTGGGCCCGGCAGCAGCCGGAAACCCTGGCCGAGATGGCGGCGCGCTTCGTGCCGTTGTCGGATGCGCTGGATGGGTTGAACGGGGCGTTGTACAGCGAGAGTGGGCAGTATTGGCAGGGTGAGGATTTGTGGCGGGCGATTGGCACGATACCGCCGGCTGAGCAGGTGTTGGTGCCGGCTGGCGAGAACGGCAGTTTGCCGCCGCTTTATCCCAAGTGATGATGTGCTGCCTGGGCTGGCCTCTTCGCGGGTAAACCCGCTCCCACAGGGATATCACTGCGTTTAATGGCTGTGAAATACCTGTGGGAGCGGGTTCACCCGCGAACACCGGCGCAGCCGGTGCCAGCCACGAGATTGCGTTATGGCTGACAGGTGTTCTGGCAGCACATTTTCAGCGCCTGCAGATGTTCGTCGATGTATTTTCGGTGCATGCAGGTGTTCGTCGATAAATTTCCGGCGCCTGTGAGATCGAGCGCCGCCCGCGCGGCGCTTCGCGGCTAAAGCCGCTCCTACGTTTGTTTCGGGCCAGTTATGCCTGTGGCATTTGCGCGCGAACGCCTTGGCGCATGCCTCGATATCGCGTCGTACAAGCAAGGCGGTCGCGCGCACCAGGCACAGGACGGATTGGCCCGAAACAAACGTAGGAGCGGCTTTAGCCGCGAAGCGCCGCGCGGGCGGCGCTCGATCTCACTGGCGCTGAAAATATTGCGGTGAACACTTGCGGCGCTCGATCTCACAGGCGCTGCAAATGTGATGACGCCCCCCTGGCAGCCCTTACCCAATCCCCCGCCCTGCTCCCCCCCGCAACCAACACTTCCTTCACCTGTAAGACATTTCTGAACCTGCAACCAAATACTTCAGGATCAACCCGCTTAGGAATTATCCTACGCCCGCTGCCGAACTATCGCTGTTGTCGGAAAAACACCTCACGGATAACGTTTCCGGGTCGCTTCGGTGACCGGGTGTGAGAACCCGGCAGAGATTTTACGCAGCACCTCTATGGTGGCCGTACGTGGGCAGGTTTCGGCCTGGCCGGGTCTTTGCGTATTTCTCCTCGGTTTCTCACCCCGCGTACGGCTGCCACCCTCAATCCGTGAGAAAGATTCAGGTGGCAGTTCCCTTCTGTTTCAGAGGAATACGCCATGAAGAAGATCGTACCCGGTCCGCCCGCAATACTGACCGCCCCCCCTTCTACACCATCAACCAGGACACACCCTCGGTTGACGCCCTGGTCCACACCCTCCAGCTGATGGCCGGCATTGAAGACTCACTGGACGAATACATCTGCGCCAACGCCGGTGTACCCGGCATCAACATGCTGGTCAACGCGGTGCATTACTTGCAGATGACCAAAGCCCTGGCCGAGTTGCTGCTGCACCGGCAGACCGGGGATATCACTCGGGGCTGACTGCAGCCTTTGTAGGAGCGGCTTTGCGTCGCGATAGGGGTGCGAAGCGCCCCCAGGGTCTTCGCATCACCGCAAAATCGCCGAGGCCGCTTTGCGGCCCTTTGCTACCGGTCCGGCGCCCCGGCAAGACCGCTCCCACAATGAACCGCAAACCCTTGATGATCCTGCTTAAAACCATTCTTCTCTACGCAGCCGGGCAGCCGCCTGAGCGGGCTGCTCTGCGACTGCCTCGGTTGGCCCTGGCTTGGGTGGGAAGGGATCATTCGGATTCAGAAGCGCGTCGATCATTGGCGTTGCATTGGATGCATTGCCTTGTGGACCACTCAGCAGAGGTTTGGGGCTCCTTTTATCCTGCCTGGATGCCAACTCACTGATCAAAAGCATTTGTTGCTCGTACAGCGCGCTGTGGGTTCTCTTGGACTTCGAAATCATACTGTCGACCATTTGCGAACCCAGTGTGTTGTACCGTTTAACCAACTGATCTGTAGTTTGCTGCTGAACTTTCTTCACGGAGATTGGCTTGATCCGCACGGGTCGCCGTGAAAGAACATTTCTCTCGAACCCATGCCCACTTGGATCCTGCCGATTAACAGGATCATTGGAACAATAGGCGTAGCTGTTCAACCCACCCTCACCAAAAGGGCTGAAGCTGTCCGCCGACAGAAAGCGCATCAGAACCGGGCTGAACGCACGGTACCCATTACCCAACAAGTAGCTCGCCAACTCAACGGCCAGCCGCTCGCCATTGAAGCCGAGTAGCGTGCTTCTCGATGGCCTTGTGGAGTACCCGTATGCCGTATAGATCTGTGACAAGATAGCCATCGCCTCGCTTCACGTGGATGAAAGCGTTGTAGTTTGCTCAAGCACAATTTTTCAGCCGCAAACTACGGCAAGGCAACTGACAAAAATACCAGGCACGCGCGGTCCCTTGTAGGAGCGGCCTTGTGTCGCGATAGGGGTGCGAAGCGCCCCGGGATCTTCGCTTCACCGCAAAATCGCCGGGGCTGCCTGGGCTGGCCTCTTCGCGGGTGAACCCCCACAAGGACACCGCTGCTTTCAAGGGCGGCGAGATACCTGTGGGAGCGGGTTCATCCGCGAACACCGGCGCAGCCGGTGCCAGCCACGAGATTGCGTCAGGGCTGCCAGGTGTTCGGCAGCACATTTTTGGCGCCTGCAGATGTACGTCGAAGTATTTTCGGTGCATGCGGGTGTTCGTCGATAAATTTTTGGCGCCTGCGAGATCGAGCGCCGCGCGGGCGGCGCTCGATCTCACAGGCGCTGCAAATGTGATGACGCCCCCTGGCAGCCCTCACCCAATCCCCTGCCCTGCCCCCCACAACCAACACCTCCTTCACCTGTAAGACATTTCTGAACCTGCAACCAAATACTTCAGGATCAACCCGCTTAGGAATTATCCTACGCTCACTACCGAACTATCGCTGTTGTCGGAAAAACACCTCACGGATAACGTTTCCGGGTCGCTTCGGTGACCGGGTGTGAGAACCCGACGATAAGCAAATTTCGGTCAGCTTTCATGGCGGCCGTGCGCGGGCAGACTTCGGTCTGGCCGAGTTTTCCTTTGCTTCCTCGGTTTCTCACCCCGCGTACGGCTGCCACCTAAACCCGTGAGAAGGTTGTGGTGGTGGCATTCTCTGATCAAGCAAAGGGTTTGAATCATGAAGAAGATCGTCCCCGATCCACCCGCAATCCTGACAGCCCGCCCCTTCTATACCATCAACCAGGACACACCCTCGGTTGACGCCCTGGTCCACACCCTCCAGCTGATGGCCGGCATTGAAGACTCACTGGACGAATACATCTGCGCCAACGCCGGTGTACCCGGCATCAACATGCTGGTCAACGCGGTGCATCACGTGCAGATGACCAAAGCCCTGGCCGAGTTGCTGCTGCACCGGCAGACCGGGGATATCACTCGGGGCTGACTGCAGCCTTTGTAGGAGCGGCCTTGCGTCGCGATAGGGCCGCAAAGCGGCCCCGGCATTCTTGCAGTGATACAAAGATCCCGGGGGCGCTTCGCACCCCTTTCGCGACACAAGGCCGCTCCTACAAAAAGCGGGATCGCATCATGGCTGCCAGGTGTTCGTCAGCACATTTGCAGCGCCTGCAGATGTTTGCCGATATTTTTCAGGCGCCTGTGAGATCGAGCGCCGCCCGCGCGGCGCTTCGCGGCTAAAGCCGCTCCTACGTTTGTTTCGGGCCAGTTATGCCTGTGGCATTTGCGCGCGAACGCCTTGGCGCATGCCTCGATATCGCGTCGTACAAGCAAGGCGGTCGCGCGCATCAGGCCACAGGACGGATTGGCCCGAAACAAACGTAGGAGCGGCTTTAGCCGCGAAGCGCCGCGCGGGCGGCGCTCGATCTCACAGGCGCCGGAAATTTATCGATGAACACCCGCAGGCACCGCAGATCCACCGACGAACACCCGCAAACACCGAAAATCCACCGACGAACATCCGCAGACGCTGTAAACCCACCGACAACAACCAGCAGCCCTCACCCAATCCCCCGCCCTGCCCCCCAACCCCATGCTTGGGTTACCATACCGCCCTCGCGCAACGCCCATCCCCCAAAGCCAAGCCCTCGCTTGCTCGACTCGACACCAACAGGTCATCCATGCGTCTGTTTCATACCTCCGACTGGCACCTGGGCCAAAGCCTGCACGGCCAGGAACGCGATTTCGAACACGCCTGCTTCCTTGACTGGCTGCTCGGCCAACTCCGCCTGCGCCAGCCGGATGCGCTGCTGATCGCCGGCGATATCTTCGACACGGTCAACCCGCCGGTCAAAGCCCAGGAGCGCCTCTACGACTTCATCGTCCAGGCCCACGAGCAACAGCCCAAGCTGGACATCGTGATGATCGCCGGCAACCACGACTCCGGCTCGCGCATCGAGCTGCCCGCCGCGCTCATGCGCCGCCTGCGCACCCATGCCCTGGGCCGGGTGCACTGGCTGGACGAGGGCCAGCTGGATGCCGAGCGCCTGCTGATCCCGCTGACCAACGGCCGTGGCAAGGTCGCTGCCTGGTGCCTGGCCCTGCCGTTCCTGCGCCCGGCCGAGGTGACCGGCCCGCAACTGGGCGACGACTACCTGCAAGGCATCACCCAGGTGCACCAGCAACTGATCGCCGCCGCGCAAAAAAAGCGCAAGAAAGACCAGGCGCTGATCGCCATCAGCCATGCGCACATGGCCGGTGGCGCGGTGTCGGAAGATTCCGAGCGCAGCCTGATCATCGGCAACGCCGAGGCGCTGCCGGCCAAGCTGTTCGACAAATCCATCAGCTACGTCGCCCTGGGCCACCTGCACAAGCCGCAGAAGGTCAACCGCGAAGAGCGCATCCGCTACAGCGGCTCGCCAATCCCGCTGTCGTTCGCCGAAATCAACTACCCGCACCAGGTGCTGGAAGTTGAGTTGGACGGCAACGCCCTGGTCAGTGTCGAAGCGCGCCCGGTACCGCGCGCCGTGGCCCTGCAACGGGTCGGCCCGGCCCCCTTAGGCGAACTGCTGCAGCAACTGGCCGACCTGCCGGTGATCGACCTGCTCGAAGACCCCAACCGCCAGCCCTGGCTGGAAGTGCGGGTGATTCTCGACGAGCCGCAGCCTGACCTGCGCCAGCAGATCGAAAGCGCAATTGAGGGCAAGGCCGTACGGCTGATCCGCATCAGTGCCGAATACGCTGGCCGCAACAACGCCGAAGACGATGACCTGGCCTTTGTCGAACTGGCCCAGATGACCCCGCAAGACCTGTTCAGCCGCGCCTGGGAGCAGGCCTACGGTAGCGCTGTCGACGAGCAGGCGCTGGCCGACTTTGCCCTGCTGTTGCAGGACGTGCAGCAGGAAGAGGAGCAGCCATGAAGATTCTCGCCATCCGCCTGAAGAACCTGGCATCCCTGGCCGGCCCGGTCGACATCGATTTCACCGCCGAACCGCTGGCCAGCGCCGGCCTGTTCGCCATCACCGGGCCCACCGGTGCCGGCAAGAGCACCCTGCTCGATGCCCTGTGCCTGGCGCTGTTCGGCACCGTGCCGCGGCTGAACGACATTGGCCGTGAGGCCAAGGTACCGGACGCCGACGGCGACATCCCCACCTCCGACCCGCGCAACCTGCTGCGCCGGGGCACTGGCAGCGGTTTTGCCGAAGTGGATTTCGTCGGCATCGACGGCCGCCGCTACCGCGCCCGCTGGGAAGCCAACCGCGCCCGCGACAAGGCCAACGGCAAGCTGCAGCACAGCCGCCAAAGCTTCTACGACCTGGACAGCGAGCAGGTGCTGGGCAGCGGCAAGAACGAATACAAACAACTGGTCGAAGCCCGCCTGGGCCTGAACTTCGAGCAGTTCACCCGGGCGGTGATGCTGGCCCAAAGCGAGTTCGGCGCGTTCCTCAAGGCCGACGACAAAGAGCGCAGCGAGCTGCTGGAAAAGCTCACCAACACCGCCATCTACACCCGCCTGGGCCAGCGCGCCTTCAGCAAGGCCCGCGAAGCCGGCGAAGCGCACAGCGCCCTGAAAGACCGTGCCAGCCACCTGCTGCCAATGGTCGCCGAAGCCCGCGCCGAGCTCGACCAGCGCCTGGAACAGGCGCAGCAGCAGTTCAAGGCCGACCAGGCTGGCGAGCGCCAGCTGGAACAGCAACGCAACTGGCTGAATGAGCAGCGCCAGCTGCAGGCCCAACACGCCGAAGCCGGCACCGCGCTGCAAGCCGCCGAACACGACTGGCAGCAACTGGCCGAGCCGCGCCTGGACCTGGTGCGCCTGGAGCGCCTGGCCCCGCAGCGCCACCAGTTCCACCGCCAGCAGACGCTGACCGCGCAATTGGCGCCAGTGGCAGCAAAAATTGCCGAACAACAGCAACAGCAAAGCGAACTGCAGCTGCGCACCAGCGAGCTCGAACAGGCACTGAACGCTGCACGCCAGGCACTGGCCGATAGCCAGGCCCAACACAGCGAAAACACCCCGCGCCTGCGCCAGGCTTTTGCCGCCCAGGACAACCTGGCCCGCCTGGACCAGGAGCTGGCCGCGCAACGCAGCGCCAGCCAGCAGGCCGACCAGCAAGTTGCCGACAGCCAGCAGCAGCTGCAGCAACTGGAGGAAAACCAGCAGCGCAGCCTGCAGCAGCTGGCGCAAATCGACACCGCGCTCGCCGACAGCCAGCACCTGGCCGGTCTGGCCAATGCCTGGCACGCCTACCTGCCGCAACTGAAACAGGTGATGCTGATCGGCGGCCGCCTGGCCAAGGGCCGTGAAGAACTGCCCGGCCTGCAGGCCCAGGCCAGCCAGGCCAATGCGCACTTGCAGGCCGAGCGCGACGCCTACGACATGCTGTTCCGCGAGGCCAAGGCCGAGCCCCAGGCCCTGGCCGAGCAGATCGACCTGCTGGGCGGCATGCTGCAGGACAACCGCAAGCAGCAGCGCGCCGTCGAAGTGCTTGCGCGCCTGCATGGCCGTGAGCTGGAGCTGCGCCAGCAGCTGGATGCCGTGCGCGAGCGGCAACAGCAGGCCATGCAGCAACGCCAGCAACTGATCGGCGAAGGCACTGCGGCCAAGGCCGAGCTGGAGGCCGCCGAGCAGGCGCTCAACCTCACCCGCCAGTTGCTGGAGCGCCAGCGCCTGGCCCGCAACACCAGCGTCGAAGAGTTGCGCGGCCAGTTGCGCGACGGTGAACCCTGCCCGGTATGCGGCAGCGCCGAGCACCCGTTCCATCAGCCTGAAGCGCTGCTGCAAAGCCTGGGCCGCCATGACCAGGCCGAGGAAGACGCCGCACAAAAGCAGGTCGAAACCCTCAACAGCAAGCTGGTGGAGCTGCGTACCCAGCTGGGTGTGGTCAACGCCCAGCTCAAGGACTACCAGCAGCAACAGCAGCAACTGGGCGAACAGCTGCAACCGTTGGTGGCCCAGGTGCAGGCGCACAGCCTGTGGCCGGCGCTCGCCCCGCAGGACGACAAGGCCCGTAGCACCTGGCTCGACAGCCAGCTACGGCGCCTGGACGAAGAAATCAGCCAGGACGAGAAGCGCCAGGGCGCCCTGCTCGCCCTGCAAAAAGATGCCTCCCGCCTCAACCAGCAACTGCAGGCTGCCCAAGAGGCGCAACAGCAAGCCCAGCGCCACCTGGAGCAACAGCATCAGGCCCTGGCCAGCGACGAGCAGCAGTTGCAGCAAGGCCTGAGCGACCTGGCCAGCGTGCTGCCTGCAGAAGCCGTCAAGGCCCTGAGCGACGACCCGGCCAATGCCTTCCTCGCCCTCGACCAGCAGATTGCCCAGCGCCAGCAACACATGGAACAGCGCAAGGACGAACTGGAAGAACAGCAAGCCCGGCAAACCCAGCTGGACAAGCTGCGCGACCAGCAGCAGACGCGCGTGCAAAGCCAGCAGCAATTGCAGCAAAAGCTCGCCACCCTCGACGAGCAACGCCAGCAGGCCCAGGCCTCGCTCGGCCAGCTGCTTGGCGAGCACGCCAGCGCCGAAGCCTGGCAGCAGCATATGGACGCCGTGCTGGAGCTAGCCCGCGCCGTTGATGCCGACACTGCCCAGCGCCTGCAAGACCTGCGCACCCAGGGCGTACAACTGGCCAGCGAGCTCAAGGCCAACGCCAAGCAGCAACAGTCGCTTGAAACCGAGTGCCAGCAGTTGCAAAGCCAGATCGCCCAGTGGCGCGGCGAACACCCGGAGCTGGACGACGCCGGGCTGGATCGCCTGCTGGGCATGGATGACGCGCAGGTCAATGAACTGCGCCAGCGTCTGCAAGGTGCCGAGAAAGCCATCGAACAAGGCCGGGTATTGCTGCAGGAACGTGAACAGCGCCTGCAACAACACGCCGCACAAATGACCGTGGACACTTCGGCCGAAGCCCTGGAACAAGCCCTGACCGAGCTGCGCGAGCGCCTGGCCAACCACGAACAACAGTGCGCCGAACTGCGCGCGCAGCAGGCCGACGATCAGCGGCGCCAACAGGCGTACCAGGCGTTGGCGGCAGAAATCGACCAGGCCCACCAGCAATGGCAACGCTGGGCCCGCCTGAATGCCCTGATCGGCTCGGCCTCGGGCGATGTGTTCCGCAAGATCGCCCAGGGCTATAACCTCGACCTGCTGCTGCACCACGCCAACACCCAGCTGCGCCAGCTGGCCCGCCGCTACCGCCTCAAGCGTGGCGGCAGTGCACTCGGCCTGCTGGTACTGGACACCGAGATGGGTGACGAACTGCGCTCGGTGCACTCGCTGTCGGGCGGCGAAACCTTCCTGGTGTCGCTGGCCTTGGCGCTGGGCCTGGCATCGATGGCCTCCAGCACCCTGCGTATCGAATCGCTGTTCATCGACGAAGGCTTCGGCAGCCTCGACCCTGAGTCGCTGCAACTGGCCATGGACGCCCTCGACGGCTTGCAGGCCCAAGGCCGCAAGGTGGCGGTGATTTCCCATGTGCAGGAAATGCACGAGCGCATCCCGGTGCAGATCCAGGTGCGCCGCCAGGGCAATGGCCTGAGTGACGTGGAGGTGTGCGGGTGATTCTCTACTCGTTCCGCCGCTGCCCATGGGCCATGCGCGCGCGCCTGGCCCTGCGCTATGCCGGCTGCGCGGTGGAAGTGTGCGAGGTGGTGATGAAGAACAAGCCGGCAGAGCTGCTGGCCTTGTCGCCCAAAGGGACGGTGCCGGTGCTGGACACCGGTGCCGAGGTGCTGGAAGAGAGCCTGGACATCATGCGCTGGGCGCTGGCGCAAAACGACCCGCAGGACTGGCAGCTACAAGCCGACCCTGCGGCGGCGCAGCAGGCTGAGGCACTGATTGCGCGCAACGACAGCACGTTCAAGGCGCAGGTAAACCTGTACAAGTATGCCGAGCGCTACCCGCAACATACCCGCGAGCATTACCGCCAGCAGGCCGAGGCCTGGCTGGCGGAGCTCGAAGGCCTGCTGGCGGGCCGGCCCTACCTGCTGGCCGACCACCCGAGCATTGCCGATGCCGCGTTGCTGCCCCTGATGCGCCAGTTTGCCGGGGTCGAACCGCTGTGGTTCGCCGAGGCGGCTTATCCGCGGGTGCGGAGCTGGCTGGAGGGGTGGCTGGCTTCGGAGCTGTTCAGGTCAGTCATGGCCAAATAGCTTTACGCGATCCCTTGTAGGAGCGGGTTTACCCGCGAATAGGCCGGGCCTGCCAGCCAATTTCGACAGGTCGTTCACCGTTGCCGCCACCACCGTATTCGCGGGTAAACCCGCTCCTACACGGGACCGAGTCAGCTTCACGCGTGGTGCTTGCCACTCAGGGCCGCATGAAAGTGGGCACTCTGGCGCAAGTACTGCTCGGTATAACTGTGGGTAGCGGACGCCTTGCTGCGGCTGTCGGCATGGGCATGCGCCGGCAGTACGACCGAAGCGGAAATGGCGGATGCGGCAATGACCGGGAAGAGATTGAAGTTCATCTGGGCTGACCTCGACGGCGGTGGTTTGACGTTGGCCCGTTTGGGCCTTGGGTCAAACTTACGCCGCCGAAGCCGCTGGCAGAAATTCATTGCGCTGGTAAGGATTATCACGCGGAACGATAGTTGCGGTCGGGGGTGTTCGGCGGGAAGGATTTAGCGCCTGTGAGATCGAGCGCCGCAGCGTTCGCCTCGACACATTCAGCGCCTGCGAGATCGAGCGCCGCCCGCGCGGCGCTTCGCGGCTAAAGCCGCTCCTACGTTTGTTTCGGGCCAGTTATGCCTGTGGCATTTGCGCGCGAACGCCTTGGCGCACACCTCGATATCGCGTCGTACAAACAAGGCGGTCGCGCGCGTTTGGCACAGGATGGATTGGCCCAAAACAAACGTAGGAGCGGCTTTAGCCGCGAAGCGCCGCGCGGGCGGCGCTCGATCTCACAGGCGCAGAAAATGTTGTGGCGAACACCTTCCACAGCCGCCAAAACTCTACCGCCGAACCCTTTCCAACCCATCACTCGATGAACTTCAGGTCCGAGGGCGCATCCTGCTTCAACGTCTGCACCGTCTCCAGCAGCTTGCCGCTGCGCGGATCGCGGCGCATCACCACGATCTGGTTGCTCTTCTGGTTGGCCACCAGCAGGAAGTTGTCACTCGGGTCGAGGGCGAATTCCCGCGGGTGATCGCCCTCCACCGAACGGCGCTGCAGGTAGGTCAGCTGGCCATCGTCCTTGCCCACGCTGAACACCACAATTTCATTGGCCGTGCCGCGGTTGCTCACGTACAGGAAACGCCCGTCCGCTGACAGGTGCAGCCCCCCCGCCGCCTTGGCCGCCGCACCCTGCTGTTCGGTCAGCGGCAAGCGCTGGCGCTCAAGCAGGGCATCGTCCTGCACATCGAACATCACCACTTCACCACTCATTTCCAGCGTCAGGTAGGCGTGCCGGCCCTTGGCGTCGAACAGCAGGTGACGCGGCCCACTGCCTGGCGGCAACTCCACCGAGGCCGGGATTGCCGGGCTTAGCGGGCGGTCCGGGCTGGCGCCGTCGTAACGGTAGATGAACACCTTGTCGGCACCCAGGTCGCAGGCATAGACGTGTTGGCCATTGGGCGACAGCACCAGCGAATGCACGTGGGCACCGGCCTGGCGCTCGGGGTTGACCCCGCTCGCCTTGTGCCGGGCCTGTTGCACCACGGCCTTGAGCTTGCCGTCCTTGGCCACCGGGATCACCACCAGGCTGCCGCCGGGGTCGGGCTTGACCGCGTAGTTGGCCACGAACAGGTAACGCTGGTCACGGCTGAGGCTGGCGTGGGTCGGCTCGTCACCTTGTGTGGCCACCTGGTTGAGCGGCTTGATCTCGCCCTTGGCGCTGACACTGAAACTGCTGGCCTGGCCGCCTGGGGTTTCATTGACCGCGAACAGCAGGCGCTGGTCGGCCGACAGCACCAGCCACGACGGGCTGACGCTCTTCACCACTTGCTGCGGTGTGGGGTCGATGTGGCCGGCCTTGTCGTCGAACTGGTAGCGGTAGATGCCCTGGCTGGCGCCATCGGTGTAGCTGCCCACCAGCAACGTGGCGGCGTGGGCATGCAGGGTCAGGCTCATCAGGCTAGCGGTCAGCAGGCTCGTCCAGGTCCGGTTCATCGTGGTCTTCATCCGGGGCGCGAAAGGCACTCATACAGACTAGCCGATGCTCGCCATTGGCATCGTTGAGTTGCCACTCGTCACCGCTGGCAATGGCGGCGCTGATTTGCTCGGGGGTGAATGACCAGCGACGCAGTTGGCGGCCGTCCATGCATTCGACGGTGAGGCCGGATTCGTTGGCGGTGAAGTCGAAGGCGTGCAGGCCGTCGATCAGGAGCATGTCGCAGGACTGCAGGGCGGTGGCGAGGGGGGACATGGGGGTACCAATCAGAAATGAATTGGCATTATAGCCTTGGGGCCGCGTTGCGGCCCATTCGCAGCACAAGGCTGCTCCTACAGGTGAATCGCGATCCCTTGTAGGAGCAGCCTTGTGCTGCGAATGGGCAGCAACGCGGCCCCCTGCGATTCAATGGGCGAAGATGGACCCACCCTCCTTGCCCACCATCTTCTCCGGCTTGATCAGGAACCGCGCCAACGCCGGCAGCAGCCATAGCGCCCCAAACATGTTCCACAGCAACATGAAGGTCAGCATCAACCCCATATCAGCCTGGAACTTGATCGCCGAGAAAATCCAGGTACATACGCCAATGGCCAGGCACAACCCGGTGAACAGCACCGCCTTGCCAGTCGAGCGCAAGGTCTCGTAATAGGCCTCCTGCAACGGCAACCCGGCCCGCAGGAAGCTCTCCAGCCGGCTGTAGATGTAAATGCCGTAGTCCACGCCAATACCCACCCCCAGCGCCACCACCGGCAAGGTCGCCACCTTCACGCCGATGCCCATGTAGGCCATCAGCGCGTTGCCCAGCACCGAGGTCAGCACCAGCGGCAGCACGATACACAGGGTAGCGGCGAACGAGCGGAAGGTGATCAGGCACATCACCGCCACGCAGATGTACACCAGGATCAGGATGGTCAGTTCGGCCGACTTGATCACTTCGTTGGTCGCCGCCTCGATCCCGGCGTTACCCGCTGCCAGCAGGAACTGCAGGCCCTCCTTGTTGTGGCTGTCGGCAAACGCCTTGGCCGCGGCGGTAACCCGCTCCAGGGTCTCGGCCTTGTGGTCGTTGAGGAACACCAGCACCGGCGCCAGCGAGCAGTCGCCGTTGTACAGGCCGTCGGCGCGGGCGATGGAGTTGTTGAGGATGTCGGGGTTACGCGACAGGGTTTCCCACTTCAGGCTGCCCTCGTTCATGCCCTTGATCACCTGCTTGGACACGGTCACCAGGGAAATCGCCGACTGCACGCCCGGGGTGTTCTGCATGGTCCACATCAGTTCGTCGATCGGCGCCATGGTCGAGTGGACCGAGCACTTCTCCGAAGGGGTCTTGACCATGATCACCAGCACGTCGGAGCTGGTCGAGTAGTTGCTGATGATGAAGTTGTTGTCCTGGTTGTAGCGCGAGTCGGGGCGCAGCTCCGGCGCGCCCTGGTCGAGGTCGCCGATCTTCAGGTTCTGGCTGTACCACAGGCCACCGGCGAAGGCGACCAGCGCCAGCACCACCGACACCGGCGCCACCTTGGCGCTGGCGAAGTTCGACAGCAGGCGCCAGAACGGGTGCTCACGGGTAGCGTCCTTCTTGCTGCGCTCGATGGCCTTCTTGCTGATACCGACGTAGGAGATGGCCACTGGCAGCAGGATCAGGTTGGTGAACACGATCACGGCCACGCCGATGGAGGCACCGATCGCCAGCTCACGAATCACCCCGATGTCGATGATCAGCAGGGTGATGAAGCCCACTGCGTCGGCCAGGATGGCGATCATCCCCGGCAGGAACAGTTGGCGGAAGGTGCGCCGGGCAGCAGTAAGCGCGTTGTCGGCGTCACTCGACTGCAAGGCGATGCCGTTGATCTTCTGCACCCCGTGGGAAATACCAATTGCGAAGATCAGGAACGGCACCAGCATCGAGTACGGGTCCAGGCCAAAGCCCACCGCATGCATCAGCCCCAACTGCCAGACCACCGCCACCAAGGTGGTGATGAGCACGGCGATGGTGCTGCGGATGCACCAGGTAAACCAGTACAACAGCACCCAGGTGATCGCCAGGGCGACACCGAAGAACATCGCCACCATGACCAGGCCGTCGATCAGGTCGCCGACCTTCTTGGCGAAGCCGACAATGTGCACTTTCACATTGGGGTTCTGCGCCTGGAACTTGTCGCGGATCTTTTCTTCCAGCAGGTGTGAGAACTGCTGGTAGTCCAGCTTCACCTGCTTGCCTGGGTCCTGCGGGTCGGGGTAGCTCTCCAGCAGCGGCACATCGACGATGCTGGACTTGAAGTTGTTACCGACCAGACGCCCCACCTGGCCCGACTTGAGCACGTTGTCGCGCAGGGTATCGAGGCTGTCCTGCGAGCCGTTGTAGGTGTTGGGGATTACCTCACCACCGGAAAAGCCCTCTTCGGTGACCTCGCTCCAGCGCACGCTGGGGCTCCACAGCGACTTCAGCCCGGCACGGTCGACACCGGGGATGTAGAACACTTCGTCATGAATCTGGCGCAGGGTCTCCATGTAGTCCTTGTCGAAGATGTCGCCATTGACCGCCTCCACCGAGATGCGCACGGTGTTGCCGAGGTTGGCCAGGTCGTTGCGGTGCTCCATCATCTGCTCGATGAACGGGTGCTGCAGCGGGATCATCTTCTCGAAGCTGGTGGAGGGGCGAATCTGCGTGGCCTGCCAGAACAGGAAGATACTGACCAGTACACACAGGGCGATGACCACGGGGCGGTTGTTGAAGATCAGCCGCTCAAGCAGCGTGGCCTTGTCCTGATGATGCGGGTGCATGGTGATGCTCTCCTTGCTGGTCATGGGCGCACCTCCTTGGCTGCCTGGTCGGCACCGTCGGCACCGGCCAGGTGCACACCCCCCTGCCCCACCAACAGCAGGCCGCCATTGGCCAGGCCGCTGACGCCGGCCAGGGCGATGCGGTCGGCGCGGTTGTACACGCTGAAGGTCTGCCCGTCGTCGGTGCTGCGCAGCACGCTGCCACCATTGCCGACCAGTACCAGGCTGCCATCTTCGACAAGCGTAGCGCCTGCCAGGCCGAATTCGAGGTTGCCACGTGCGGCCTTGAGTTCGATCGGCTGCCAGCTGTCACCGAAGTCGCTGGAGCGGTACAGATTGCCGCGCAAGCCGTAGGCCAGCAGGGTGTGCGCCTGGGCGGTGCCGATCACGCCGAACAGCGAGCCCTCGTAGGGGCCCTGCACCCTGGCCCAGGTCTGGCCATTGTCGGCAGAACGGAACATACCGCCCTGCTCACCGACGATGAACAGGCCAGCCTCGCGCACCTGGGCGATACCGTTCAGGTGCAGCTGGTCAGGGTTGTCCAGGCGCTCGGCGACGTCCTGCCAGTGCTGGCCGCCGTCGGTGGTTTCCAGCAAGGCGCCGTAGGCACCCACGGCAAAGCCGTGCTGGGTGTCGAGGAAGGTGATATCGAGTAGGGGCGCTTCACGGGCCAGGTCTTCGAACTGCTTGCTCCAGGTGGCGCCGCCGTCAGTGCTGCTGAGGATCTGCGCGTCATGGCCGACGGCCCAGCCGCGCTTGTCGTCGAGGAAAAACACCGCAGTGAGCAGTTGCCGGGTCGGTACCCGGGCCTGGGTCCAGGTGCTGCCCTGGTCGTCGGAGAACAGGATATGGCCACGATCGCCCACCACCACCAGGCGCTTGCCGGCATGGGCGGCGCCGATCAACAGGCTTTGGCTGGCCTTGGCCGATTCGGTGGAATATTCGTCGGCTGCAGCGGCTTGCACGCTGTCGGCCCACATGCCAAGTGCCAGCGCCAGTGTTGCTGCGGCTGCCAATGGCCAGGCGAGGCGCCTGTTCTGTTCCCTCATGACTGTCCCCCTGTTGTGTTCTTGTTTGGTGGGTCAATGCATTGCAGGTACTGCGAAAAGCCTGATCTAGAGGCCTGCAATAGCTTGAGGGGATCGTAGCGGGGATGTTTGCGGGAAGACAACGGGCGGGGTGTTATGTTTTGTTATCGGCGTTAAAAAGCCGGGGCCGCTGTGCGGCCCATCGCGACACAAGGCCGCTCCTACAGGGAATCGCGTAACCCCTGTAGGAGCGGCCTTGTGTCGCGATGGGCTGCAAAGCAGCCCCAATATTTACCAGGCTTAAGCCAGGCTCTTGCTCACCACTTCATACACATCACTGGACAGCTCACCCGAAGCCAGAATCCGCTCCAGCTCGCCCTTCATCAGGCCTTGGCGCGCATCGTCGTACTTGCGCCAGCGGGTCAGCGGCGCCAGTTGACGCGATGCAATCTGCGGGTTCAGCGCATTCAGCTCGATCACCAGGTCCGCCAGGAAGCGATACCCCGAACCATCCGCCGCATGGAAGTTGACCAGGTTCTGCCCGGCAAACGCACCAATCAGCGCACGCACCTTGTTCGGGTTCTTCAGGGTGAACGCCGGGTGCTGCATCAGCGCCTTGACCCGCGCCAGCCCGCCCGGCAGCGCGCTGGCCGCCTGCACGCTGAACCACTGGTCCATGACCAGCGGGTTGTCCTTGAAGTGCTCGGCAAAGGCTTGCAGGGCTTTCGCGCGTTCAGCTTCGAACGGCGAGTTGACCAGCACCGCCAGGGCGGTCAGGCGCTCGGTCATGTTGTCGCACTGCTCGAACTGCTCCAGGGTCGCTTCCAGTACCTGCGGCTTGCCGCTCTGCATCAGGTACGACAAGGCAATGTTCTGCAGGCTGCGGCGGGCAAAGTGCTCGGCAGACGCCACATAGGCGGTTTTGCGCGACACTTCGCGGTTGGCCTGGTAGCGCGCCCACAGGGCGTCGAACAGCTGCGCAGCGATCTGCTGGCGGGCGAACTCGCGGGCGGCGTGGATGGCATCCACATCGGCCACCTGGCTGATCTCGGTGAGGTAGGCCTCACCTGGCAGCGAGAGCATTTCGGCCACCATGGCCGGGTCCAGCGCTTCGTTGCCAAGCACAGTGCCCAGGGCGGTGATCAGGCGCTGGTCAAGCTTCAAGGCTTCGCCGCGCTGATGCTGGCCGATCAGCTCCTGCAGCACCTGCACCGACAGCTGCTGCCCCGCTTCCCAGCGGTTGAAGCCATCGCTGTCGTGCTGCATCAGGAACATCAGCTGGTCGCGGTCATACGGGAAGCTCAGCTTCACCGGGGCGCTGAAGCCACGCAGCAACGAAGGCAGCGGCTTGGCTACGATGCCCTGGAAGGTGAAGGTTTGCTCGGCCTCGGTCACCGACAACACGCGGCTGGTACCTTGGGCGGCGGCTTCGCCAACCAGTTGCAGCGGCAGGTCGTTGCCCGCGGCATCCAGCAGGCCCAGCTCCACCGGGATCACGAACGGCAGCTTCTCGGCTTTGTCCGGGGTCTGCGGGCAGCTCTGGCGGAAGGTCAGGCTGTAGGTCTGCGCGGCGGCGTCATAGGCTTCGCTGACTTCCAGGCGCGGGGTACCGGCCTGGTTGTACCAGCGCTTGAACTGGGTGAAGTCGACGCCGTTGGCGTCTTCCATGGCCTTGATGAAGTCGTCGGTGGTCACCGCCTGGCCATCGTGGCGTTCAAAGTACAGGTCACTGCCTTTGCGGAAGCCCTCCGCGCCCAACAGGGTGCGGACCATGCGCACCACTTCGGCACCCTTCTCGTACACGGTCAGGGTGTAGAAGTTGGAAATTTCAATGAAGCTGTCCGGGCGTACCGGGTGGGCCATGGGGCCGGCGTCTTCAGCGAACTGGTGGGTACGCAGGTAGGCTACGTCTTCAATGCGCTTGACCGTGCGCGAATTCATGTCGGCGCTGAACTCGGCATCACGGAACACCGTGAAGCCTTCCTTCAGCGACAGCTGGAACCAGTCACGGCAAGTGACGCGGTTGCCCGACCAGTTGTGGAAGTACTCGTGGGCAACCACGCCTTCGACGCGCTGGTGCGCCGCATCGGTGGCGGTTTCGGCACGGGCCAGCACACAACTGGAGTTGAAGATGTTCAGGCCCTTGTTTTCCATGGCGCCCATGTTGAAGTCGTTGACCGCAACGATCATGAAGATGTCCAGGTCGTACTCACGGCCATAGACTTCTTCGTCCCAGCGCATGGACTTCTTCAGGCTGACCATGGCGTGGTCGCACTTGTCGAGATTTTCCTCTTCGACGTAGATGCGCAAGACCACCTCACGGCCGGACTGGCGGGTGAAGCTGCTTTCCACGCACCAGAGGTCACCTGCCACCAAGGCGAACAGGTAGGCCGGCTTGACGAACGGATCTTCCCAGGTTGCCCAGTGGCGGCCGTCTTCTGCGGGACCACTACCGGTCGGGTTACCGTTCGACAACAGTACCGGGTAGCGATGCTGCTCGGCGATCACCGTGGTGGTGAAGGTGCTCATCACATCCGGGCGGTCGAGGTAGTAAGTGATCTTGCGGAAGCCTTCGGCCTCGCACTGGGTACAGAACATCTTGCCCGACTTGTACAGGCCTTCCAGCGCGGTGTTGCTCTCGGGGTGGATCTTCACGCTGGTGTCGAGGGTGAAGCGCTCGGCCTTGGGCTGCACGGTCAGGCTGTCGGCGCCCAGCTGGTAGTCACCCGGCTGCAGTTCCTGATCGTCCAGCGAGGCGCGCAGCAGCTCCAGCTGCTGGCCATCGAGCTCCAGTGGCGGCAGGCCGGCACCGCGTGCAGGGTTGCGGCGCATCACCAGTTGCGCGTGAACCAGGGTGTGGTCCTCGAACAGCTCGAAAGTAAGATGCGTCTCGTCGATCAGGTACTCGGGCGCCTGGTAATCCTTGAGGTAGATCACTTGCGGTTGTTCGGTACGCATGTGCAGGTCCTTTTTACTGGAGCACGGCCAACTGGTAGGCCGTGTACTTGCGAATATTGATCACACCGGTGTCGAAGATCAGGTACTGGCCCTTGATGCCCAGCAACGTGCCTTCGGCCACCGGGTCCTTGTCGAGGTTGAAGCTGACGATCTTTTTCGGGTAGGCCTCGACCGGGTAGTTCATCTGCACCACTTCGGCGTCGGGCAGCGGCTGGATCGCCTGCAGGCCAAAGCGCCCTTGCAGCTCACGCAGGCCATCGGCGCAGGCCTCGAAAATCTGTTCGCGGATGGCCGGCAGGTCGAGCACCTCGGCGTCGCCCTTGAGCAGCGCGCGCCAGTTGGTGCGGTCGGGCACCTGGCTGCGCAGCACGTCTTCGACCAGGCCCGACTGCTGGCGGGTGGCCACGCGCATGATCGGCAGGGCCTGGCTGGCGCCCTGGTCGAGCCAGCGGGTGGGCAGCTGGGTGGCGCGGGTGATGCCGACCTTGATCCCTGACGAGTTGGCCAGGTAGACCACATGGTCGGTCATGCAGAACTGTTCGCCCCACGACGGTTCGCGGCAGGTGCCGGCGTCGTAGTGGCATTTTTCCGGGGCCATGATGCACACGTCGCACTGGGCCAGCTTGGTCATGCACGGGTAGCAGTAACCCTGGCTGAAGCTGGTCTTGGTGCGCTTGCCGCAATGGCTGCAATGAATGGCGCCGAGGTATTCCAGGCGCAGGCGCTGGCCGATCAAAGGGTTGACCGGCACCTGCGTGTCATCCAGGCGGAAGCTGTACTGCACCACCGGTGCCTGCAGGCTTACCGCCATCTTGCTCAACGAGCCACGAGCGAGTTCGATCAATGTACCGAGTCCGACTTGAACAGAATATTGGCAATCGGCGCGGACTTCGACGCGCATTCCTGCGGGCCCATGTAACCGGTGCGCTGGTCTTCGGGCAGGTTTTTCATTTCCCAGGCGATCACTGCCTGCAGCGACAGCTCTTTCTGCTCGGCAGTGAGCTTGCGGCCATCCGACCATTTGCCGATTTCCACGGCGAGTTTCAGGCTCTCGTAGATTTCCGGGGTGATGTTTTCAATCATTTGCGCGAAAGTGGACATAGTGTCTCCTGATTCAAGCCGACAGTTTACGCCGGGCCAGCGCCCCACCCAAGAGCCCGGTCAGGCATCCGATGAGCAGCCCGCCGACGTGGGCGGCGTTGGCGATCTGGCCAAGGCCGAGGGTGCCGACCACACCGGTCAGGCATACCACCAGCCAGATCAGCATCATTACCAGCACGCCCTTGGGCAGGTTGAAGAAGCGGTTGGGCGCCAGCCACTGGTACAGCCAGATGTGCCCGAGCAGGCCGTACAGTACGCCGGACAAACCGCCGAACAGGCTCGGCCCGCTGGTGTAGTGCTGGGCCAGGTTGGACACCAGGCTGAACAGCAGGGTCAGGCCCAACAGCGCCCACGGGCCCTGGCGCAGTTCGATGCGTTTACCCAGTTCCCAGTACCACAGGCTGTTCATAGCCAGGTGCAGTACGCCGAAGTGCAGCAGCATGGGCGATACCAGGCGCCACCACTGGCCTTGGTCCAGGGTTTGCGCCAGCGAGGTGAAGTACAGGTAGTCGCCCTGGACGCGGAAGTCGAGGAAGGTGAACCAGCTGATGGTGGTGAAGTTGTCGCCCAGGCTGGTCAGGCCGGCGACGATGAAGCACAGCAGCAGGGTCAGGGTGGTGATTTTGCAGGCGCGGGCCTGTTCCGTCAGGGAGGGCCCTTTCGCGGGTAAACCCGCTCCTACAGGGGCCTGCGTTGCCGGGATATCGGCGTTACCTTCCGGGAAGCGCTGGTACAGTTCGCGGACGTCTTCGGCGAGGGTGTCGGGGGCCCAGAGCACCTGGGCGTCGCCCTCCTCGCTGACCCGGTGCGGCACTTGCAGGCGCTGCAACAGGTGGACGAAGCCGCTGAGGTCGACCGACAACGGCAGGCGCATCACTTCGATAATGTTCATTGGTTGGCCTGTGGGCGGTCGACGTCAACCCAGACGAACTTGTGCGGGTCGATGCGGGTTTCATCATCCAGCCGGTAGGCGGCCAGCTTGCCGTAGAGCACGGCGCTGTAGTCCAGGCAGGCCAGGTTGGGGCGAATTGGTGCCGGGTGACCGCTGCGCCAGTAGTGCCCGACAAACAGCAGCGGCTCGTCCTCGGCGTAGCGCAACAAGGCGTTCTTCTGGCTGTGGCTGAGTGGCGCGCTGGCCACCTCCTCGGGCAAGGCATCGGGCTGGAACACGATGTCGCCGTAAGTTTGCGGGTCTTCTTCCCAGAACTTGGTGCGGAAGAAGGCGCGGGTCAGGCCATCGCCTCCGGTCAGGGTCAGGCCGTCTGGCAGGCGCATGTCGGTGCCGCGCAGCAGGCGGTTGCACACCGTGGCGGCGAAGCTGCCGCTGACTGCGGAGGCCTGGATGAAGTGCTCGTCGATGCGCCCATTGGGGTACTGCTGGCGCAGTGGCTCGATCAGCTGCGGGTCCCAGCAGGCGTGCACCAGGCGGAAGCGCCCGGCGTCGACGAACAGCGGCAGTTCATAGAACCAGTTGACGAAGTCGTGCCAGTCGCCGGGGTGGTGGGCGAACTGGGTCAGGGTTTCGTCGATCAGCCGGGCGTGGCGCGGCGTGTGCTCGCGCACGTAGGCCTTGCCGCTACCAGGCAGTGCCGGGGTAACCCAGCCCAGGGCGTTGTACTCGTGGTTGCCCATGATGCAGAACGCCTGGCCGGCCTCGACCATGTCGTGGACGATGTGCAGTGCCTCGCGGATGCGTGGCCCGCGGTCGACGATATCGCCGAGGAACAGCGCCTGGCGCCGCGGGTGGCGCCACACGCCGGCCACACGCTTGTATCCGAGGGCGTCGAGCAGGCGTTCAAGGGTCAGCGCACAACCGTGCACGTCACCGATGATGTCGAAACTTCGCGCCGGATCGAGCATCAGTCGTCCCTGCTCCCCAGGCGGCTGCCCCAACCGAGCTTGGTGCGGCAGACCTCGTAGTAGTTGTGGTCCAGCGGATGGATCAGGCGCAGTTTTTGCGGCTTCTTGCTGACCGTGATGGTGTCGCCGGGGGCGCAGGTGAAGTGGTTCTGGCCGTCACAGGACACCTGCGGGTAGATCTGCAGGTCCTTGGACACCACGATCTTCAGCTCGCTGTTGCCATCCACCACGATCGGCCGGCCCGACAGGGTATGCGGGTACATCGGCACGATGACGATGGCGTCGAGCTTGGGGTGCATGATCGGGCCGCCGGCCGACAGCGCATAGGCGGTGGAGCCGGTGGGAGTGGCGACGATCAGGCCGTCGGCCTTCTGGCTGCAGACGAACTGGCCGTCGATGTAGATCTCGAACTCGATCATGCGCGTCGACTTGCCCGGGTGCAGCACCACGTCGTTCAGCGCGTCGCCCTGGCCAATGGCTTCGTGGTGGCGGCGCACCTCGGCCTGCAGCAGGAAGCGGTTTTCCACCAGGTAGTGGCCGTCGAGCACTTCGGCGACTTTCTCTTCCAGTTCATCCGGGCGGATGTCGGTGAGAAACCCCAGGTTGCCACGGTTGATGCCCAGCACCGGAATATTGTGCCGGGCCAAAGCGCGGGCGGCGCCCAGCAGGCTGCCGTCGCCGCCGACCACGATGACCAGGTCGCAGACCTCGCCCAGCAGCTTGCGGGTGGAGGTTTGCAGGCCGTGGCCGGGCAGCACTTCGGCGATGGTGTCCTCGAGGATCACGTGCAGGTGGCGCTCGAGGAGGAATTTTTTCAGTCGGCGAATGGTGTCGAGCACCTGCGAGCTGCCAAGGCGGCCGATGATACCGATATTGCGAAATTGCTCCATGGGGCTCCTGCGAGGCTCTGCGGCGGGTGACGATGCGCCGATTATGGGCGAAACCACTGGGTAGCGGCAAACCGGCTATGCTCGCTGGATGATGCCATTTGCCCTGCTCGATGAGCTGCCCCGGCAGTTACGCCGCCCCGCGGTGCGCGACTTGGCCTGGGCCCTGCTGTCGCCGCCCTTGCTCAGTGCCCCGCCCTGCCCCCAGCGCCACCCGCTGGCAGGCAGCCTGTGGGCGGACCAGCCGCAGCGACTTGCGGGCTGGTTGCGTGCACTGGATGCCGATGACCGCCCGTTGCTCGACTGGCTGGCCAAGCTGGGCAGCCGGCGGCTGGGGCACTATTACGAACGCCTGTGGCAATTCGCCCTGGGCCAGGCGCCAGGCATCGAATTGCTGGCGGCCAACCTGGCGATTCGCGATGGCGGGCGCACCTTGGGCGAGCTGGACGTGGTGCTGCGCGACCGCGACGGCGTGCACCACCTGGAACTGGCAATCAAGTTGTACCTGGGCCCGGAAGGGGCCGGGCACGACCCGCATGCCTGGCTGGGGCCGGGTTGCCATGACCGGCTGGGCAGCAAGCTTGCGCACCTGACGGGGCACCAGTTGCCCATGTCGGCGGGAACGCACAGCCGCGAGGTACTGGCGCAGCTGGGGGTGGAGCAAGCCCAGGCGCACGTATGGCTGGGGGGCTATCTGTTTTATCCGTGGCCAGGGCATGCCGAACCGCCTGAGGGGGCGCACCCGGAGCATTTGCGTGGGCGCTGGGTGCGGCGGCGGGATTGGCTGATGGCTGAGGGTGAGCGTTGGCAGCCGTTGCAGCGGCATGCCTGGCTGGCACCGGCGCGGGTCGAGGCTACAGAGTGTTGGCAGGTGGAGCAGTTTGCGGCGTGGCTGCTTGTGCTGGAGCGGCAGGCGCCGGCGCAGTTGCTGGTGAGGTTGGAGGTGGATGCTGATGGCGCCTGGCAGGAGGTGGAGCGGGTGTTTCTGGTGGCTGACAGTTGGCCTTTTTTGCCCTAGTGCCTGCCTTGAGATTTTCGGCGCTTGTGAGATCGAGCGCCGCCCGCGCGGCGCTTCGCGGCTAAAGCCGCTCCTACGTTTGTTTCGGGCCAATCCGTCCTGTGCCTGGCGCGCGCGACCGCCTTGTTTGTACGACGCGATATCGTGGCATACGTCAATTTGTACGACGCGATATCGTGGCATACGCCAATTTGTACGACGCGACATCGTGGCATGCGCCAATTTGTACGACGCGACATCGTGGCATGCGCCAATTTGTACGACGCGACATCGTGGCATGCGCCAATTTGTACGACGCAATATCGTGGCATGCGCCAATTTGTACGACGCAATATCGTGGCATGCGCCAAGGCGTTCGCGCGCAAATACCACAGGCATAACTGGCCCGAAACAAACGTAGGAGCGGCTTTAGCCGCGAAGCGCCGCGCGGGCGGCGCTCGATCTCATAAGCGCTAAAAATATAAAGACATACAACCGACCTGATGACGAGGACCGATCATGGTTTCATCCACCCCCGCGCCCCACTACGCGCGCCTGTCCATCGCCCTGCATTGGCTGATGCTGGTGCTGCTGGCCGCTGTCTACGCCCTTATCGAACTGCGTGGCCTGTTCCCCAAGGACAGCGCCGAACGCAACCTGATGAAAGACCTGCACTTCATGCTCGGGCTAAGCGTGTTCGTGCTGGTCTGGCTACGCCTGGCCATCCGCCTGAGCCGCCCTACTCCACCCATCGTGCCCAAGCCACCCGCCTGGCAGACTGGCCTTGCGCACCTGATGCACCTGGCGCTGTACCTGCTGATGATCGGTTTGCCGCTGGCCGGCTGGCTGATCCTCAGCGCCGCCGACAAACCGGTGCCCTTCTTCGGCCTGGAACTGCCGCACCTGATCGGCCCCAACCCGGACCAGGCCAAGTTCATCAAAGGCTGGCATGAACGCATCGGCAGCTGGGGCTACTGGCTGATCGGCCTGCATGCGCTGGCCGGGCTGTACCACCACTATGTGCAGCGCGACAACACGCTGCTGCGCATGCTGCCCTACAAGTAACCGCGCCGGCCCTGCAGGCCGCCGGTATGCACGAAGATCAGGCGGCTGCCGGGCGCGAACACCCCCGCCGCCACCTGATCACGCAGGGCCAGCAGGGCCTTGCCGGTGTAAAGGGCTTCGAGCGGCACGCCAGTGTGCTGCTCGCAGTCGCCGATGAAGGCCAGCAACTCATCATCAAACTTGCCAAAACCGCCACGGCAGGCCTCATGTAGCTGGTAGCCGTGCGCGCCAGCCAGTGTTGCTACCATCGCCGGCACACCATGATCCATGGGCACGGCCAAAGCGCCATGTACGGCGTGCGCCCCTGCCTCGGCCAGCACCAGGCCGGCCAAGGTAGTACCCGTTCCAGCGGCCAGCCACCAAGCGTCGTAGTCTGCCCAGCCCAGTGCCGCGATTTGCGCGCGCGCCTGCTGCATGATCAGCGCGCAGCCCTGTGCACCTTCCTGCCCGCCGCCGCCTTCGGGGATGCAGTGCCAACCGGGGTAGCGTGCCTGCCAGGGTTCCCAGAAGCCTGGTTCGTTGCGTGCGCGGTAGCCGCCATAACCGAGCCAGTGCAATTCCATGCCGAGCGCCTGCAAGTCACGCACGGTTGGCGTGTCCTGGAGGTGGCCGCGCAACAGGCCAGCGGTGGCGAAGCCGAAGCGCTTGCCGGCGGCAGCCAGGGCGTGCAGGTGGTTGGAATGGTTTCCGCCGAGGCTGATCAGGCCTGCGGCGTTGCTGGCGCTGGCCTGCTGCAGGTGGTGGCGCAGCTTGAACCACTTGTTGCCGCTGATCAGGGGGTCGATCAGGTCCAGGCGCAGGATGGCGGCCTGGACCTGGGCTTGTTGCAGCCAGGGCAGGTTCACGGGTTGCAGGGGGGCTTGCGGGAGGTCGAATGCATGCATGGATCGCAGTTTACAGGGAACGCTGTGGGAGCGGGTTTACCCGCGAACACCGGCAAAGCCGGTGCCATACACCGTGTTGGATTCTTCGCGGGTGAACCCGCTCCCACAGGGCCCCGCAGCGGCCCCGGCAATCTCAGAGCTCAGCCGCCAATCTCGAACCTTGGTTGATCGCCCGCTTGGCATCCAGCTCGGCCGCTACATCGGCGCCACCAATCAGGTGCACCGACTGCCCCGCCGCCACCAGCCCGTCCTGCAGTCCGCGCAGCGGCTCCTGCCCGGCACAGATCACCACGTTATCCACCACCAGCACCTGTGGCTCACCCTCACACACGCGAATATGCAACCCGGCGTCGTCGATGCCCAGGTACTCGACACTGTTCAGCATCTGCACCCGCTTGTTCTTCAACCCGGTACGGTGGATCCAGCCAGTGGTCTTGCCCAGGCCGTCACCCACCTTGGATTTCTTGCGCTGCAGCAGGAACACCTGACGCGCCGGGGCATGCGGCTCGGCCTTGATCCCGGCCACGCCACCGCGGGCCTCAAGCTGGGTATCGATGCCCCACTCCTTCCAGAACGCCTCACGGTCCTGGCTGGTGGCCAGCCCTTCATGCACCAGGTACTCGGAAACGTCAAAGCCGATGCCACCCGCGCCGATCACCGCCACCGCCTTGCCCACTGGCTTGCGCTCAAGCAGCACATCCAGGTAGCTGAGCACCTTGGCATGCTCGACACCAGGAATGGCCGGGGTACGCGGGGCAATACCGGTGGCCAGGATGATTTCGTCGTAACCGCCATCCACCAATGTCTGCACATTCACGCGGGTATTCAGGCGCAGGTCAACGCCTGTGCTTTCCACCTTCTTGCGGAAGTAACGCAGGGTTTCAAAGAACTCTTCCTTGCCCGGCACCCGCTTGGCCACATTGAACTGCCCACCAATTTCATTGGCACCGTCGAACAGGGTCACAGTATGGCCGCGCTCTGCTGCAACGGTGGCAGCGGCCAGGCCGGCCGGGCCGGCACCGACCACGGCAATGCGCTTCACCGCACGTACCGGCAGGTAGTTGAGCTCGGTTTCATGGCAGGCACGCGGGTTGACCAGGCAGCTGGTCAGCTTGCCGCCGAAGGTGTGGTCCAGGCAGGCCTGGTTGCAGCCGATGCAGGTGTTGATTTCATCCGCGCGACCGGCAGCGGCCTTGTTGACGAAATCCGGGTCGGCCAGGAACGGCCGGGCCATCGAGACCATGTCGGCATCGCCCTCAGCCAGCACCGTTTCGGCAACTTCCGGGGTGTTGATACGATTGGTGGTGATCAGCGGAATGTTCACCACGCCACGCAGCTTGGCGGTGACCTTGCTGAACGCCGCACGCGGCACCTTGGTGGCGATGGTCGGGATACGCGCTTCGTGCCAGCCGATGCCGGTATTGATCAGGGTGGCACCGGCCTGCTCGATGGCCTTGGCCAGCAGCTCGATTTCGTCCCAGGTGCTACCGCCCTCGACCAGGTCGAGCATCGACAGGCGGAAGATGATGATGAAGTTCGGCCCTACCGCGCCACGCACCCGGCTGACGATTTCCACCGCCAGGCGCATGCGGTTTTCGTAGCTGCCGCCCCAGCGGTCGGTACGCTGGTTGGTGTGGGCGGCGAGGAACTGGTTGATGAAGTAGCCTTCCGAACCCATGATCTCGACGCCGTCGTAACCCGCGCGCTGGGCCAGTACCGCGCAATTGACGAAGTCGGCAATCTGCTTCTCGATGCCCGCCTCGTCCAGCTCCTTGGGTTTGAACGGGTTGATCGGCGCCTGGATCGCGCTAGGTGCCACCTGCCGTGGGCTGTAGGCATAGCGCCCGGCATGCAGGATCTGCAGGCAGATCTTGCCACCGGCAGCGTGCACTGCCTCGGTGACAATACGGTGCTTGTCGGCCTCTTCCTCGGTGCTGAGCTTGGCCGCGCCGGAATACACCCCGCCTTCATCGTTGGGCGCGATACCGCCGGTGACCATCAGGCCGACACCGCCACGGGCGCGCTCGGCAAAGTACGCGGCCATGCGCTCGAAGCCGCCGGGGCGCTCCTCAAGGCCGGTGTGCATCGAGCCCATCAGGGTGCGGTTGCGCAGGGTAGTGAAGCCCAGATCCAGCGGAGCGAGCAGGTGCGGGTAGCGGTCGGCGGCCATGGATAGGTCCCCAGGTGGCGTGATCACGGAATGCGGGCGCCTCACCGGCCGGCGGGCCCCGTCGTTTGTCTGTCAGCGACATTAAACAGCCGTTTGAATTGACTCAATGATTGAAACTGACAAGTTAATGATCAGAACGAACAGAAAAACCTCACGCTACGTCATGAATTGTAAAAATATTTTCATGCGCGTATTGAAAACGTAAATCAAATGTAAATAATTCGCATCCGACAATAAATACCAACTGGATGCTGCCTTCATGGTCAAAACCCGCCTCACCCGGCTGTCTCCCCTGTCGCTGCACCTGTGCCTCGGCGTCGCCGCAGCACTGCCAACTGGCGTACTGCGCGCCGAAACGCTGGACCCGACGACACAGGAGGCTGCCAAGGACGGCGGCAAACACGTATCACCCCCATTGGAGCTGTCCGCCACCAACGTCGAAAGCCAATGGCTGGGCGCCAGCACGGAAAACACCGGCAGCTATGCGCCGGGCACCACCACCATGGGCGGCAAGGGGCCGCAGAAACTGCGCGAAATCCCACAATCGGTAACTGTCATCACCGATCAGCGCCTGCAGGACCAGCAATTGCGCAACATGGACCAGGTGATGAACCAGATGACGGGAGTTACCCGCAAGGAGGCGTGGGCCAAGAACACCTATGTGTCACGAGGTTTCGAAATCAACGATGTGCGCTACGAAGGCGGCGCGACATCCAGCATGCTCGACAGCAGCCGCTACGAGGACCTTGCCCAGTTCGACAGTGTCGGCTTGTTGCGGGGTGCCGACGGTTTGTACGGCGCAGGTGAACCGGGCGGCGTGATCAACTTCAGCTACAAGCGCCCGCTGGCGCAGCCGCAGGTAAAAACCCTGACCTCGGCCGGCAGCTGGGACAACTACCGCGGCGAATTCGATGTAACCGGCCCCTTGGCAATGGACGGACGTCTGCGGGGGCGCTATGTAGGCGTGCTTGAAGACAAACATAACTTCGTCGACTACGACCACAAGAAACGCAACCTCAATTATGTGTCGTTCGAGTTCGATGCCAGCGATGATACCCTGCTGTTCTTCGGCGCCAGCCACCAGCGCGACGACCTCAATGGCGTACGCAACACGCTGGGACGCTTCTCCGACGGTAGCGACCTGGGGCTACCACGCAGCACTAACCTCACCACGCCCTGGAGCTGGAACGATATCGAGAACACCACGGTATTCGCCCGCCTGGACCAGCAACTGAGCGACAACTGGAAAGCCGTGGCCAATGTGCGCCACAACATCAACCGCAACGCGCAGAACGTAGTTGAGCTGGAAAACCCCATCGACCCGGCCACCGGCACCGGCGGCTCGTGGTGGAACAACCAGCATGATTTCAAAACTACCAACACCACCCTGGACCTGAACCTGCAAGGCTCGTTCGACGCGTTCGGCCATATGCACGACCTGACCGTGGGGGTGGACGGCAGCAAGCTGAAAAGCCGTGGCGGCAGCTACTGGAACTTCCTTTACGACGACCTGATCTTCTCGCCAACCCTGCCGGACCACTTCCCCACGGCGGAGAACTTCCCAGACACCAGCACCGATGTGCGCAAGGCAGGGGCTTATACCTCGCTGCGCATCCGCCCTGTGGACGACCTGTCGTTGATCATCGGTGGCCGCTATACGCTCATGGAAGACACCGAGTATGTCGGTGCCAATGGCCAGAAGCTCAACTCCATTGATGAGGACCGCCAGTTCGTGCCGTACTACGGCATCGTCTACGACCTCAGCGAAACCACCAGCCTGTATGCCAGCCACGCCGAGATCTACAAGTCGCAGGCTACCAAGCTGCAAGGCCCGCCACCGGGCAGCAAGGCCCTGGAGCCGTTGACCGGCACCAACTACGAGGTCGGCATCAAGCAGGAACTGGCTGACGGCAGGCTGTTGGCCAGCTTCGCCTTGTACCGCATCGAGAAAAAAGGTGAGGGCCAGGTTGATCCGAACTACCCACGTCAGTGGGGGTCGGTCACCTCCTGCTGCTATGTCGGCAATGGGTACCAGCTGAGCCAAGGCTTCGAAATCGAACTGAACGGCGAAGTGTTCCCAGGAATGCAAGTGGCGTTGGGCTATACCTACAACGCCAACGAGAACAAGCGTGAAGGCGATGCCCGCTTCAGCACCCATACCCCGCGCCACCTGTTCAAACTGTGGACCGACTACCGCTTCCAGCGCCTGCCGGCACTGAGCCTTGGCGCCGGGGTGATCGCCCAGAGCGAGCACAGCGAGTCGGGCACCGTGGTACCTTTGGGCGGTAGCGAATCACTGGACTACTCCTTCGTGGAAAGCGGCTACGCCATCTACTCGGCGCGTGCCGCGTACGATCTGGACGAGCACTGGACGCTGGCCCTGAACGCCAACAACCTGTTCGACAAAACCTACTACAGCACCGTGTCTTCGACCGGCTATGGCAACCTGTATGGTGAGCCGCGCAGCTTCCTGGTCAGCCTGAGCGGCAAATTCTGACACCGTCGCCGGGGCCGGTTGCGGCCCCGGTACAACCAAATCGCACAATTGACCTTCCGCTCGGCGCCGGTTTGCTCGTACCCTTGTCACAGTTCCAACTGAATAGACACGGTTCAATGCGAAAATTGCTTGCTGGCGCCCTGGCGCTGGTGTTCCTTGCCGCCCTCTGTGGCTACGGTTTCTGGACCCAGCAGCGCCCGGAAGGCCATTACCTGTCCGACCTGCGTATCGAACTGGCACTGAACCATGGCGTGCCGGGCGAGCACGGCAACCTGTTGGGCGTCGAACCGCTGCTGTACCCAGGCGACTACCAGAACCTGCAACGCTTGCACCGCAAGCTCGCCGCCTACCTGGAGCAGGCGCGCAGCCAGGGGCTGGTGGGCCCGCGCACGGTGGTGGTACTGCCGGAACACATTGGCACCTGGCTGTGGGCGCGCGGCGAAAAGAACGAGCTGTACCAGGTCACGCAAAGCAGCGAGGCCCTGCAATGGCTGGAGCTGAGCAACCCGCTGCGCTATGGCCTGGCCATGTTCAGCGCCAACGGCGAAGACTGGCGCGCCGACGCGCACCTGCGCATGAAGGCCGAGCAGATGGCTGCGGACTACCAGCAATTGTTCGGTGGCCTGGCCAAGGAATTTGGCGTCACCCTGGTGGCCGGCTCGATCGTGCTGCCCGAACCTTATGTGAAACAGGGCGTGCTGCATGCCGGCCGTGGGCCGCTATTCAACAGCAGCGTGGTGTTTGCCGGCGACGGTTCGCTGCTGGGTCAACCACAACGCCAGCAGTTCCCCGACAGCGAAATGCGCCGCTACGTCCACGACGGCCGCCAGCACCCGCTGCAAGTCGTGCAAACCCCGGCCGGGCGCCTGGGTGTGCTGGTAGGCAGTGACAGCTGGTACCCGGAAAACCACCAGCAACTGGCACAACAAGCGGTAGAACTGGTCGCCAACCCGGTATTCCTCAGCGGCAAGGGCAGCTGGCAAGCACCATGGCGCGGCAATCGCCATCAGGACGCCAGCGCCGGGCTGGCCTTGCAGCGCGGTGAAGTCAGCGAACAGGCGGCCTGGCAACGCCTGACCGAGGCGGCCGGGGCCGGTGTCAGCAGCATGAGTGTATTCATGCGCGGGCAATTCTGGGAACAGGGCAGCGACGGCCAGGGCTTTGCCCGCCAGGGCGGCGATTTGCTGGCGGGTACCCCTAGCCCTGGCGCCCGCCTGCTGAACCTGTGGCTATAAGCCCATGGCCCGTCCCCGCGTGCGCCTGGGCGACTTGTCGGTTGGCTTTGTCCAGCCGCTGAGCGAAGCCCTGCGCGAACTTGGCCACGACCCCGATCCGCTACTGCGCCGCTATGGCCTGGATGCCGCACGCTTGGGCGAAGCCGGCGCACGCTTGTCGATCCCCCGCTATATGCACCTGGGCCATGCCGCCATCGAACTGTGCGGTGAGGCCGCGCTTGGCCTTCACATGGGGCGCTTGAGCCGCCTGGCACACGCCGGCCTGGCCGGGGTCACCGCCGCCCAGGCCCCCACCCTGGGCGAAGCAGCGCGTACCCTTCTGCGCTTCGAACCATTGTATGCAGCCAACTACCGTGGCCATTGCAGCTTTCAGGAAGATGCCCACGGTGCCTGGCTGCGCTTCTACTCCATCAGCCCCTACAACGCCTACAACCGGTTTGTAGTCGATTCACTGCTTGCCGGCTGGCTGGCGCAACTGGCCGACCTGGCCGGTACGGCGGTGCAGGCCGAACGCCTGGAAATCGAATTTGCCGCACCCGCCTATGCCGCACACTACCAAGCGCTGTGCAGCTCGCCCGTGCAGTTCGGCGCCGGCGACAACCAGCTGCGCCTGAGCCGCGCCACCCTGCAACTGGCCAACCCGCGGCATTGCCCGAGCACCTGGCAGCACCTGCTGCAGTTGTGCGAGGCGGAAATGCTTCAGCGTACGCGGGTGCGCAGCCTGGGCGAACGCATTACCCATTTGCTGGGCCCGCTGCTCAATGGCGGCCGTGAACCGGACCTGGAAGAAGTGGCGCTGCACCTGCAGCTACCGACCTGGACCTTGCGCCGCAAGCTGGCCGAGGAAGGCACGGGTTTTCGCGATTTGCTCAACGAAACCCGGCGCGACCTGGCCGAGACCTACATCCGTGATACGGAGCTGGCCTTTGGCGAAGTTGCCTATCTGTTGGGGTTTGCATCGGCCGAGGCCTTCCAGCGCGCGTTCAAGCGCTGGACGCGCCTTACGCCGGGAGAGTTCCGCCGCAGCCAGCGGCAGGCGGGCTAAAGCTCGGTGGCGTCGTCGGCCGGTTCCGGGGTGTCCAGTTCGTAAGCCTGGGTTTCGAGTAGTTCTTCCTGGTATTCATCCATAGCCCTGCGTCCTCTTTCTCATTTTGTCTTCGTAGGTGTCGCCTTCAAGCTAAGCAGGTGGCATGAAGGAATGATGACAAGCTTATGAGTGGTAAACGTAGCAGGTGTTTAGGAAGTTATCGCCGGGCGTCTGTTACAAGGGATGTGTTTAGCCTGTACCGGCCCTTTCGCGGGTGAACCCGCTCCTACATAAGTACGCGGGCCTCCTGTAGGAGCGGGTTTACCCGCGAAGGGGCCGGCACAGGCAACCAATCAAAGGGCGGGGGAGGAGGACGCGCTCTCGGCCGGCTGCGCATCCTGCTGCACCTGAATCGGCGCTGCCTCTACCGGTGGCGCCACCGGCTGCGAACCCTGGCTGTCATCCACCACAGGCGCCGCTGCCGCTTCACTGGCCGGGGCAACAGCCGCAGGCGCTGGCGCAACTTCGGCCACAGCAGCCGCCGCTGGGGCTGGCGCCGGTGCCACCGGGTTCGCCGCAGCCTGTTCTGGCAGCCCCAGGTCAACCGCCGGCTTTTCAGCCTTGGGCGCCTCTGTCTTGGCCTTGCTCACCTTCTTCGGCTTGGGCAGGTAGCTCTCCACCAGGGCGAAATAGCGGTCATAGAACTGCGTAGCCGTCACTGTCTCGCTAGCCACCTTTACCATCGAGTCATCACTGGAGCCGATCGGCATCGATAACGACCCCAACACCCCCACGCCCAGACTGGCGGAGGTGTTGGACTTTTTCAGTGCGTAGCGGTCCTGCAGGGCGTTGGCGAACATGGTCGAGCGCTGCTCGTCACTCACATCCGGCGCGCAGGTAACGTTGAAGCTGATCTGCAGGTGGTTCTCGCTGTTCTGCTGGAAGCTCTTGTTGCCCACCACCTGGTTGGCACCGCTGCTGGTGATGATGTAGCCCTGGCTGAGCAAGGCACGCCGGGCGGCCTCGCAAGAGCCAGCATCGCTCACCGGAAAGCTGCGCGAGAAAGTGCCCGAGTCATCGAAGTTCTCGTGCTCGTAAACGGCGGCTTTTTTTGAGGAACAACCGGTCACGCCCGCCAGCACCAGGGCCAGCCCGAGCGCACCAAAGACGGAAGATCTGGTCATTGCGAATTCCGGGTATGTCGAGAGAGTGCCTATTGTGCAACACAGCAGGCCGGCGCTGGAACCGCTGGTCGGTGAAGAGTCTGTCAGGTTGATGTAAAACTGGGTAAAGGCGAGTAGTTACCAGGCGTAGAAACGAAAAAAGCGACCCTAAGGTCGCTTTCTCGTTGCTTCAAGGCGTTCAAGGGGCCTTGAGGCGAAGATGGCGCAGCGGACGGGACTCGAACCCGCGACCCCCGGCGTGACAGGCCGGTATTCTAACCGACTGAACTACCGCTGCGTATCATTCAGGCTTGCGCCCGATTGAAACCTGGGTCTACCCTTCCGGCGCGATGGCCTCAGGGCAGGCACAAAAAAAGCGATAACGTGATCGCTTCTCTTGTGTTTGCTTCAAGGTGTTCTAGGGACCTTGAAACGAAGATGGCGCAGCGGACGGGACTCGAACCCGCGACCCCCGGCGTGACAGGCCGGTATTCTAACCGACTGAACTACCGCTGCGTATCGTTCAGGCTTGCGCCTGATTGAAACTGGGATCAGCCCAAGGCAAATTGCCTTGTGGCTTCAGACCGGTGCCAGGCACCCATCTGTTACTGAAAAATGGCGCAGCGGACGGGACTCGAACCCGCGACCCCCGGCGTGACAGGCCGGTATTCTAACCGACTGAACTACCGCTGCGCAGTGCGTTCCTCTCTGGCTATCGGCTTCTTGCGAACCTATAGCGGCAGGAACATCTCAGGAAGTGGTGGGTGATGACGGGATCGAACCGCCGACCCTCTGCTTGTAAGGCAGATGCTCTCCCGGCTGAGCTAATCACCCTCGCGATGTTGCTTGTTGCGTTTGCTTCGCTGAGGCCGCGAAATTTACGCAGATGGCGAAGCTAAGTCAATAGCCCCATTGAATTTTTTTCAAAAAAGGCAAAATTTTTGTGGCTGCCTGTGCCGGCCTCTTCGCGGGTAAACCTGCTCCTACAACGAGCGCATACCCTTGTAGGAGCGGGTTTACCCGCGAAGAGGCCAGCACAGGATAAACAAGGTGCTCAGGTGTAGATCATCTTGCGGGTCATGCCGCCATCGACCACAAACTCCTGGCCGGTGACGAACGCCGCCTGGCGCGACAACAGCCAGGCCACCATCGCCGCTACATCCTCCACCGTCCCTACCCTGCCCGTCGGGTGCTGGGCGTGGTCGGCTTCGGTCAACGGCTCGGCACGCCGCTGTGACGGGTCACGCGCGTCGATCCAGCCCGGGCTCACCGCGTTCACACGGATCTCCGGGGCCAGGCTCATGGCCAAGGCATGGGTCAAGGCCACCAGGCCGCCCTTGCTCGCCGCATAGGCCTCGGTGTCGGGCTCGGACTGCCGCGCCCGGGTGGAGGTCAGGTTGACGATCGCCCCATTGTGCGCACGCAAGTACGGCGCACAGTGCTTGGCCAGCAGCATCGGGCCGTTGAGGTTGACCGCCAGCACCCGGTTCCACTGGGCCAGGCTCAGGCTTTCCAGGGTCTGGTTGTGCGGGTTGGCGATGGCCGCGTTGCACACCAGCGCGTCCAGCCGGCCAAACTGCCCCAGCACCTCGGACACCCCGGCACTGACCTGGGCCTCGTCGGCAACGTCCATGGTAATGAACCAGGCATTGTCGCCCAGGGCCTTGGCCGCCTTGGCGCCGCGTTGGCGGTCAAGGTCGCTGAGCACCACCTGCCAACCTTCGCAGATCAGCCAGGCGGCAATGCCAAGGCCGATGCCGCGCGCGGCACCGGTCACCAGGGCTACCCGGCCGTTGTGGCCCGGCACAGCGCCGCCAATTTCGATCACAGTGCCGCCAGCCCGCGCGCCAGGTCGGCCTGCAGGTCGGCCACGTCTTCCAGGCCCACGGCTACGCGGATCAGGCTGTCGCGGATACCTGCAGCTTCACGCTCCTGCGGCGACAGGCGGCCGTGGGAGGTGGTGGCCGGGTGGGCGATGGTGGTCTTGCTGTCACCCAGGTTGGTGGTGATGGAAATCACCCGGGTGGCATCGATGAAGCGCCAGGCGCCCTCTTTGCCGCCCTTGACCTCGAAGCTGACCACCGCACCAAAGCCACTCATCTGGCGCTTGGCCAGTTCGTGCTGCGGGTGGCTCGGCAGGCCGGCGTAATGCACCTTCTCGATACCGTCCTGCTGCTCCAGCCACTCGGCCAGGGCCTGGGCGCTTTCGCAGTGCGCACGCATGCGCAGGCGCAGGGTTTCCAGACCCTTGGTGAAGATCCAGGCGTTGAACGGGCTGAGGGTCGGGCCTGCCGTACGCAGGAAGCCCACCACTTCTTTCATCTGCTCGGCACGGCCGGCAACCACGCCACCCATGCAACGGCCCTGGCCGTCGATGAACTTGGTGGCCGAGTGGAACACGATGTCGGCACCCAGCTTCAGCGGCTGCTGCAGCGCCGGGGTGCTGAAGCAGTTGTCCACCACCAGCATGGCACCGCGGGCATGGGCGATTTCGCTGAGCGCGGTGATGTCGACCAGTTCGGCCAGCGGGTTGGACGGCGACTCGACGATCAGCAGCTTGGTGTTGGCCTTGATGGCCTTTTCCCAGCCACTGAGGTCGACCAGCGGCACGTAGTCCACCTGCACGCCAAAGCGCTTGAAGTACTTTTCGAACAGGCTGATGGTTGAGCCAAACACGCTCTGCGATACCAGTACGTGGTCACCGGCGCTGCACAGCGACATGACCACAGCCAGGATTGCCGCCATGCCGGTGGAGGTACCCACGGCCTGTTCGGCGCCTTCCATGGCCGCCAGGCGCTCCTCGAAGGCACGCACCGACGGGTTGGTGTAGCGCGAGTAGACGTTGCCCGGCGTTTCGCCGGCAAAGCGCGCGGCCGCGTCGGCAGCCGTGCGGAACACATAGCTGGAGGTCAGGAACAGCGCTTCGCTGTGCTCGCCCTCCGGTGTACGGTTTTGACCGGCGCGCACCGCCAGGGTGTCGAAACCGACACCCTCGAGGTCGCTGTCCAGTCGCCCGGCATCCCATTGATCCGTCATGCCGTCGCTCCCTGAATCAGTTGTTGTAGAGGTCGATGATCGCGCTGACCGCCTGGTTCTTGACCTTGGCCAGGTCATTACGGGCCTGCTCGATACGCTCGAGGTAGGCTTCGTCGATATCGCCGGTGACGTACTCACCATTGAATACCGCGCAATCGAAGTGGTCGATCTTGATCTTGCCGCCACCGACCGATTCGATCAGGTCTGGCAGGTCCTGGTAGACCAGCCAGTCGGCACCAATCAACTCGGCCACCTGTTCGGTGGTGCGATTGTGGGCGATCAGTTCGTGAACACTCGGCATATCGATGCCGTAGACGTTGGGGTAGCGCACCGCAGGGGCTGCGGAGCAGAAGTAGACATTCTTGGCACCGGCTTCACGGGCCATCTGGATGATCTGCTTGCAGGTGGTGCCGCGCACGATCGAGTCGTCCACCAGCATCACGTTCTTGCCGCGGAACTCCAGTTCGATGGCGTTGAGCTTCTGGCGCACCGATTTCTTGCGTGCGGCCTGGCCGGGCATGATGAAGGTACGGCCGATGTAACGGTTCTTGACGAAGCCTTCACGGAACTTGACACCCAGGCGGTTGGCCAGCTCCAGCGCGGCAGTGCGGCTGGTGTCCGGGATCGGGATAACCACGTCGATATCGTGCTCAGGGCGTTCGCGCATGATCTTGTCAGCCAGCTTTTCACCCATGCGCAGACGGGCCTTGTACACCGAAATACCGTCGATGATCGAGTCCGGGCGGGCCAGGTAGACGTGCTCAAAGATGCACGGTTGCAGCTTCGGCGCTTCGGCGCACTGCTTGGTGAACAGCTGGCCTTCTTCGGTGATGTATACCGCTTCGCCCGGCGCCAGGTCGCGGATCAGGGTGAAGCCGAGCACGTCCAGGGCCACGCTTTCCGAGGCGATCATGTACTCCACGCCTTCGTCGGTGTGACGCTGGCCGAACACCACCGGGCGGATGCCGTGCGGGTCACGGAAGCCGACGATGCCGTAGCCGGTGACCATCGCCACCACGGCGTAACCGCCAACGCAGCGGCTGTGCACGTGGGAAACGGCAGCGAACACGTCTTCTTCGGTTGGCTGCAGCTTGCCGCGCACCGCCAGCTCATGGGCGAACACGTTCAGCAGCACTTCCGAGTCGGAGTTGGTGTTGACGTGGCGCAGGTCGGACTCGTAGATCTCCTTGGCCAGCTGCTCGACGTTGGTCAGGTTGCCGTTGTGCGCCAGGGTGATGCCGTACGGCGAGTTGACGTAGAACGGCTGGGCCTCGGCCGAGGTCGAGCTGCCCGCAGTCGGGTAGCGCACGTGGCCGATACCCATGTGGCCTACCAGGCGCTGCATGTGGCGCTGCTGGAACACGTCGCGCACCAGGCCATTATCCTTGCGCAGGAACAACCGGCCGTCATGGCTGGTCACGATACCGGCAGCGTCCTGGCCGCGGTGCTGGAGGACCGTAAGCGCGTCATACAGCGCCTGATTGACGTTCGACTTACCGACGATACCGACGATGCCACACATGCGACGCAACCCCTACTTTGACGAAACTTGATTGAAGAGTGCTCAGGGCTTAGCCGGCCCGAGCAACTGTTCCTTGAACGGAAGATCAGCTGGAGCGCTGATCAGCCCACTGGGCGACCACTGGCCGGTGAAACCCAGGATCAGGTTTTTCGACCAGTCGGCGACCAAGAGAAATTGTGGTATCAGGCGTGATTCCTGCCACCAGGTGTCTTGTTGTACCGGCCCCAGGCTGATCAGCCCGATGGCCACCACCACCAGCAAAGCCCCGCGCGCGGCGCCGAAGGCCATGCCCAGGAAACGATCGGTACCGGACAACCCGGTCACGCGGATCAGCTCGCCGACGAGGAAGTTGACCATGGCCCCCACCAGCAAGGTGGCGACGAAAAGAATGGCGCAGCCAGCGATGACGCGCATCGACGGCGTCTGGATATAGCTTTCAAGATACACCGACAGCGAACCGCCGAACATCCAGGCAACCGCACCGGCAATGATCCAGATGAGCAAGGACAAGGCTTCCTTGACGAAGCCGCGCTTGAGACTGATCAGTGTGGAGACGGCGATGATCGCGATGATCGCCCAATCAACCAAGGTAAATGCCACGGTGCTGCCTGCAGACGTTTGAGGCGGCGCATTTTACCAGAGCAGCGGGCCGGGAGTAAGCGGAATGTCAGTTGGATTGGTGGTCGGCCATTCGCGGGTAAACCCGCTCCCACAGGTTCTGCGTGAACCTTGCAGCAACACCATCCCTGTGGGAGCGGGTTCACCCGCGAACACGGGCGCAGCCCGTGCCAACCACCGCAGCGCCTGCTTCGCGGGCTTGCCCGCTCCCACAGGGATTGGGCTGATCCAAGGGGCGGCATCGCACCTGTGGGAGCGGGTTTACCCGCGAATGGGCGGCAAAGCCGCCCCGGGGATATCAGCTGCGCTCTGGCTGGAAGCGCACCACAAAGCCTTTGAGGCTGTTCTGGCGGTTGATCGCGTCACGCATGCGCTCGGCCTCGGCGCGCTCGATCAGCGGCCCGACGTACACCCGGTTCATGCCACCCGCCGTGCGGATATAGGCGTTGTAGCCTTGGCTGCGCAGGGTTTGCTGGAGCTTTTCGGCACCGGCACGGTTGGACAGGCTGGCCAACTGGATCGACCAGCTGACCGGCAGGCCATTGACGTCGATCTTCGATGGCGCTGCCGGCTTGGCTACCGCTGGCGTTGCAGCAGGCTTGGGTTCGACCTTGGGCGCGGGCGCCTGCGGCTTGGCCGGCTGCACCTGCGCCTGGGTTTGCGGCGACGGGGTGATCGGCTGGCTTGGCGTGCTCGCTGGCGCGGTGGCCTCGTCGACCACCACCGGTGCCTGCTGCGGCTCATCTGGAATGACCTGTGGCTCCGGCACGGCGACCGGCTCCACCCTCACTTCCGGCAGGCTCGGCATGGCCGGCGCTTGCGGGGCTTCGACGTGCACCTGGCGCATCTCGTCCTCGCGGGTGAACAGCATCGGCAGGAAAATCACCGCCAGCGCCACCAGCACCAGCGCACCCACCATGCGCTGTTTCATCCCTTTATCCAGCACTGCCATCTACTCCAGCCTCCTGGGCCTGCCGCTCCAGCCATTCCAGCGCCTGGGCGACACAGAAAAACGAACCGAACAGCAGGATCTGGTCATCCGCCGTCGCCTGCGCACACTGCCCCTCAAGGGCAGCGTCGACGCTGGCATAAGACTTCACCGCAGCACCGAGGTTCGTCAAGGCCGTGGCCAACTCCGCAGCCGGGCGGCTACGCGGGGTGTCCAGCGGCGCCACGGCCCAGTCGTCGACCAGGCCCTGCAGCGGCGCGACAACACCGCCCAGGTCCTTGTCGGCGAGCAGACCGAATACTGCCAGGCGGCGTCCCTTCAGCGGCCGTGCCGCCAGGCGCCGGGCCAGGTACTGCGCCGCATGCGGGTTGTGCCCCACATCCAGCAGCAGCTCCACCGGTTTACCCTGCCAGTTCAGCAGGCGGCGGTCCAGGCGCCCGGTGATGCGGGTATCCAGCAGCGCCTGGCGAACCTGCGCGGCATCCCACGGCAGGCCCATCAGCAGATAGGCCTGCAAGGCCAGCGTGGCGTTTTCCATGGGCAGGTCGAGCAATGGCAGGTCACGCAGTTCTACCCGAGCGCCATCCGCCGCAGTACCACGCCAGCTCCAGCTGCCTTCGGCGCTGGCCAGGTCGAAGTCACGACCCCGCAGGAACAAAGGCGCAGCCAGTTCGGCAGCCTTGCCCAGCAACGGCTGTGGCGGGTCGAGGTCGCCGCACAGGGCCGGCTTGCCCTGGCGGAAGATGCCGGCCTTTTCGAAGGCCACCAGCTCGCGGGTGTCGCCCAGGTAATCGACATGGTCGACGCCGATGCTGGTCACCAGGGCCAGGTCGGCATCCACCACGTTCACGGTGTCCAGGCGGCCACCAAGGCCCACTTCCAGCACCACGGCATCCAGCTGCGACTGGTAGAACAACCAGAACGCGGCCAGCGTGCCCATCTCGAAGTAGGTCAGGGAAATTTCGCCCCGGGCCGCCTCGACGGCGGCGAAGGCTTCGCACAGGCGCTCATCACTGGCCTCTTGGCCTTCGATGAGCACCCGCTCGTTGTAACGCAACAGGTGCGGCGAGCTGTACACGCCGACCTTGAGCCCCTGGGCACGCAGCAACGAGGCCACGAAGGCGCAGGTTGAACCCTTGCCGTTGGTGCCGGTTACCGTCACCACACGTGGCGCCAGCTTGCCCAGCGCCAGCCGGGCAAGCACCTTCTGCGACCGCTCCAGGCCCATGTCAATGGCCGAGGGGTGCAACTGCTCGAGGTAGGCGAGCCATTCGCCCAGGGTTCGTTGTTTCATCACGCGACGGCTGCCGCCTCACGCGCTTGCTCCGGTGTTTCCTGGCCGGTCATCTGCGCCAGCAGGCGGGCCAGACGCGGGCGCAGTTCGCCACGGGAGATGATCAGGTCGATGGCACCGTGCTCCAGCAGGAACTCGCTGCGCTGGAAGCCTTCTGGCAGCTTCTCGCGTACGGTCTGCTCGATCACGCGTGGGCCAGCAAAGCCGATCAGCGCCTTTGGCTCACCGACGATGACGTCGCCGAGCATGGCCAGACTGGCGGAAACACCACCATAAACCGGGTCGGTCAGCACCGAGATGAACGGGATGCCTTCTTCACGCAGGCGCGCCAGCACGGCCGAGGTCTTGGCCATCTGCATCAGCGAGATCAGCGCTTCCTGCATGCGCGCACCGCCCGAGGCGGAGAAGCAGACCATCGGGCAACGGTGCTCCAGGGCATAATTGGCCGCACGTACGAAGCGCTCGCCAACGATGGCACCCATGGAGCCGCCCATGAACGAGAACTCGAAGGCGCTGACCACGATCGGCATGCCCATCAGGGTGCCGCTCATGGAGATCAGCGCGTCCTTCTCGCCGGTCTGCTTCTGCGCACCCGTCAGGCGGTCCTTGTACTTCTTGCCGTCACGGAACTTCAGGCGGTCGACCGGCTCCAGCTCGGCGCCCAGTTCGGCACGGCCTTCGGCGTCGAGGAAGATGTCGATGCGCGCACGTGCACCGATACGCATGTGGTGGTTGCACTTGGGGCAGACATCCAGGGTCTTTTCCAGCTCCGGACGATACAGCACGGCCTCGCAGGCCGGGCACTTGTGCCACAGGCCTTCAGGCACCGAGCTCTTCTTCACCTCGGAACGCATGATCGAAGGGATCAGTTTGTCGACTAACCAGTTGCTCATGCTTTCTTTCTCCAGTATTGGCAGGCGGGGGCCGGTGTCGCCGGCCCTGCCCTGCCCTTGAGCTCAAAATCTTTTATGAAACGATGGTGGACCGGCCGCCGGGGCTACCCGCGCGCCACTCCACCGCTAATGTGTTGTTCTGCCGCCACAGGTACAGGCGGCTGCCCCGCAGGGCTGCGAAAGCTATGGACGATGGCGCGCAGCCAGCCGTCACATCTGCCATCACGCCTGCTTCACCGCGCGCATGAACGCCTCGATCTTCGCTGCGTCCTTGATGCCCTTGGCCTGTTCGACGCCACCGCTGACATCCACCGCATAAGGCCGTACCTGGGCAATGGCCTGGCCGACGTTATCGGCCGACAGCCCGCCCGCGAGGATGATGGGCTTGCTCAGACGCGCCGGTACCAGTGACCAGTCGAACGCTTCACCGGTTCCCCCAGGTATGCCGGGCACATAGGTGTCCAGCAGAATGCCGCGGGCACCGGCATAAAGCTGGCAGGCCGCCTCCAGGTCGTCGCCTGGACGCACACGCAGGGCCTTGATCCACGGGCGATGGTAGCCTTCACAGTCCTGCGGGGTTTCGTCGCCGTGGAACTGTAGCAGGTCCAGCGGAACCACTTCGAGGATCTCGTTCAGCTCGCAACGCGAGGCGTTGACGAACAGCCCGACCGTGGTCACGAACGGCGGCAGCTCGGCGATGATCGCCCGTGCCTGGCGCACATCCACGGCCCGCGGGCTCTTGGCATAGAAGACGAAGCCGATGGCATCGGCACCCGCTTCGGCAGCGGCCAGTGCGTCTTCGATGCGGGTAATCCCGCAGATCTTGCTGCGAACATTGCTCATGGACAGCGAACCCTGGTTTTTACGGTGAAAGGCCGGATGTTAGCAAATGACATTTCGCCCGTCAGTCTGCCAACGCCTCGTAGCCGGTCAAAAAGTGTGGGCCGATGTAACGCTTGGGCAGCGCAAACTCCTCGGGGTACTCCACCTGCACCAGGTAAAGCCCGTACGGGTGCGCGGTAACCCCACCCGCACTGCGATTGCGCCCTTCCAGCACTTCACGCGCCCAGGTCACTGGCCGCTCGCCAGCGCCGATGGTCATCAATACACCGGCAATGTTACGCACCATATGGTGCAGGAAGGCGGTGGCGCGCACGTCCAGCACGATCATCTGGCCGTGGCGGGTAACGCGCAGGTGGTAGATGTGCTTGATCGGCGACTTGGCCTGGCACTGGCTGGCGCGGAAGGCGCTGAAATCGTGGGTACCGAGCAGGAACTGCGCGGCTTCGGCCATGCGCTCGACATCCAGCGGGCGGTGGTTCCAGGTCACTTCTTCGGCCAGGTGCGCCGGGCGGATCGGGTCGTTGTAGATGACGTAGCGGTAGCGCCGTGCACAGGCCTTGAAGCGGGCATGGAAGTCGGCCGGCATCGGCCGCGACCAGACCACGCTGATGTCATGGGGCAGGTTGAAGTTGGTGCCCATGGTCCAGGCGCGCTCATCGCGCACGGCGCGGGTGTCGAAGTGCACGATCTGCCCGCAACCGTGCACACCGGCGTCGGTGCGCCCGGCGCAGATGACCGAAATGGGCTCGTTGGCGACTGTGGATAGCGCTTTTTCCAGAGCCTGCTGGACACTCGGCACACCACTGGCCTGGCGCTGCCAGCCGCGGTAGCGCGCGCCTTTGTATTCCACGCCCAGGGCGATGCGGGAGTAGCCTTCGGCCGCAGATTCGGCGGCAGCGGTGTCGATGATGTCCAAGAGCATGAAACCTGTGGGGTGTACGGAATGGCGGGGATTATAACGACAACGGCAGCCTCGTAGGGCTGCCGGTGGATGTGCGTCTTGCTTGAGGGCCTCTTCGCGGGTAAACCCGCTCCCACAGGGACCTCACAGATTTCAAGCCCTGTGAGTAAGCTGTGGGAGCGGGTTTACCCGCGAAGAGGCCGGCCCTACTTACATCACACCAGCCGAGAAAGCATGTCCTCGGCTTCCTGGCGCTGGCCGTCGTCGCCGTCCTTGACCACTTCATCAAGGATGTCGCGTGCGCCCTGGCTGTCGCCCATGTCGATATAGGCGCGGGCCAGGTCTAGCTTGGTGGCCACTTCGTCGCTGCCGGAGAAGAAGTCGAAGTCCAGGTCATCCAGCGGCTCGGGCTCCGGCTGCGCAACGGCATCTTCGCTGGTGAAGTGCGGCTCCAGCGAAGGCGACTCGAGGCTCTGCGACAGCTTGTCCAGCTCGGCGTTGACGTCGTCCAGTTCCGAGGCAAAGCTCTTGGCCGCCGGCGAATCGTCTTCCAGCGACAGCGACAGGTCGAAGTCCGAGGGCAGGTCGAACTCGGAGACCGGTTCGAACTCCGGCACGCTGTCGAAGGCGGCCAGTTCGGCGGCAACATCCACCGGGGCATCCTCGACCGCAGCCGGCTCACCGACATCGAGGTCGAAATCGGACAAGTCCGCAGCGAGCTGTGGCTCTGCCTGGGCCAGCATGGCCTCGAAATCAGCGTCAGCTTCGGCTTGCAGCTCGGCATCCACGGCAAACGGTTGTTCTTCTGGCTGAGCCTCCTCCAGAACAGGCTCTTCCAGCACCGGCTCGCCCAGTGCAGGCTCATCCAGTACCGGCTCGTCCAATGCAGGCTCGTCCAGCACTGGCGCTTGTGCCCCCAGCTCATCCAGCAACGGCGCGTCCAGCGGGTCTACTTCGGGCAGGTCGTCGCCCAGGCTCAGGTCGAAGGCACTGTCCAGGTCCTGCACATCCAGGCCAGGCTCATCGAAAGTCGGCACTTCCTCGAAAGCATCGAGCTCGGGCTCAGGCACGCTCTCTGCTTCTGGTTCCACTTGCGCCACAAGCTCTGGCGCGGCCTCTACCTCAGGCTCGAACTCCGGCAACTGCTCGGGCAGCTCCTCGGTCTCTTCGTCGGCAACCACCGCTGCCTCAGGCTGATCCTGCAGCAGGCCCTGCACGTACTGCTCATCCAACTCGGCAGCCAGTGCCGCTGCACCCAGACCGGCAGCTGCCAGGCCGAGCATGGCTGGGTAGCGCTCTTTCAGCGCGCTAACCTCTGCCGTGTTCTGCTCGGTGGCTGGCAGTGTGCGTTCCTGTTCAACAAACGCGCTTTGGTCACCCTGACGGGCATACACGTCCATCAGTTTCAGGCGCAGGTCGTCACGTTCCGGCGCGGCGGCCACGGCGGGCTCAAGCAGGCTGGCCGCGTGGTTCAGGCGGCCTTCGGCCAGGCTCTGCTCAACTTCAGCCAGCAACGCAGCGTGCGGGTTGGCCTGCAGCTCGGGCTCGGGCTCCGTGACTGGCACGGACGGCTTTTCAGCTGCAGTGGCAGCGGCAGCGGAGGCCGCGACCACGGCCGGCGACAAGGTCACGCTGGGCGCAGAGGTATCGACGCCATCGAGGCTTTCGCTGTCGCTGTCAAAGCCCATGCCCTGCTCTTCTTCCAGCGCCCGCGCCATGCGCAGGTGCTTTTCAGCCTCTTGCTGGGCTTTGCGCTTGCGTGCCAGCAGCAGCAACAGAAGCAGCAGCACGAGGAATGCGCTACCGGCAATCAGCCCCAGCAGCAGCGGGTTGCCCATGATGCCGTCGACGGTGCTGTGCGACGGTTCGGCAGGCGCGGCCTGGGTGACAGGCTCCGGCTTGGGCGCAGTATCGACGGCAGCCGTTGCCGGCTGGGCATCGGCCGCCGGCTGGTCCGGGGTAGCCGCTGCTGCCGGGTCGACCGCACCCTGGGCTTCAAGGCGGGCCAACTGGTTGTTCTTCAGCTCGATCAGACGCTGCAGCTTGTCCAATTGGCTCTGCAGGTCGGTCATGCGGCTCTGCAGCTCTTCGTTGTCGCGACGGCTGGTATCCAGGCTTTCCTGGGCCACTGCCAGCTTGTCATTGAGCGCCTTGGCCCGACCGGCACCGGCCTGGTTGCCCGGGCTGACCAGGCGTAGGTTGTCGCCCTGGGCGATACGCGCTGGCGCTTCCTCGGCGGCCCCACGGCGGGTGGCATCCAACTGGCGGGCACGCGGCCCAAGGCGGCGACCTTCGCGCCAGGCGGCGTACTGCTCGGCCACCTCGCCGGTGGCCTCGCCCTGGGGAATGTTCTGGACCTGCTGCTGGTCGGGCAGGCGCAGTACCTGGCCAACCTTCAGCTGGTTGATGTTGTTGCCGATGAAAGCGTCCGGGTTCAGCGCCTGGATCGCGATCATGGTCTGCTGGATCGAGCCACCCTGGGTGTTGCGCGCGGCGATCTGCCACAAGGTGTCACGGCGCTGGGTGGTGTAGCTGCTGGCACCGGTTACCGCCGGCGCGACATTGCCTGCCGCCGGCTGGTCGCCCTGGGCCTTGGCCTGGTCGAGCAGGACGCTGTAGTCACGCAGCAGGCGGCCCTGTGGCCACATCACCTGGACCAGGAACTTGACCACCGGCCCCGGTAGCGGCTGGCTGGAAGTCACCCGCAGCACGCTCTTGCCGTTGGGGTTGATCACCGGTGTGAAGGTGAGGTCTTCAAGGTAAGTCGGCAGCGCCACCCCGGCCTTGCTGAACTCTTCCGGCGGCGCCAGGCTTGGCGCCACTTCAGCGGCGGTGAGGTCGCGAACGTCGAGCAGTTCGATCTCGGCGTCCAGCGGCTGATTCTGTGCCGACTTGAGGGTCAGCTCTCCCAGGCCCAGCGCATTCGCCATGCCAGACGACAGCGCCGATGCTGCAGCCATGGCCAGAACCAGTTTGCGAATTCGAAGCATGACCTCTTCCCTTGTATGAATCGTCCCGAAACCTGCATGCGGGGCAGGACAAATGTGCTCGCCAGTATCTTTTACGGCATGTGTTTAATCAACAATTGCGCCACTTGCACGGCATTGAGTGCGGCGCCTTTGCGCACGTTGTCGGTGGTCAGCCAGAGATTGAGCTGCTGGTTTTCATCAACACCGTGGCGTACACGACCAACATAGACCACGTCTTGGCCCACTGCGTCACCGACCGGGGTCGGATAATCATCACGTTCCACCAGCTCGACGCTGCCGGCCGCCTCAAGGGCCTGGTTGACCGCTGCCAGGTCGACCGGGCGACGGCTCTGCACGGCCACACTGAAGCTATCGCCGAAAAACACCGGTACTTGAATGCAGCTCACGGAAATCTTCAATTCAGGCAGGCCCAGCAGTACGCGCAGTTCGCTGACCAGGCGGCGCTCCAGCGCTGTATGGCCCTGTTCGTCGGCCGCACCGACCTGGGCCAACAGGTTGAACGCCACCTGGCGATCGAAGAAACGCGGCTCCAGCGGCCGGGCATTGAGCAGCTCGGCGGTTTGCCGGGCCAGCTCGGTGACTGCTTCGCGACCTTGCGCAGATACCGCCAGTGCAGCCATCACCTGCACCTGTTCGATGTCCAGCAGGCCCTTGAGTGGCGCCAGGGCGACGGCCAGGGCGACGGCGGCCGAGCACGGGCTGACAATGCGCGCAGGCAGCGCCAGGCCGGCCAGGCGTTCGGCGTTGGCTTCGGGTACCAGGGCCAGGGCGTCGTCCAGGTCGCCGGACAGGTCGATGACCGTGCAGCCCGCCTGCAGCGCCTTGCTGGCAAAGCTGCGGCTGACTGCGGCGCCGGTGGCGAAGAAGGCCAGTTTGACCTGGGCGAAGTCGAAGCTGTCCACTTCGCGCACCTTGAGCTTCTTGCCGGCGAACATCACGCTGCTGCCCGCCGATTCCATGCTGGCCAGCAGGTGCAGGGTGGCGACCGGGAAATCCAGCTCTTCGAGGATCTGCACCAAGGCTTCACCGACGCTGCCGGTGGCGCCGACGACGGCGATGTCCAATGGGTGTGTCATGGAAGGGATCCTTTTGCTGAAAACGGCGGGGGCGGCACTTTACTCGGATTGTAGGGTTTTGTCTGTGATGGCCTTAGCTTGGCCGGGTAAGGTTCTGCAGTAGATTGTGTGATGGCTGACGGAGGCCTGTCGCAAGATTTGCAGCGCCTGTGAGATCGAGCGCCGCCCGCGCGGCGCTTCGCAGCACAAGGCTGCTCCTACATTTGTTTCGGGCCAGTCACGCCTGTGCCAGCGCACGCGACCGCCTTGTTTGCCCGACACGATATCGAGGTGGACGCCAAGGGGGTCGCGCGCCTCTGCCTCAGGAATAATTGGCCCGAAACAGATGTAGGAGCAGCCTTGTGCTGCGAAGCGCCGCGCGGGCGGCGCTCGGTCTCGCAGGCGCCGAAAATATCGCGCCATGCACCTGCTGCCCCACCCAATCCCCAACCCAATCCCCCACCATCACCCGGCATAAAAAAACCCGCACTGTCGCCAGCACGGGTTTTCAGTCAAACCAGAACGATCAACGCTCCAGCAGAATCCGCAGCATGCGGCGCAGCGGCTCCGCAGCGCCCCACAGCAGCTGGTCACCCACGGTGAACGCGCCCAGGTACTGCGAACCCATGTTCAGCTTGCGCAGGCGGCCAACCGGGATGTTCAGGGTGCCAGTGACCTTGGTCGGGCTCAGCTCCTGCATGCTGATTTCACGCTGGTTCGGCACCAGTTTCACCCAGGGGTTGTGCTGGCTGATCATGCCTTCGATGTCGGCCAGCGGCACGTCCTTGTTCAGCTTGATGGTCAGCGCCTGGCTGTGGCAACGCATGGCGCCGATGCGCACGCAGATGCCGTCGACCGGGATCGGGCTCTTGAAGCGGCCAAGGATCTTGTTGGTCTCGGCCTGGGCCTTCCACTCTTCACGGCTCTGGCCGTTCGGCAGCTCTTTGTCGATCCACGGGATCAGGCTGCCAGACAGTGGCACGCCGAAGTTCTCGGTCGGGAACGCTTCGCTGCGCATGGCCTCGGCAACCTTGCGGTCGATGTCGAGGATGGCGCTGGCCGGGTTGGCCAGGTCATCGGCTACGGCCGCGTGGGTAGCGCCCATCTGCTTGATCAGCTCGCGCATGTTCTGCGCACCGGCGCCCGAGGCCGCCTGGTAGGTCATGGCGCTCATCCACTCGACCAGGCCAGCCTCGAACAGGCCACCCAGGCCCATCAGCATCAGGCTGACGGTGCAGTTGCCGCCGATGTAGTTCTTGGTCCCGGCGTCCAGCTGCTGGTCGATGACCTTGCGGTTGACCGGGTCGAGGATGATCACCGCGTCATCCTGCATGCGCAGGGACGAGGCAGCGTCGATCCAGTAACCCTGCCAGCCGGCTTCACGCAGCTTGGGGAAGACCTCGTTGGTGTAGTCGCCGCCCTGGCAGGTCAGGATCACGTCGAGGGTCTTGAGCTCTTCAATCGAATAAGCGTCCTTGAGCGGCGCTGTATCCTTGCCCACGTTCGGGCCCTGGCCGCCAACATTGGAGGTAGTGAAGAACACCGGCTCGATAAGGTCGAAATCCTGCTCCTCCAGCATCCGCTGCATGAGCACGGAACCGACCATACCGCGCCAACCGATCAGACCTACACGTTTCATCGCAACTACACCTTTGCTAAAAGTGGGCCGCCACCGGGAATTTTGGGTGGCGGGCCAGAGAGATTACAGATTCCGCAGCGCTGCGACTACTGCGTCGCCCATTTCCTGCGTACCAACTTTGCGGCAGCCTTCCGAGAAGATGTCACCGGTGCGCAGACCCTGGTCCAGAACCAGGCTCACGGCCTTCTCGATCGCCTCGGCGGCAGCCGTCTGATTGAAGCTGTAACGCAGCATCATCGACACCGACAGGATGGTCGCCAGCGGGTTGGCAATGCCAAGGCCTGCGATGTCCGGCGCCGAGCCGTGGCACGGCTCGTACATGCCCTTGTTGTCGGCATCCAGCGACGCCGAAGGCAGCATGCCGATGGAACCGGTCAGCATGGAAGCTTCATCCGACAGAATGTCACCGAACATGTTGTCGGTCACCATCACGTCGAACTGCTTGGGCGCACGCACCAGCTGCATGGCAGCGTTGTCGACGTACATGTGGCTCAGTTCGACATCCGGGTAGCCCTTGGCCACGTCTTCGACCACTTCACGCCACAGCTGGCTGGAGGCCAGGACGTTGGCCTTGTCCACCGAGCACAGCTTCTTGCCACGTACGCGGGCCATGTCGAAGCCGACACGGGCAATGCGGTGCACTTCGCTTTCGCTGTACGGCAGGGTGTCGTAGGCCTGGCGCTCGCCGCCTTCCAGCTCGCGCTGGCCACGCGGGGCACCGAAGTAGATACCACCGGTCAGCTCACGGACGATGAGGATATCCAGGCCGGAAACGATCTCTGGCTTCAGCGACGAGGCATCGGCCAGTTGCGGGTAGAGGATGGCCGGGCGCAGGTTGGCGAACAGGCCCAGTTGCGAACGGATTTTCAGCAGGCCGCGCTCAGGGCGGATGTCACGTTCGATCTTGTCCCACTTCGGCCCGCCCACGGCGCCCAGCAGCACGGCATCGGCCTTGCGCGCACGCTCCAGGGTTTCGTCAGCCAGTGGCACGCCGTGCTTGTCGATGGCCGCGCCACCGATCACGTCGTGCTCCAGGCTGAAGCCGAGCTGGAACTTGTCGTTGGCCAGCTCCAGCACTTTCACGGCTTCGGCCATGATTTCCGGGCCGATACCGTCACCTGGGAGAATCAGAATCTGCTTGCTCATGCTTTCCTCTATCCATTCACGCGGTGCGACCAAGCGGGCCCCACCGAAAAGTTCTTATCGCTCGGCCCACAGCACCAGCACATCGGTGCTGAACGAGCCATCGGCCTCGATCTGGTAATACTGCCGTACTTCTTCGCCCATGGCTTGCTGCAATTGGCGGATGGCTACGCGCATCGGCTCTGGGGTGCGCATGCGCTCGACCCAGGTGTTCCACTCCAGGCGCAGCGGCTGGCGGGTATGGCTGCGCACATGCAGGCCGGCTTCGCTGACCTGGCGCTGCCATTCGGCGGCGGAGTAGTCACGCACATGGCTGGTGTCGCGCAACACCTCGACCGTTTGCAGGTAGGTGTCGAGCAACGGGCTGCCCGGCGACATCACGTCGATGAACGCCGCCACGCCACCGGGCTTGAGCACCCGGCGCACTTCCCGCAGGGCCAGGCCCAGGTCGCTCCAGTGGTGGGCCGAGTAGCGGCTGAAGACGAATTCGAACGAAGCATCGGCGAACGGCAAGCGCTCGGCGGCGCCGCGCTCGGTCGTGATATTGGCCAGGCCGCGCTCGGCGGCGGCGCTGGCGACCACGTCGAGCATGGCTTGCGACAGGTCGTAGGCGACCACTTCGGCAACCAGCGGGGCGACGTGGAAGCTGACATGGCCGGCACCGCAACCCAGGTCCAGGACGCGGGCACTGCCCTGCCCCGCCAGCGCGGCCTGCAGCAGGGCGAATTCACTGCCCTGGGCGTGTACGGCGCTGCTGAGGTAGGCACTGGCCTGTTCGCCGAACTGGCGCTGGACCACGTCGGTGTGCTGGGTGCTGGTCATGTGTCAATCCTTTTGGTTTTTTGTTGCCTGTACCGGCCCTTTCGCGGGTAAACCCGCTCCCACAGGACCTCTACAGGTTTCGAATCCTGCGCTGAACCTGTGGGAGCGGGTTTACCCGCGAATAGGCCGGCACTGTCACCTATAAACTTCAGGCATCACGGAACAGCCAAGGCTGCCCGGCGCGGTGCTTGCCTTCGAAGGCCTTGATCGCATCGCTGTCCTGCAGGGTCAGGCCGATATCGTCCAGGCCGTTGAGCAGGCAGTGCTTGCGGAACGCATCGATCTCGAAGTGCAGCACCTTGCCATCCGGGCGAGTCACCGCCTGCGCCTGCAGGTCGATGGTCAGCTGGTAGCCCGGGTTGGCTTCGACCTGCTTGAACAACTCGTCCACTTCCTCATCGCTGAGGATGATCGGCAGCAAGCCGTTCTTGAAGCTGTTGTTGAAGAAGATGTCGGCAAAGCTCGGCGCGATCACGCTGCGGAAGCCGTACTCGTCCAGCGCCCACGGGGCGTGCTCACGGCTGGAGCCGCAACCAAAGTTCTCCCGCGCCAGCAACACGCTGGCACCCTGGTAGCGTGCGTGGTTGAGCACGAACTCTTCGTTGAGCGGGCGCTTGCTGTTGTCCTGGTAGGGCTGACCCACGTCCAGGTAACGCCACTCGTCGAACAGGTTCGGGCCGAAGCCGGTGCGCTTGATCGACTTCAAGAACTGCTTGGGGATGATCTGGTCGGTGTCGACGTTGGCACGGTCCAACGGCGCGACGAGGCCAATGTGCTGGGTAAAGGCTTTCATGCTGCGCTCCCTTGGATCAACTCGCGGACATCGATGAAGTGGCCGGCTACCGCAGCGGCGGCGGCCATGGCCGGGCTGACCAGGTGGGTACGGCCACCGGCGCCCTGACGGCCTTCGAAGTTGCGGTTGGAGGTGGACGCGCAGTGCTCGCCGCTCTCCAGGCGGTCCGGGTTCATCGCCAGGCACATCGAGCAGCCTGGTTCACGCCATTCGAAGCCCGCTTCGAGGAAGATCTTGTCCAGGCCTTCACGCTCTGCCTGAGCCTTGACCAGGCCCGAACCCGGCACGACGATGGCTTGCTTGACGGTCGCGGCTACCTTGCGGCCCTTGGCAATTTCTGCCGCGGCGCGCAGGTCTTCGATCCGCGAGTTGGTGCACGAGCCAATGAACACGCGGTCCAGCTTGATATCGGTGATCGCCTGGTTGGCGGTCAGGCCCATGTACTTCAAGGCGCGCTCGATCGAACCACGCTTGACCAGGTCGGCCTCGGCGGCCGGGTCCGGCACGCGCTGGTCGACGGCCAAAACCATCTCGGGCGAGGTGCCCCAGCTGACCTGCGGCTTGATCTGGCTGGCATCCAGTTCGACCACGGTGTCGAACACAGCGTCGTCATCCGACACCAGGTCTTTCCACGATTCGACCGCTTGTTTCCACTGCTCGCCCTTCGGCGCATACGGGCGGCCTTCGACGTAGGCAACGGTGGTGGCGTCGGTAGCCACCAGGCCCACACGGGCACCGGCCTCGATGGACATGTTGCAGATGGTCATGCGGCCTTCCATCGACAGTTCGCGGATGGCGCTGCCGGCGAATTCCATGGCATGGCCGTTACCACCGGCGGTGCCAATCTTGCCGATCACGGCCAGCACGATGTCCTTGGCGGTAACGCCGGCCGGCAGTTGGCCTTCCACGAGCACCAGCATGTTCTTCATCTTCTTGGCGACCAGGCACTGGGTGGCGAGCACGTGCTCGACTTCGGAGGTGCCGATGCCATGGGCCAAGGCACCGAAGGCGCCATGGGTGGAGGTGTGCGAGTCGCCGCAGACCACGGTCATGCCTGGCAAGGTGGCACCCTGCTCCGGGCTGATGACGTGGACGATGCCCTGGCGTTCGTCATTCATCTTGAATTCGACGATGCCATATTCGTCACAGTTCTCGTCGAGGGTCTGCACCTGCAGGCGCGACACCTGGTCGACGATGGCCTCGATACCGCCCTTGCGCTCTGGCGTGGTTGGTACGTTGTGGTCCGGCGTGGCGATGTTGGTGTCGATGCGCCACGGCTTGCGGTTGGCCAGGCGCAGGCCTTCGAAGGCCTGGGGCGACGTCACTTCGTGGATGATGTGGCGGTCGATGTAGATCAAGGACGAGCCGTCATCACGGCGCTTGACCTCATGGGCTTCCCAGAGTTTGTCGTAGAGCGTTTTGCCAGCCATCAGACTGTTCCTCATCAGCGTCTTTCTATGCCAAAAACCCCTTGGCTTGTACGGACGATGCTATGGGGTTAGATTGAATAACTCAAATTCATAATTTTTATGCTTTGGATAACCCAAAGGAATACCAAACCATGGACCTGGCCAACCTCAGCGCCTTTATCGCCATTGCCGAGACCGGCAGCTTTTCCGGGGCGGCTGAACGCCTGTTCCTGACCCAGCCGGCCATCAGCAAACGCATCGCTGGCCTGGAGCAGCAGCTGGACGTGCGCCTGTTCGACCGCCTGGGCCGCGAGGTGACCCTGACCGAGGCCGGGCGCGCCCTGCTGCCGCGGGCCTACCAGATCCTCAACGTACTCGATGATACGCGACGGGCACTGACCAACCTGACCGGGGCGGTGAGCGGTCGCCTGACCCTGGCCACCAGCCACCACATCGGCCTGCACCGCCTGCCCCCGTTGCTGCGGGCGTTCACCCGCCAGTACCCGGCCGTGGCGCTGGATATTCAGTTCATGGATTCGGAACAGGCCTACGACGAGATTCTGCATGGCCGCGCCGAGATTGCCGTGATCACCCTGGCGCCAGAGCCGCACCACCTGGTCAAGGCGGTGCCGGTATGGGATGACGCCCTGGACTTCGTCGCCGCCCCCGAGCACCCGCTGGCCAACAACCAGGCCGTCAGCCTGAGCGATGTCGCCCGCCACCCGGCGGTGTTCCCCGGCGGCAACACCTTCACCCACCATATTGTCCAGCGCCTGTTCGAAAGCCAGGGCCTGACACCGAACATCGCCATGAGCACCAACTACCTGGAAACCATCAAGATGATGGTGTCGATCGGCCTGGCCTGGAGCGTGCTGCCGCGCACCATGCTCGACGAACAGGTTGCACCCATCGCCTTGCCCGGCATACAGCTGTCGCGCCAGCTAGGCTACATTTTGCACACGGAGCGTACGCTATCGAACGCGGCCAGGGCATTCATGGCCCTGCTCGACAGCCACGCAGGGTCCGCCTGACCGGCCGTCAGCCCGGCATTTCCAACTCCAAGGACGCGTCATACGCCAAAGGTCTGGTACCAATGCCCAAATCAGCAAACCGCTTTTTGCGCCTGCCGCGAATACCTGCGGCCGACCCTCAGGAATCCGAGCAGGCCTGGCAGAACGCCCCACAACTGCTGGCCGCGCTCAACGGCGCGCGCCTGGGGGCCTGGCTATGGGATATTGAAAGCGGCCGGGTCAGCTGGTCACGTGGCACCCAGGCGCTGTTCGGCTTCGACCCGCAGCGCCCGCTACCCGCCGATGTCGACTACCTCGACCTGCTGCCCGAAGAAGACCGCGCGCGTACGCGCCAGGTGTTCCAGGCCGTGTTCAATGGTGAGCCGGTGGAGCAGGCCATGCGCCACCGCATCCGCTGGCCGGACGGCAGCCTGCACTGGCTGGAGATCAACGGCAGCCTGACCCATGACCAGCATGGCCGGCCACAGATGATCGGGGTGATCCGCGAGATTACCCGCCAGCGCGAGCGGGAAACGGCGCTGATCAATTCGGAAAAGCGTTTCGCCACCCTGTTCCACCTCAGCCCCAACGCCATTTTGCTGACCCGTCGCCACGACGGCATGATCTTCGAGGTCAACCAGCACTTCGAAGACATGTTCGGCTGGCCCGGCAGCCAGGTGATCGGCAAGACCAGCCTGGAGCTGGGGCTGTGGGTCAACCCCGAGCAGCGCCACCAGGTAATGGAGTCAACCCGCGCCAACAGCGGCCCGCTGATCATGGAGGTGCAGTTCCGCGCCACCAGCGGCAAAGTCCATGACGGCATTCTCTGTACCCAAGGCATCGAGCTGGAGGGCGTGACCTTCCTCATCAGCACCTTTGTCGACACCACCGAGCGCAAGCGCGCCGAGCAGGCGCTGAAGGACAGCCAGGAACGCCTGGACCTGGCCCTGGACTCGGCGCAGCTGGGCACCTGGGACTGGCATATCCCCAGCGGCATGCTCTACGGCTCGGCCCGTGCCGCGCAGCTACACGGCCTGCCGCCCATCCCCTTTCACGAATCGTTCGACGCGTTTTTCGAAGGGGTGCCGGAGCAAGAGCGAAACTGCATGCGCCAGGCCTACCGCAGCTTGCGCGAAGGGCCCGCTGGCAACTACCAGATCACCTACCGGGTGCAGCTGGAAAACGGCATTTCACGCTACATCGAAAGCCGCGCCCGGCTGTACCGCGACGAGCAAGGCAACCCGCTGCGCATGGCCGGCACCCTGCTCGACATCACCGACCAGGTAGAGCGCGAACAGCGCCTTAGCGCCTCGGAAGAGAAATTCGCCAGCCTGTTTCAGGTCAGCCCCGACCCGATCTGCGTCACCCGCCAGGACACCGGCCAGTTCATCGAGATCAACCCGGCATTCACCCAGACCTTCGGCTGGGACACCGACCAGGTCATCGGCCGCACCGCCGAGGAAATCGGCCTGTGGGCCGAGTCCATCGAACGCGCGCAACGCATCGAGCGGGTGATCCGTGAGCGGGCCCTGAGCAATGTCGCCGTAGTGGTCAACCACCGCAACGGCGCGCCCTTGACCTGCGTGGTTTCCAGCCGCCAGATCACCGTCGACGACCAGCCCTGCAGCGTGACCACCCTGCGCGACATCACCCAGCAGCAATGGGCCGAAGCGGCGCTGAAGTCCAGCGAGGAGAAATTCGCCAAGGCCTTCCACTCCAGCCCCGACGCCATCACCATCACTGAACGGCACAGCGGCCGCTACCTGGAAATCAACGACGGCTTCTGCCGCCTGACCGGCTACAGCGCCGACGAAGTCGTCGGCCATACGGTGTACGAGATCGGTATCTGGGCCGACGACAAGCAACGCAGCGCCTTGCTGGCCGAGCTGCGCGAGTACGGCCGGGTGCACCACCGCGAGATGCTTGGGCGCAACAAGCGCGGCGATATCCTGACCGTGGAAGTGTCGGTGGAGCCGATCACCCTCAACGAGGTGGACTGCCTGCTGCTGACGGCCCGCGATGTCAGCCAGCTGAAGAACGCCCAGGCGCAGATTCGCCACCTGGCCTACCACGACCCGCTTACCAACCTGCCCAACCGCGCCCTGCTGATGGACCGCCTGAGCCAGCAGATCGCCCTGCTCAAGCGCCACAACCTGCGCGGCGCCTTGCTGTTCCTCGACCTCGACCACTTCAAGCACATCAACGACTCGCTGGGCCACCCGGTGGGCGACACGGTGCTGAAGATCATCACCGCCCGCCTGGAGGCCAGCGTGCGCCTGGAAGACACCGTGGCACGGCTGGGTGGCGACGAGTTCGTGGTGCTGCTCAGCGGCCTGGAGGGCAGCCGTGAGCTGGTGGAGGAAAAGGTCCGTGAGCTGGCCGATACCCTCCGTGAGCTGCTGGCCGAGCCGATGTCACTGGACGGCCAGCGCTTGCAAGTTACCCCCAGCATCGGCGTGGCATTGATCCCTGACCACGGCGCCACCCCGGCCGACCTGCTCAAGCGCGCCGATATTGCCCTGTACCGGGCCAAGGATTCCGGGCGCAACACCACCCAACTGTTCCACACCACCATGCAGAAGGCCGCCAGCGAGCGCCTGCGCATGGAGAACGACCTGCGCCTGGCCCTGGCCCGCGGCGAACTGGCGCTGCATTTTCAGCCGCAGGTGGATGCCCGCGACAACCGCATCGTCGGTGCCGAAGTGCTGCTACGCTGGCACCACCCGCAACTGGGCCAGCAACCGCCCGCGCAGTTCATCCAGGTATTGGAGGAAAGCGGCCTGATCCTGGAAGTTGGCAGCTGGATCCTCGACGAAGCTTGCGACGCCTGCGCGCGCATGCTCGGCGACGGGCTGATCGACGCCGATGATTTCAGCCTGTGCGTGAACATCAGCCCGCGGCAGTTTCGCCAGAACGACTTTGTCGGGCGGGTACTGCGCAGCCTGGATGACTACCGCCTGCCACGGCATATGCTGAAGCTGGAAATCACCGAAGGCATCGTTATCCAGAACCTGGAAGACACCATCAGCAAGATGCGTGAACTGAAGCGTTACGGGGTGAGTTTTGCCATGGATGACTTTGGTACCGGCTATTCCTCGCTGACCTACCTCAAGCGCCTGCCGGTGGATGCCTTGAAGATCGACCAGACCTTTGTGCGCGATGCCCCGGTCGACCCGAATGATGCGGAAATTGTCCGCGCCATCGTCGCCATGGCCCGCAGCCTGGACCTGGCGGTGATTGCCGAAGGGGTGGAGCTGACTGAACAGCTGGAGTTTCTGGAACGGCTGGGGTGCCACTTGTACCAGGGGTATCTGCATAGCCGGCCGTTACCGCTGCAGGAGTTTCGGCAGATGTTGCTGGAGGCGCCGGCGGACTACTGAAACTGACGCGGTCCTTGTAGGAGCGCGTTGCATAACTGTCAGGTACAAAAAGGGCACCCGAGGGTTAATGCCAGTCAGTTAAGACTGACGCATTGACCTTTAGCCCATAGGCCGCAAAATCCGATGCTTGGAAACGAGCATCGGATTTTTTATGCGCCTG
>NZ_JBIVIF010000033.1:0-79478 GCF_044749595.1 Pseudomonas sp. NPDC089392
TTAGCCGCGAAGCGCCGCGCGGGCGGCGCTCGATCTCATAGGCGCTGAAAATGTTTCGGCGAACACTGGCGGCGCTCGATTTCACAGGCGCTGAATATGTCACGGCGAACGCTGCGGCGCTCGATCTCACAGGCGCAACATCACCAAAGACGATCCCTGGGCCCTAGGGCAACAGCCGGTCCCGGCTGTTGGACAGGTGCAGGCACACCGCCGCCCGGGCCGAATCCGGGTCTTGCCGGCGGATGGCATTGAGGATCGCCTCATGCTCCAGGTTGGCCAGGTACGCCTGCCGCGCCAGCTTGGCCCCGCTGCGTTCGGCCGCAGCCATACGGTTGCGCGGGATCAGGCCGTTGCCCAGCTGCAGCAGCATCTCGGTGAAATACAGGTTGCCGGTAGCCTCGGCAATCAGCAGGTGAAAGCGCCGGTCGGCTTCGATGCAGCTGTCGCCCGCGGCGGCCAGGTCCTGGTAGTCATCCAGGGCCTGGCGCATGCGCGCCAGGTGCCCTTCATCACGGCGCAGCGCAGCCAGGGCAGCGGCCTGGCCTTCGAGGCCAATGCGCAGTTCCAGCAGGTCGCGCACATTCGCCGCACTTTCCGCCGCGATGCGTAGGCCAGCCTGGGCCTGGCGCTCCATCACGAAGGTACCGATACCGTGGCGAGGCTCCACCAGCCCCGAGGCCTGCAACTTCGACAAGGCTTCGCGGACCACCGTGCGGCTGACCCCGTGTTCGCGCACCAAGGTGTTCTCCGAGGGCAACTTGTCGCCTGGTTTGAAGGTGCCTAGCAAAATCTGCTGGGTCAGGCTGGAGACCAGGTCGTGGGCGCGGCTGTGGCCGCGTTTATGGACGTGTTCGGTTTCCATGGTGTGATCCGCTTCTTGTTGTGCTTGTACGACAAGTTAAATCATAAAAATATTTTTTGCCGATTTTTCCAGCGGCCAAAGCCGCCAGTAGCTTCTCTGTTTTTGAAAGATCGCTGCAAACTTGCATTGTGACAGCTTGTATTTTGTTATTTTGCCGACTTTGATCATCTTGTCGTACAACTGCGCTGCGCATATGCTCATCCCCACTGCCATGTCAGACAACCTCGACCCGCACAAAAACAATTAGTGGGAGATCCGCAAGTGAACGACACCCTCGCTCCGTCTGCCCGGAATGAAGGCGACACGTTGGCCAGCGCCGTGGCCAAGGTCAAGCGCCACGTCCTGCCGCTGTTCGTCATCATGTTCATCGTCAACTACCTCGACCGCGTCAATATCGGCTTCGTCCGCCCACACCTGGAAAGCGACCTGGGTATCAGCGCTGCGGCCTTTGGCTTTGGCGCGGGCCTGTTTTTCATCGGCTACGCACTGTTCGAAGTGCCTTCGAACATGCTGCTGCAGAAGGTTGGTGCACGCCTGTGGCTGACGCGCATCATGTTCACCTGGGGGCTGGTGGCCACGGCCATGGCCTTTGTGCAGAGTGAAACCCAGTTCTATGTGCTGCGCTTTCTGCTCGGCGTTGCCGAAGCGGGCTTCTTCCCCGGGGTGATCTACTACTTCACCCGCTGGTTGCCCGCCGCCGAGCGGGGCAAGGCGATTGCCATCTTCCTCAGCGGCTCGGCGCTGGCCTCGCTGATTTCCGGGCCGCTGGCCGGGGCGCTGATGCAGATCCAGGGCCTGGGCCTGCACGGCTGGCAATGGATGCTGTTCATCGAAGGCATGGCCTCGGTAACGCTGTGCTTCTTCGTGTTCTTCTGGCTCGACTCCAAGCCGCAGGATGCCAAGTGGCTGAGTCAGGCCGAGCAGGACGCGCTGGTAGCCACCATCGACCGCGAGCAGCGTGAGCGCGAGGCCATCGGTGCGGTCAAGCCTTCGGCCTGGAGCCTGCTCAAGGACCGCCAGATCGTGCTGTTCTGCCTGATCTACTTCTGCATCCAGCTGACTATCTATGCCGCCACCTTCTGGCTGCCGAGCATCATCAAGCGCATGGGCGACCTCAGCGACCTGCAGGTTGGCTTCTTCAACTCGATCCCCTGGCTGATCTCGATCCTGGCCATGTATGCCTTCGCTGCCGGTTCTGCACGCTGGAAGTTCCAGCAGGCCTGGGTGGCGGGTGCCCTGGTGATTGCGGCTATCGGCATGTTCATGTCCACCACCGGTGGGCCGGTGTTCGCCTTTGTCGCCGTGTGCTTCGCGGCCATTGGTTTCAAGTCGGCGTCGGCACTGTTCTGGCCGATCCCCCAGGGTTACCTGGACGCCCGTATCGCCGCAGCGGTGATTGCCCTGATCAACTCCATCGGCAACCTCGGCGGCTTCGTCGCCCCCACCACCTTCGGCCTGCTGGAGCAGCAGACCGGCTCGATCCAGGGCGGCTTGTACGGCCTGGCGGTGACCTCGGTACTGGCGGCCATTGCCATCTTCTTTGTACGCATTCGCCCAAAGGGCGCCCCTTCTGATGACCTCAAGGCCCCGTCGGCCTTGGGCCAGACCCACTGATGACTGCGAGACAACAACCATGAATATGCAGACAACCCCCGCCGTTCACAGCAGCACCCCTGTGGTCACCGACCTGCGGGTGATCCCGGTGGCTGGCCACGACAGCATGCTGCTCAACCTCAGTGGCGCCCATGGCCCGTTCTTCACCCGTAACGTGGTGGTGGTGCGTGACAGCGCTGGCAACACCGGCCTGGGCGAAGTGCCTGGCGGCGAGAAAATTCGCCAGACCCTGGAAGATGCCCGCAGCCTGGTGGTGGGCCAGCCGATCGGCCACTATCAGCGCGTGCTCAATGCCATGCGCCAGACCTTCGCCAACCGCGACTCAGCCGGCCGCGGGCTGCAGACTTTTGACCTGCGCATTACCGTGCATGCGGTAACCGCAATTGAGTCGGCGCTGCTCGACCTGCTTGGCCAGCACCTGAACGTGCCGATGGCGGCTCTGCTGGGCGAAGGGCAGCAGCGCGAAGCGGTGAAGATGCTCGGTTACCTGTTCTATATCGGCGACCGCCAGCAGACCGACCTGGCCTATCGCAACGAAGCCGATGCTGATGACGACTGGTTCCGCCTGCGCCACGAAAAGGCCCTGACCCCGGAGGCGGTGCTGCGCCTGGCCGAAGCGGCCAAGGCACGTTATGGCTTCAGTGACTTCAAGCTCAAGGGTGGCGTGCTGCGTGGCGAGGAAGAGATGGAAGCGGTGACGGCGCTGGCCGAACGTTTCCCCGAAGCGCGCATTACCCTCGACCCGAATGGCGCGTGGTCATTGAAAGAAGCCATTGCCCTGTGCCGCGACAAACACAATGTACTGGCCTACGCCGAAGACCCGTGCGGTGCCGAGAACGGCTATTCGGGCCGTGAAGTGATGGCCGAGTTCCGCCGCGCCACCGGCCTGCGCACGGCCACCAACATGATCGCCACCGACTGGCGGCAGATGGGCCATGCGATCCAGTTGCAGTCGGTGGACATTCCGCTGGCCGACCCGCACTTCTGGACCTTGCAGGGCTCGGTGCGGGTGGCACAGATGTGCAACGACTGGGGGCTGACCTGGGGTTCGCATTCGAACAACCACTTCGACATCTCGCTGGCGATGTTCACCCAGGTGGCGGCTGCGGCGCCGGGTGAGATCACCGCGATCGACACCCATTGGATCTGGCAGGATGGCCAGCGCCTGACCCGCGAGCCGCTGCGCATTGTCGACGGGCATGTGCATGTGCCTGCGCGGCCGGGGCTGGGGGTGGAGCTGGATGAAGACCAGCTGGCCAAGGCCCATGAGTGCTACCGCAACATGGGGTTGGGCGCGCGGGATGACAGCGTGGCGATGCAGTTCCTGGTTCCGGGGTGGAGCTTCGATAACAAACGGCCTTGCCTGGTGCGTTGAATCAGAGGGCCCTTTCGCGGGTGAACCCGCTCCCACAGGTTCGGTGCAGCACCTGAAGTGTGCGCTGTACTTGTGGGAGCGGGTTTACCCGCGAAGAGGCCGGTACAGGCTAACCTTTTTCAAAAAACGCCCGAGCCATCTCGACGAATGCCCCCAGCACCGGGTTGGGGTTATCCCTGCAGAATGCCAGGAAGATCTCTGCCTGCTGCTCCATCCCCAACAGCGGCCTGAACACCACCTGCTCCAGGCGCAGGGCCTGCGCCGAGGCCGGCACCACCGCACACCCCAGCCCCACATTGACCAGCCCCAGAATCGAATGAGTCTGCCCCAACTGGTGCAAGTACCGTGGCTGCACTTCATGCCGGGCAAACAGGTTGGCGATGCGGTCATGGAAATAGCGCCCTTCGTTTGCGCTGTACATCACGAACGGCTGCGCGTCGAAGTCGCTCGGCCTGAGCCGTTCGCGCGCCGCCAGCGCATGCCCGGCGGGCAGGGCGGCGACGAAGGGCTCGCGGTGGATCGGCAAGTACTCCACGCGCGCGCTGGGCAGCACCTGGCGCACCAGGCCAACATCGATCAGCCCCGCTTCCAGGTCGTGCACCTGGGTGCTGGAGACGCGCTCGCTGAGCACCAGTTCGATATCCGGCAGCGTCTGCCCGGCATGCACCAGCAAGCGCGGGATCATGCTGTAGGCACCCACCGCCGTGAACCCCAAGGTCAGCCGGCCCGCTTCGCCGTGGGCGATGCGCCGCGCCGATTGGCTGGCCGACTCGGCGATTTGCAGGATACGCCGGGCGTCTTCGAGGAAGCTCTGGCCCGCCAGGGTCAGCCGCGCCTGGCGGTTGTTGCGCTCGAGCAGCAATACGCCAAGGGCATGTTCCAGCAGCTGGATCTGCCGGCTCAGGGGCGGTTGGGTCATGTGCAGGCGGGTAGCGGCGCGGCCGAAATGCAGCTCTTCGGCAACGGCCACGAAACAGCGCAGCTGGTGCAGCTCCATGATTCAATTCCTGAATTATTCGATCCAGTATCTATATTAGACCTGTATCAAACGGCGGCCTAGCATCGAGTCATGTCTTCGAACTGCCGGATGCCCACTATGAACGACAACCTCATCGAAGTGCTGCTGACCCAACCCGTCCCCGAGGCCATCGACGCCCAACTGGTCAGTGCCTATCAGGTGCACCGCCTGTATCAGCATCACAACCCGCAGCAGTTGCTCGACGAAGCTGGCCCGCGCATTCGTGGCGTTGTCACGGGCGGCGCCAAGGGCCTGTCCAACGCACTGATGGACCAGCTGCCCGCCCTTGAGATCATCGCCATCAGCGGCATTGGCACCGATGCCGTGGACCTGCGCCATGCGGCCAGCCGCGGTATTCATGTCAGCACCACGCCAGGCGTGCTCACCGCCGATGTGGCCGACCTGGCCATGGGCCTGATCATCAACACCCTGCGACGCCTGGGTGAGGGGGAGCGGCTGGTGCGCGACGGCTTGTGGGGCAAGGTCGACCTGCCGCTGGCGCGCCGGGTCAGTGGCGTCGAACTGGGCATTGTCGGCCTCGGCCAGGTGGGCAAGGCGATTGCCCGGCGTGCGGCGGCATTCGACATGCGTATTGCCTACAACGGGCGCCGTGAACAGCCGAATACGGGGTACCGCTATGAAGCGGACCTGGTTGCGCTGGCGCGCTCCGTGGATGTGCTGGTGGTCGCCGCTGCCGCCGATGGCGGGCAGGTGCTGGTGACAGCCGAGGTGCTGGAGGCGCTAGGGCCGCAGGGTTACCTGATCAACGTTGCGCGCGGCAAGTTGGTGGATGAAGACGCGCTGGTAGAGGCATTGCGTGAGCAGCGCATCGCCGGGGCCGGGCTGGATGTGTTCGTCGATGAGCCGCATGTGCCGCCGGCCTTGCGTGACCTCAACCAGGTCAGCCTGCAACCGCACCGGGGCAGCGCCACGCTGCAGACCCGGTTGGAGATGGGGCGCATGGTCTTGCACAACCTGGAGGCCTGCTTTCGGGGGGAGGTGCCGCCGAATCGGGTGATTCACCTCTAGGGCCTCTTCGCGGGTGAACCCGCTCCCACAGGATCTCCGCAAGCCTCAGGGCCTGTGGTGTCCCACAGGATCACCACAAACCTCAGGAGCTGTGGTGTCCCTGTGGGAGCGGGTTCACCCGCGAAGAGGCCGGTACAGGCAACACAAAGGCCCCAAGGGGCCACACCTTCTCCGCACAAGAACAATCGCTTCCACCGAGAAGCAAGAGGGTCCACATGCACAGCAAATCCGCCGTCGCCGCACCGCAGGCCGTGGTCGGGATCGGTCGCCATCGCTTCCTGGTCCTGGCGCTGATCTTCGTCATCACCGTCATCAACTATGCAGACCGCGCCACCCTTTCGATCACCGGCACCGAGGTGCTCAAGGACCTCGGCCTGGACCCGGTCATGCTGGGCATGATCTTCTCCGCGTTCGCCTGGGCCTACGCCTTGGGCCAGGTGCCCGGTGGCTGGCTGCTCGACCGCTTCGGTGCCCGCCGTGTCTACGGCATCAGCCTGATCCTCTGGTCGCTGTTCACCTTGCTGCAAGGCACTGTGGGCTGGATGGGGCTGGCCGGTACGTCGGCGGCGGTGGCGCTGTTTTCCATGCGTTTCATGCTCGGCCTGGTGGAGTCGCCGGCTTTCCCGGCCAACTCGCGCATCGTCAGCTGCTGGTTCCCCACCCGCGAGCGCGGCACCGCCTCGGCACTATTCAACTCGGCGCAGTATATGGCCGTGGTGGTGTTCGCCCCGCTGATGGCGTGGATGACCCATGCGCTGAGCTGGGAGCAGGTGTTCGTCTGGATGGGTGTGTTGGGCCTGGTGCTGAGCGTGGTGTGGTTCCGCCTGTACCATGAGCCGCACAGCGCACCGGGGCTGAGCCGCGAAGAGCTGGATTACATGCGCGAAGGCGGCGCCCTGGTCGACCTGGAAAAGGAACGCAAGACCGCCAAAAGCAAACTGACCCGGGCGCAGTTGGCGCCGCTGTTCACCAGTCGCAACCTGTGGGCGGTGTACCTGGGCCAGTACTGCATTACCGCGCTGACCTACTTCTTCATCACCTGGTTCCCGATCTACCTGATCAAGGGCCGTGGCATGACCATCATGGAAGCTGGCTGGGTGGCCGCGTTGCCTGCAATTTGTGGCTTTACCGGTGGCATCCTTGGCGGCTTCGTGTCCGACTGGCTGATCCGCCGTGGCGTGCACCCGTCCAGGGCACGCAAGACGCCGTTCATCATCGGCATGGCGCTGTCGACCAGCCTGGTGCTGGCCAACTATGTGGACGGCAACGCGGCGGTGATCGCCCTGATGACCCTGGCGTTCTTCGGCAAGGGCCTGGCGGCGGTGGGCTGGGCGGTGCTGTCGGATGTGGCGCCGAAAAACATGGTTGGCCTGTGCGGCGGCGTGTTCAACGGCATCGGCAACATCGCCGGCATCGTTACCCCGCTGGTGATTGGTTATGTGGTGGCCAGTACCGGCTCGTTCCACAACGCACTCTGGTTCGTGGCCGCCCATGGCGTGCTGGGGATCCTCGCTTACCTGTTGCTGGCCCGGCGCTTCGAGCGTACCGGGCAGGCGTAGGCAGACGCCTTGGCAACAGAGGCCCCGGGTGACCGGGGCTTTTTTGTGGGTGGCTGGAAAGTGGTGATGCCTGTGCCGGCCTCTTCGCGGGTAAACCCGCTCCCACAGGAATTGCACAAGCATCAGGACCTGTGGAGGACCTGTGGGAGCGGGTTTACCCGCGAAGAGGCCGGCATAGGCGGAACACATCCAAATGAAAAACAAAAGCGCCAAACGGCCCGGTGACGCGATCGGACATGCCATTCGCGACATCTGGCGCTAACGGAGATGCCCTGTCGTGATCGAACAGTTCCGGGGCGTTCTCGTGTAATTTCCCACAGCCCCGCGGGGCTTAAATGAAGCCCGAACCGCACTGACACCTTGCATTGTGATGCGTCCCAAAGATCAACAACAGCACGCGAGCAACGTGTCGACTTATTGAATTCAAAGGAGATATTTTCGCCTACGCCTGCCCCCATCCTTGTGTCAGCAAAAAGAGAACAACATCAATGAACACCGTGGGATCTGATGGCAACCTTGCACAAGGTTTCAAGCCACGTCATGTAACGATGCTGTCCATCGCCGGTATCATCGGCGCCGGGCTTTTCGTCGGCTCTGGTCACGCCATCGCGGCGGCCGGGCCAGCAACCATAATTTCCTATTTCGTGGCCGGCACCCTGGTGGTACTGGTCATGCGCATGCTCGGCGAAATGGCCGTGGCACACCCTGACACCGGATCGTTTTCCACCTATGCCGACCAGGCCATCGGCCGCTGGGCCGGCTACACCATCGGCTGGCTGTACTGGTGGTTCTGGGTACTGGTGATTCCTATCGAAGCATTGGCCGCCGGGCATGTGCTGAACGCCTGGTTCCCGCAGGTGGACAGCTGGATCTTCGCCCTGGCGTCGGTGCTGTTGCTGGCCTGCACCAACCTGTTCAGCGTGGCCAAGTACGGCGAATTCGAGTTCTGGTTTGCCATCCTCAAGGTCACGGCGATTCTCGGCTTCATCGGCCTGGGCTTTGCCGCGCTGATGGGTTGGCTGCCCAACCGCGAAGTCAGCGGCCTTAGCGGTTTGATCGCCGAACACGGCGGCTTTGCGCCGAAGGGCTGGTCGGCGGTGGTCGGTGCGTTCATCACCGTGATGTTCAGCTTCATCGGCACCGAGGCGGTGACCATCGCCGCGTCCGAATCCAGCGACCCGTCGCGCAACATCGCCAAGGCCACCCGTTCAGTGATCTGGCGGATCAGCACCTTCTACATCCTGTCGATCTTCGTGATCATCTCGGTGGTGCCGTGGAACGACCCACAGCTGGCCGTGGTGGGCTCGTACCAGCGCGCGCTGGAGATCATGAACATCCCTAACGCGGCGTTCATGGTCGACCTGGTGGTGCTGGTGGCGGTGACCAGCTGCATGAACTCGTCGATCTACATCGCCTCGCGGATGATGTACTCGCTGGCCAAGCGCGGTGACGCCCCGGCCTTCCTCAACAAGACCTCCAAGGTGGGTGTACCGCGTGCTGCGGTATTCGGCAGCACCCTGATCGGTGCAGCCATCGCCATCCTCAACTACTTCGCACCGAAGGGCGTGTTCGAGTTCCTGCTGGCCAGTTCTGGCGCTATCGCCCTGCTGGTGTACATGGTCATCGCCATCTCGCAGCTGCGCATGCGCCGCCGCCTGGAGCGGGAGAACACCGAGCTTAAGTTTCGCATGTGGCTGTTCCCGTACCTGACCTGGGCGGTGATCATCTTCATTGGCGGGGCGCTGGCGGTGATGATGTATACGCCTGAGCACCGGGCGGAAGTGAGTGCAACATTGGGCCTGGCGATCGTGATTTCCTTCCTGGGGATCGTGACTTCGCGGGGCCATGCGCAACCAGTGGGGGCGCGTTCGATGGGGTGATTGAGTTCACCTGGCGGTAGGGCAGAGGGCACCAGTGGATGGGTGCCCTTTGTTTTTTTGAAACACTTGTTTGGTGTTGCAGGCCGTCAGACCTCGGCTTGTCGGGCGTAGACTTCCTGTCGAATTCATAGAGGGAGTCGATGCATGAGCGCTGGACAAAAAGCACAAGCGCCGGCGGCCCTTCCTTCGGTAAAGGATGACCGGTTCGAGGAAGTGCTCGGGTTGATTCAGGATGCCAGGCAACGGGCGGTGCAGGCGGTCAATACACAGTTGATTGATTTGTACTGGCAGGTGGGGGCCTACATCAGCCGCAAGCTGGAGCGGGCTGAGTGGGGGGATTCGGTGGTCAGCCAGCTGGCCGTTCATCTTGCTCGAACGCAGCCTGGGTTGCGCGGATTCACGCGTGCGAACTTGTTCCGCATGCGTCAGTTCTACGATTTGTACCGAGCCGATGAGAAAGTCGCACCACTGGTGCGACAATTGTCCTGGAGTCACAACCTCATCATTCTCGGGCAGTGCAAGCAGCATGATGAGCGTGAGTTTTATGTACGCAAGGCCGTACAAGAGCATTGGTCACGGCGTGAGCTCGAGCGTCAACTGAAATCCGCTTTATATGAGCGCTGCGTCGCTAGTCCGGCAAAAGTCTCAGCAGCGCTGAGACAGAATTATCCGGCGGCTATGGACGTCTTTCGAGATGCCTATATGGTCGAATTCCTGGGCCTTCCTGGTGTGCATGGCGAAGCAGATTTGCATTGCGCACTGATGGACCGGCTAAAGCAGTTCCTGATCGAGCTGGGCCGGGATTTCTGCTTCGTCGGCTCTCAATACCCGCTACAGGTCGGCGGCCGCGACTTCGCACTGGATTTGCTGTTCTTCCACCGTGGCCTCAACTGCCTGGTAGCCATCGAACTCAAAGTCGGCCGCTTCGAACCCGAGTATCTGGGCAAACTGGACTTCTATCTGGAAGCGTTGGATCGCAATGAGCGTAAGCCTCATGAAAACCCTGTCATCGGCGTGTTGCTATGCGCCAGCAGGGATGACGAGGTGGTCGAGTACGCGCTCAATCGAAGTTTGTCTCCAGCGCTGATTGCGGAGTATCAGACACGCTTGCCAGACAAGGCGCTGCTGCAAGCCAAACTGCATGAGTTTTATGCCTTGGGTGCTGCTGAGGATCAGGGGGCTTGAGCAATCATCAAGTGCCGCTCATCACGCTTTCCACATAACGTTTCACCGCTGGCGCTTTCTCGAAGCGCCGGTGGATCAGGCTCAGCCACGAGCTGGCCTGGCAGTCGACGATCCGCCGGTAGTTCACCTGCGGCAGGCTGATGCGCTGCACCACCGACTCCGGCACCACAGCGATGCCCTGGCCGAGTGATACCAAGGTAACCACCGCCACCAGGCTGCCGGGCTGCGGACCCAGGCGCGGGACGAAGCCGCCTTGTGCCGCCACCTCCAGCGTGCCGGATATCTGCTCGGGCAGGATGAAGGTTTCATTGGCCAGGCGCGAGGCGGGGATCTGTGGCACTTCATTGATCCGCGAGCTGGCGGGCAGGGCGAGGACGAATCCTTCCTGGTGCAAGGCGATGGCGTCGAGTTGTTCCGGTAGCTCCATGGGCGAGCGCACATAGGCCAGGTCGAGCAGCCCATCGCGGACCATGCCGGGCAGTTCGGCCATGGGCAGTTCGCGGATGTTCAGGCGCACACCGGGGCAGGTTTCGCTGTACTGGCTGACTTGCTGCTGGAGCATGCCTGAGTAGGCGGCAGAGGCGACGTAGCCCAGTTCGATACGCCCGCTTTCGCCACGGGCGGCCCGTTGTGCGCCCAGTTGCGCGGCGTCGAACTGGCGCACGGCATGTTCGGCTTCGATAAACAGGGCTTGGCCGGCGGCAGTGAGGTTGACCTCGCGTTGATTGCGCTCGAACAGGCGCACGCCCAGCTCGCGTTCCATGTCCTGGATCTGCCGGCTGAGGGTAGGCGGGGCGATGCCCAGCTGCTCGGCGGCCCGGGTGAAATGGCCGTGGCGGGCGACGCAGAGGAAATAACGGAAATGGCGGATTTCCATGGGTGTTACCTACAGGGTAATGACGCAGTCCGCCGGGGCTAACAAGGCTGAGTGCTGGCGGCGCTATGGTGAGGCCAACACTACAAGGCTGGTGGCTTGGGGGCAAAGTTTGCCTGTGGAATCGCATGGGCTGCAAAGCAGCCCCGGCGATCTTGCAGGAGAAAAGCACCCTCCAAACCAGCCCGCTCAGCATCCGGAGCCTCACCATGCCCTCTGCGCGTTTCACTCTGCTCACCGCTTCCCTGGTCTGCGCCCTGATCATCCTCGACACCAACATCGTCGCGGTCAGCCTGCCCAGTATCGCCCGCGACCTGTCCGGCTCGTTCGCCGATATCGAATGGGTAGTCAGCGCCTATCTGCTAGCCTTCGCCGCCTGCCTGCTACCCGCCGGCAGCCTGGCCGACCGCTTTGGCCGACGGCGCATGCTGCTGATCGGCCTTGCCCTGTTCGGCATCGCCTCGCTGGCCTGCGGCGCGGCGCCCACCCTGCTATTCCTCGACTTGGCCAGGGCCGCCAAGGGCGTAGGCGCAGCATTGCTGCTGACCTCGGCCCTGGCTGCGATCGGCAACCGTTTCCACCAGCCGCAGGAGCGCATGCGTGCCTGGGCTTTCTGGGGCGCCTGCATGGGCGCCACCATCACCTTCGCGCCACTGCTCGGTGGGGTGATTGCCAGCACTTTGGGCTGGCGCTGGATCTTCTACATCAACCTGCCGTTGGTGGCGCTGCTGGCCATCATGGTCATGCGCAGTGTCGAAGAGTCGCGCGACAGTGCAGCGGCGAGGCTCGACCCTTGGGGCAGCCTGACTTTCGCCGGCAGCCTGGGCTACCTGATCTGGGCGATGATCGATGCCAACCAGGTGGGCTGGGGCAGCGCGCAAACCCTGGGTCGGCTGGTAATCAGCGCTTTCCTGTTCGGCCTGTTCGTCATGGTCGAGCGCAGCCAGGAGCGCCCCATGATCGACCTGCAACTGATGCGCAGCGGGCGTTTCGTGGGGTCCTTGCTGGGCATGTTCGCCTATGCCGCCTGTGCCCAGGTGATGATGACGTTGCTGCCGCTGTACTTGCAGAACGGCTTGCAACTGTCAGCCCTGGCCGCCGGGGCCGGTATGCTGCCGTTTGCCGTGGCCATGCTGCTGACACCGCGGGTGGGAATGCGCCTGGCCACCCGCTTGAGCCCCGCGCAGGTGTTTGCGTTGGGCCTGGTGCTGGTGGGCGTGGGCAACCTGCTGTGTGCCTGGGCTACGCGCCACGGCGGCTATGGCGCGTTCGCGCTGGCCAGCCTGGTGCTGGGCGCTGGCGCGGGGCTGCTCAATGGCGACACGCAGAAAAACATCATGGCCTGCGTGCCGCGTGAGCGCACCGGCATGGCTTCGGGGTTGAGTACCACCACGCGGTTCGGCGCGATCGTGCTGGCCATTGGTGTGCTTGGTGGCGTGCTGGCAGCGAGAAGCGGGCAGCTGCTGCAAGAGGCCATGGCTGTGGTGGCACCGGGGCATTCGGACCAGGTGGCAGCCATGATTACACGGGTTGCTGCAGGTGACCTGCCAGCGGCACTGGCCATGCTCGACCCCGGCCTTCGAGAAACAGTAGCTCCCTTGGCCCGCCAGGCGTTCATCGGTGGTTTCGACGCCGTGTTACAGGTTGCGGGCGTAACAGCGCTGCTGTTCGCAGTGCTGGTTGGCATGTTGCTTAGTCGGCCTCTGTCAGCCCTGCAGGAGGCGCCACGGGTGGACGTTCAATCATGAGGCGAGCACCAGGAAATAATCTTGCGTGCAACTAATTTAATCGGAAAATGTCATTTCACAGCGCGCCAGCAATGGCGTGCGGATGCTGCTGGCACCCGCCTGCAAACCCTACCGAGGCAAGGAGCTTCCCGTGCACAACGAAGATTATTCCGACCAGTTGTCAATTCCTGCAGCCGAGCTACCGCCAGGCGTGTTTCCACCCATGCCCGGCTATACCATCGCCGACCTGCTGTATGTGGCCTATCAGCCCACTGAGGTGCTGCTTGAAAAGCTCGATATCGACCCAGGCCTGATTCGCGAAACCAGTATCGCGTTTGCCAGCCATCTGTTCAGTGCGCTTGAAAGGGAGGGTATCCAGTATCAGGTCGCTACCTGGTACCAGAAGCCTTACGACACCCCTGAGAGGCGTGTCCGCAGCGTCGAGAGCATCGCTGAGGACTCCGGGGTTATAACGCTGCGCGCTGTCGCGGACTCGTTAAAGGGCTCACCGTTGCGGCAACTGGGTAAGGACTTCTATATGGAGTACGTCGAACTGGCCGGTAACGCCATCAAGAATCACATCCTGAAGCTGAACGACCCCGCGTTCGATCCGTTTGCAAGCCAGGAGGACGCACAACGGAAGGACGTTGACGAAAAATAAATGAGGTGTTTTCTCATTCTCGTTCGGCTTGTAGAGAAGGCCGGAATACAGGCCAGCCCGCCGACCCTCTCTACGGAGCGAGAAAATGAGTTTTACCCCGGTTTTACAGCGCCATCCATTGAGCCGTGCTGTGCACGCTGCTTTCCTGGGCCTGGTTGTCGGCAGCTATGCGCTGCCTGTGCTTGCGCAAGCTGCTAGCGCTGAGCACAACACCCAGGTCCGGCACTGGGACATTCCTGGTGGCCCACTGGCCCCGGCGCTTGACCACTTTGCACGCCAGGCGGGTATCAGCCTGTCCTTCGACGCACAGAGCGTAGCCAACCGCAACACGGCGGGCGTGCAGGGTACGCTGGGGACCTCGGCTGCACTCTCGTCTTTGTTGCAGGGGACCGAACTTCAGGCTGAGCAGCAAGGCCCGAGTGCTTACCTGGTGGTGCCGCAGCCAAAGCCAGCCGGCCCGCTGGAGCTGGGCGCGACCGAGGACTATCGGCTGGCGCCGGTGATCATCAATGCCAAGGTCAAGGCCAGTGCCGACGATGACACTAACTCGGTGGTTGCCAAGGAACTGTGGGTCGGTGGCAAGGTAGCGACCAGCATCCTCAACACGCCAGCTTCCGTGTCTGTGGTTACCAACAAGGAAATGCAGCAGCGTAGCGTCAGCACTACGGAAGAGGCGCTTCAATATACCCCGGGTGTGGTCAGCGACTTCTACGGCTCGGACGACCGCAACGACTACTTCCAGATCCGCGGCTTCCAGGCCACCACCTACCGTGACGGCCTGACCTTGAGCTCGATGCGTGGCGTGCGCGAAGACCTTTATGCCTACGAGCGCATCGAGATTTTGCGCGGCGCCAACTCCACCCTGTTTGGCCCGGCAGACCCAGGTGGCTCGCTGAACTTCGTGACCAAACAGCCGCGCTTCGAAAAGTTCGGACAAGGCTACGTGACCTATGGCTCCTATGATCATGCCGAGACCGGCATTGATGTGGGCGATGCGTTGAACGACGAACAGACCCTGGCCGGCCGTTTCACGGCCAAAATGCAGAACAGCGACCGCGAGTACGACCACTCGCAGGACGACAACCGCTTCGTGATGGGCGGCCTGACTTGGGCGCCTACCGACTTCACCTCGGCCACGGTGATCCTCGACTACCTGAAGACCAACAGCTCGCCGAACAGTGGAGGCTACCCGCTGGACAAGGAATACGACCGCAGCGATTTCTTTGGTGAGCCCAGCTATAACTTCCACGATGTCGAGCGCACCAGCCTCAGCGGCAACATCACCCACGATTTCGACAACGGCTTCACGCTGCGCAGCAACCTGCGCTACAGCGAGCTGAGCGATGACTTTGGTTATGTCTACCTGAGCGACAGCGCTTCACGGGTTGGCACCACCATCCCGCGCTACGTGTTCGGCACTGACAGCGATGCCGACCAGCTCAACGGCAACCTGATGCTGCAGTACGATGCCCAGTTCGAGCACATCGACAGCAGCACCCTGGTGGGGGTGGAGTATCTCGATTCGACCACCCGGCAAAGTTCGGTGTACAGCCTTGCACCTTCCATCGACATCGCCAACCCAGTGTTCACTGGCGTTCCCGGAGGCGTTACGCCTTATACCCGCAAGAAAAACGACGCCACCACCAAGGCCGTGTTCCTGCAGCAGAACCTGTCCTTCTATGACCGCCTGATCGCGACGGCGGGTGTGCGTAATGACTCCATGGACCTGTCCAGCACGGAATACGTGGGCGGGGTGAGCAAGCAAAGCGACAACTTCTCTGAAACTTCGTACCGTGGTGCGCTGACCTACATCGTCAACGATGAAGTCTCCACCTACGTGAGCATGGTGGAGTCGGTTTCGCCGCCGCAGGTTGGCGTAACCCCGCAGACCGGCAGGCAGTACGAAGTAGGCGTGAAGTACTCGCCGCTGGGCATGGACGCGTTGTTCTCTGCCGCCGTTTATGACCTGACCCAGGAAAACGTCACGATCGCCGTGGTGCTGCCGAGCGGCATCATCGAGCAGCAGACGGTGGGCGAGTCACGTGCACGTGGCCTGGACCTGGAAGCCAAGGCGCAAGTCACGCAAAACCTCAGCCTGATCGGTGCCTATTCCTACATGGAAACTGAGGTGCTGCGTGGTGCGCTGTATGACGGTTCTTCCCTCAAGGGCAAGGAATTCACCGTGGCGCCGAAGCATACGGCTTCGCTGTGGAGCTACTACGACATTGCCGGCACTGACGTGAGCGTTGGCCTGGGTGCCCGGTACGTAGGGGGCTATTACATGGATGCTGCCAACACCAAGAAAAGCGACGGCACCACGCTGTTTGACGCGGCGCTGAACTACAAGATTGCCAAGGGCACCGACCTTGCGCTGAATGTCAGCAACCTGTTTGACGAGCAGCATGTGGTGGGGTCGGGAACGGCGAACTACTACAACCCGGGGCGCGAGGTTACGGCCAAGTTGAGTTATAGCTGGTAGGGCGGGGGAGTCTGCAACTGGTGGAGCCGGGAGAGTCAACCCACGTCCACCAGTACTTCGAGCAGGGAAGCGAGGTAGCATAAGGGCGAATTGCCATTATATGCCTGGGTAGTACCCTAGGCACTCATGCAACGATTCAGGCCATTAGCTATCCACAGGAAGGAATAAATGCGGACACAGGTAATTATTGAGGATCATGTTCTGGCACAGTTGCTCACTTCGGCGATCGAAGCTTATGAAGTGTCGCATAAGGCGCATGCGCGCGGGCCGAGCAACAAGAAGCTTGAAACGTTCGGCTTGCTGTGGGGGTATGCCTTACCCGTGCGTAACAATCTTCCTGCTCGCTTGGTTGCGGTCGTTGCAACGGTCGAAACCTCTGCACTCAGGCACTCGGAATGGGTGAAGCCCGATTTCGACTCCATCGCGATGAAGCGCGACTTCTTTGGTGAGTACTGGCCGCAACTGGAGCTGATTGGCACGTTCCATTCACATCCGTATGAAGACCTTAGCGAGGTCAACGACGCTAAAGGTTGGCGAGCCTCTGAGGATGATAGGGATTTTTGGCCAGCTTTCCACGAGTTCGTTTGCCCGGACATGGACGAATTGGCCCATCTGGTCATTGCGATCACCGCCCTCAGCCGCAAAGGTTCTGCAGAGCCTGCGCGGTTGCCAGGTAGCGAGTACTCTTCTGGCTATGTGGTCAGTGCCGAAAAGCGCAAGCTCTGGATCAAGGGCTACACGTCGTCGCTCTACGAGGAGATCGATGAGGATGCTCCGTTCGATGATGACTTCATGGCCGGAGATATTGAGATGGATCGTTCCTACGATGTATGGGAAGACGAGGATGTACTGCTGGAAATACCCTCTCTGGAGGCGCGCTTCAGGCATGAGTTGCTTCGCAAGTAAGCATCAGTAGCCGCTGGAGGTGCTAAAGCTTGTGATCGTGGGTAGCCTGTCAGTCGTGCATCAGCCATGGCTGCAACTCTTTGAGGTTGCACTGCGATACCTCGAACAAGTCTGGCCGCCCACGCTGGCGGCTCAGGACGAAGTCGCGGTACTAGCTGTTCTTTTCGCATTGGGCCCGCACATGCCAGCGCACACCGGGGTAGACCAGCGTGTGCGGGGCCCGCTCATTGTTCTGTTACAGCAGGTGTAGGTAGGGCGAGCGCTGTCGTCGATGAACAGCGACTTGAACTGCTTGCCTGGCACGTAGCCCATGAGCTGATTGTGATGTGTCAATTTTTTGGACGTATGTTCGGTGATGTACGTACCGATGTCCTTTACGCCTGCTGACGGCTGATGCCAAAGCTCTGCACCAGGTGCCCCGTGGTCAGCCGGCCTTCCCACCAGGCAACGGTTTCGAACAGGCGATAGCCAAGTGCCATCTTTCGGCGTGCCTGCTCGATGGATTGCTTGCACTTCATACCCTCTCCATGTGCGCGATTACTTTACCTGTATAAGTCTACATTCTAGACGTGTAGTTTTACATTACATATCTTTTGGCTGTCTTCGGAATACATCGGGGGCAGCAAAGGACATGAGCATGACTATGCCGGAAGTGGTTGCGACGGGTGCATTGGTGGCGATGGGGATCATCCTGCTGATACAGCAAGGCTTGAAGCTTGGCGAGCTTGGGAAAAAGGTCGAACACTGCCAGAAGGATTTGCGTTGGCTGCAGATTTGGGAGACGGAGAACCGCGAGTTGCGGTCGGCGTTGCGGGCGGAGCGGGAGCATGTGGCGCAGTTGCAGCGCAAGGTGGAGTTGCTGCAGGCGTTGGTGCCGGTTGCGGACTGATTATTGGCAGCGTTTTGCAGGAGTAGGCATTCATGCCGATAAAACCAAAGCCCTTCACGTTGGTGTGTGAAGACTGCAACTGGAAGAAGACCATCGCCCCGCGTAGTGATGCATTGAGGCCGCAGGAATTGTTTGTTGTGTGCCCGCGGTGCGGTAGTACTGATTTGAAGATGCGCGAGGCAGGGTGGCTGGAGGCTGCAGTGGCGGAGTTTTTGGCGAGGCGGGGGCGTTAGCGGGGCTGAGGGCTGTTCTGGCTATCAAGTGCCCGCTGCATTCTGCAGGGAACTGCAGAACCGGACCTCCTGGGTTGCTTAGCATGGAAATGATGGGCGGGAGGCGCTTCTTGTTTATGCGAAGCATCCGGTGAACCCGAAAAGTCAGTGCTATCAGGAGCACGGCTTGGTGCGCTGTACCCCTATCTCCGCTACTTGCATGGCGTAAATGGCAAAACGCCACTTTTCGCTCTGCTCCACCTATAAAGTTATCCACAACCCCGTCGATATGCTTTCGACAAACTCCATGCGCAAGGCATGTACGGACCCCTGCGCATACTGTGATGGACAACAACGAGGCGCTTCCATGTCTTCAAAGGATTACTTGCTCGGCCGTATTCGACCGCATCTGAAGGAAGGCCTCGAGACTGAAGCTCTCGCCGCGCCGCAGCCTGCGCTGCAAGCGGTGGCCGCGCGCTACACATTGGATGACGTGGTGCTGGGCCCCTCTATGCGGCAGCAGTTGAACGAGGCGCTGGCCAAGATCAACTATTTTCAGACCATCTACGTCGACTGGGGGTTCGCTGCAGTCGACCCGGCCGGCAAGGGCGTGGTACTGAACTTTTTCGGGCCGCCCGGCACCGGCAAGACCCTGACCGCTGAGGCCCTGGCAGGTAGCCTGGGCAAGCCCCTGATGTTCATGAGCATTGCCGACCTTGAAAGCAAGTTCATGGGCGACACCTCGAAGAACATCGCCCAAGTGTTCAAGACGGCCACCGCAGAGGGGGCTGTGCTGTTTTTCGATGAGGCCGACACGTTGCTGGGCAAGCGCCTTTCCTCCGTGACCCAAGGTATCGACAACGAGGTGAACGCCATGCGTTCGACCTTGTTGATCGAGCTGGAGAAGCACGAAGGCGTAGTGATCTTCGCCACCAACTTTGCCAAGAACTATGACTCGGCGTTTGTCAGCCGTATTTCACAGCATGTTCAGTTCGACCTGCCTGGTGCGCTTGAGCGTCATGCGATCTGGTCGCGGATGCTGGTGACGGGCATTCCTATTGCGCAAGACCGCGAGACGCTGTTGTCGACGCTCACCGAGCTGTCGGAGGGGTTCTCTGGCCGCGAGATTCGCAGCTGCCTGCGCCTGGCGCTGCCCAAGCCGCTGCTGGAGCCGGGCGAACCGGTGTTGCTACTGCGACATCTGGAAGAAGCAATCAGCCAAATGCGTACTACTCACACTGCCTTGGCTACAGAGCAACGTACAAACGCAAACAACAACTTGGACGCGGCAAGAAAGCTGCTGGGCGTCAATTAAGGAGCTTGTGATGGGATGGTTCAGTTCGATTATCAACAAGGTTGTTTCGGTTGCTTCGGCAGTAGTGAAAAAGGGCAAGGAGATTGCTGCCAAGGCGATTGGCTGGCTTGCTGACGAGGCGGAGACTTTTGTAGGCGATGTGCAGAAGGTCTGGCGCACGGTGCAACCGTACATCAGCAAAGCTCGAGCGGCGTTGCTGGCGGTGGCGAGTGCCGTGCCGTTACCGTGGGTAAAGGGGTTGGCCATTGGCCTGGAGCGTGTACTCGCTTTCATTGAACAATTGGACAAACACCCTATTGCCGAGAACCTGCAGAACGCGATGGACTGGGTCATCAAGATGGCCCGTGACCTGAAGGCCAAGATGCTCGATGAAGCCGAGATTGCCACTGCCGAAGCTAACGCCAAGCACTTTGCCGAAGCCATGACACTGGTGCCCGAGTCAGAGAAGGACGCGCTTAAAGTCAGCGAGCTGGTTAACAACTACCTGCTGGTAAAAGCCAAGGTTTCCCGTGCCGTGGCCCAGGACTCGGTGCAGAACTTCGAACATTTCCTACGTATCCGCGCCGCGCAAAAGCTATTGGGCGGCTACCAGCAGATGATGGAAGACCTGAAGTCTATCGAGAACGTAGACCCGGACCTGTTCTTCATCATTGAAGCGGCGAACGGCCTGATTGCCGACAACCCCCAACTCAGTCAGGAACAAACGCAGCGCCTGGATATGGTGACCATCAAGTTGTTCGGCAAGCCGCTGGTGCCATTCGTGTTCGAGGAGATGATCATTGCCTGGGCGCTGGATGTGGAAGCAATCGAGCAGCAATGGGCGGTGCTCAACAAGGAGCTGGCCAAGGACAAGGTACTGCGCCGTCGCCTGGAACTGACCAAGGACATCGAGCCGCTTAGCGCCGAAGAACAAGTGCTGTTGAGCAACCTGGTGGTTAGCACTGACCGCGATACCGCGACGTTGCAGGCTTTGGATACCGCTGGCCGCGAGAAGCGCAATTACGTATACGCCTCCGAAGGTTTCCTGCAGTTACTGGAAAAGGACGAGGCCACCCTGATCGAGGAAGACCGCGAATACCTGGCCGAAGAAGGTGGCGAGGTTGGCATGCTGCTGATCGCCTGCGCCCAGAATGGCCGCCCGTGGGCTTCGCTGAGCGCCGATGAGCGCGCGTTGATTACTGACTTCGCGAACATCTTCAAGGCCGACTGCAAGGCTCGCGGCGCTGCGTTCAAGGAAGTCGAGGTGACGGTGTGATCAAGGATATCGTCGAGTTCCTGACGCCCGCCCAGGAGCCCATTCAGATCGTGTTTTTCACGGTCATTGCCCTGGGGGTGGTGCTTTCAGTGCTGCTGGTCAGCCTGAGGGCCAATGCCGTGTCCTGGCAGCGCAAGTGGGAGGGCGAGGATTTTGAGGCCACTCCTTCCGGGCTCGAAGTCGAGCATGGATCGATCAGCGAGTTGAGTCAGGCGGTGGCAACACCCGCCGAGAAACTGGCCGGCATGATGCCGGGCCTGCTGTTGATCGTCGGCTTGCTTGGTACTTTTCTGGGGCTGGGACTGGCGCTGGACAAAGCGTCTTCGATTTTGCAAAACAGTGGTTCATCCGTCGGCGCGATGGATGACTCGATGCAGAACCTGATGGCCATGATGCAGGGCCTTGGCACCAAGTTCAAAACGTCGACCTGGGGCATCATCGCATTCATTCTGTTGAAGGTATGGGAGTCCTGGAGTGGTTTTGAAGAGCGTCGCTTGAAGTGGTGCATCAACAAGATGAAGGGCGAGCTCGGCCAGGCGCGCGAGATGCGCGAGCGGGAAAAACTGGCGAGTGAGGAAAGGCAGCATCAGTCACTGATGGGCTCCTCGCAACTGATTGTCGACGCGCTGGCTGTGCAGACAGACGCTATGAAAGTGGCGATGGAGCAACAGAACCTGCAGGCGCGGCAGATTCACAAGATCTGGGGGCAAAAGTTTGAGGCCGTTGAGACCGGGTTGGGGGCGTTGCAGGCCGGCAACAAAGTGCTGGTCAGCCAGGCGGCGAAGTTGAATGAAGCTCAGGTCGAGTCGCTGAAGGAACGCTTTGCAGAGCTCCAGGCGCTGCAACAGCAATTGGCATCGGAGGCTGATGCTCGGCATGCCGCGCATAACGCTGAGCATATCAAAGCCATGAAGGCGTCCTTCGCTGAACTGCTGACGGACTGTCACACACTTGCCCATCAGGCTGAACAGCGCGACAACGCGCACCTTGAGGCCATGACAGTTGCATTTGCAGGGTTGCAAGACAGCCATCAGGCTGCCGCCGACCGAGCGAATGAACAGCAGACATCGAACACCGAAGCTTTGGCGCATGGTTTCACCAGCCTGGAGGCGCTGCAACAGCAATTGGCATCGAACGCTGATGGGCAGCACACCGCGCGAAACGCAGCGCATATCGCAGCCATGAAGCAGGGCTTCGCTGAACTGCTGACGGACTACCACACCCTTGCCCATCAGGCTGAGCAGCGTGACAACGCGCATCTTGAGGCGATGACCGTAGCCTTTGCCGGGTTGCAGGATAGCCATCAGGCTGCCGCCAATCGGGCGAGCGAGCAGCAGGCGCTGCATACCGAAACCTTGCTGCAAGGCTTGGCTAGCATTGAGTCGGGCAACAAGCAGTTCGCGCAGGAGGCCGCCACCCACGGTGCCACGTTACTTCAAGCTGTTGAGCCGATCGCTGCTATCGAGTCGGCCACTCGAAGCACAAACGAATTGCTTGCCGGTTTCACCGAGAAAAGCCGTGAGAACCAGGAGGCGATGCAAAAAGCCGGTGAAAAAATGGGCGAGGCCGCAGTTCAGGTGGGTAGCGCTGCCGGCGGGCTGGCAGCGGTGGTCGACGACTTGAACCGTGAAATGGGTGAGGTGCTGCAAAGCGTCAAGACTGACCTGAACGGCGTTCTGGCGAACATGAATCAGGACTTTACGCAGAATCTGAAGGCAATGTCTGAGCAGATGGGTGGGGCTACCCATAAGCTTTCGGAAATCATGGAGTCGGTGAAGCATGATCTGGGCGGAACTATCCAGGTGATGAGCGAGGGCTTCAAGGACAGCATGGTCGGTATGGCCAGTGATCTGCGCTCAGCAACTGACAACATATCGACCGCCATCGCCGGGATGTCGGATAACGTCAATGCTGCCATGCAGGAAGTTGCCAAGAATATGGAGCATGCCTCGGTGGTCCAGAAGGCGACCAGTGTGCAATTCTCCGCCATGAGCAGCGCCCTGAGCGAGAACGTCACGGTCATGAGCAACAACATGGATGCGATTGGCAATAGCGTCAGTGGTGGGCTGGAATCGGTATCCAGCAGTAACCAGCGCATCGGTAAGTTGGCCAATAACTTTGAGAAGATCGCAACATCCCTTCAGGAGCTTCCACAAAACCTGGAACGGGTTGTAACGGCGCTGGGTAACAGCTCGAATGATGTTTCCTCGCAACTTGAGGGCATTCACAGCACCCTGACCCAGAGCACCCGCTACGCCAACGCCGCCGATGCCATTATGAAGGTTCCCACCTCCATCAATGAACTCTCCACCCAACTGCTGAAGCCAAAAGACGAGATCCTGAGGGTTCAGCAATCGTTGGCCCAGTTGCTGGAGGTGGCCACGGGTATCAACGACAACATCCACGCCCTCAAACCAGTTGAGGTCTTGCAGGAAGCATGAAAGAGAAACCAAATGAATGGGTATCTATTTCTGACTTGATGGCCGGGGTGATGGCCGTTGTCATGCTGCTGCTGGTGCTGTCGGTGCTGCAGAACAAATTTGCCGCACTCAAGCGCGAGCAAGAGAAAGCCCAAGGCGCGCAGACTGAGCAGCAGCGAGTGGTGGACATGCTCAAGTCGATGCGCAGCACCATGGACGACGAAGGCGAATCCGGGTTGGTATCTTTTGATCTGACTGGCTCGAAAATCACCTTGCGCGACCGCGTTTTTGCTCGCGGTAGTGCATGTGTAACCGATGAAGCACGTCACGCCCTTTCCAGCCTGGGGCCAAAAATAGCTGAGTTTGTGAGTGGTTCGGCGCAGGCCCAGGTATTTGTGGAGGGGCATACGGACAACGTCCAGGTGTCTCGTCCGGTGACGGACTACAGTAAGTTCTGCACGGTGTATGACGACAACTTCACGCTGTCGGCAGCCCGGGCTCGCGAGGCACGTAAACTGCTGATTGCACTGCTCGACGAACAGCAAGCCAAGCGGGTTATTGTTGCCGGGTTTGGCGACTCCCAGCCTTTGCCGGGGCTTGAGCCAGGCGACGAGAAAAATCGTCGGGTGGAGGTCCAGTTTCTTACCCGTCCTGCGCCACGTACCTGAATGGAAGACAGCTCACGACGTTGGCAGCTTGTGCCAGCGTCGCGATTGAAGGCTGGTTTTGTCCATTCGGGGGCGTTACTCAATTCACTTCTCGTCCTCTGCATGGTCAAAATAGTTGCGAAGTAACGTGGCTAATGGCGGTACTGGGCACAGTTGCGCCGGGGTAATTTGAAACAAGTAGGTATCTATATGTTTTTGTTGCTTAATGATGGATCGGTTAACTCGCTTGGAATACCAGTTGGAACGCTGCGTTATCTGGCTTCCGATGGACGGCAATTTTTGAGCCCAGCCCCTTTCAGGACTTCGAAGGAGCTTCCAAGCGAATGGGCGTTATGACGTTACCCGAGACTCATGGCTAGCTGCTGTGGAACGTTGCCCCTACGGGTGTCTCCATCTGAAGGTACAAAGTTCATACAGGTTATGTACTTGTCGAAACGCTGCGAAGGCCCCCGAGTCCGTTGATTTTGCGAAGAGTCAATCATCGTGAGCCTGTATCGGAGTACCGTTGCGCACGATGAATGTCCCAAGCGTGTGACTCAGTACTAGCAGTATCGACCGGACATGTTTAGTCGCACTGAGCTTGCACTTATCTCAGTCCAGCATGCACCTCATGCTCTGCTGTAAGGAAGACTTGAGCGCCGCATCACTGGCTACCAGGCGGTAAAGCTCTAGGTCCTGACGGCGGCGTATTAGCATGACTTCCTCGAAAATCTTCTCAAACGCCAGCGCACGATGGTCTTCGTCCTGGCTATTTTGGTACTTGGGCTCAAAGTCCGGATGCTCCTGAATCCCCTTTAGAATGCTCAGGAACTTCACGCGCTTTTCTTCCGTGGTCACACCCCAGCCTTGGAACCAACGCTCATTGAAGCTCTGGATGATTTGGTCCAGCGGATCCTTTTCCTGCTCACCGCTATGCACCCCACGCGGATTGGGGTTTGCTGGGTCCAATTCGGTTTCAGCGTCATCCAATGCAATACTGTGGTTCAGTTTGACCCGTTCCAGCCCATAGGAAGCCAGGTCAACCGAGTTGAGCAGAGCGTCGATTTCGTCGGAGTCCTTGTCCTGCACTTTGAGTTTCGGGATCAGGAATTTGAGGAACCAGAATAGCTTTTCCCAAGCTACAATCTCGTACGGCATGATCGAGGCCATTTGGCCGTAGATCTTTACGAACTGTTTGGCCTTGATCTTGAAGTCGACCTTGGCCTCATCCTCCAGCTCAAGCTCCACGTCGAAACGCTCAGCGGCGATATCGATCAACACAGCCAGCTTTTCAGCATCTACGTTGTCGAAATACTGACTGGCAAATTTCTCCACCTCCGGCCACTCATATACGCCTACTTCGTCCAGCTGATCCTTGAGTTCGTGCAGAACATTGATATCCGTTGCTCCGGAGAGGCTGGTGGCAGTGTAGAACGGGTCGAAGGAGGCTTTGATGTCCTCTACTTGATTGAAGAAATCCAGAACGAACAGATCTTCGGTCTTCTTGCCCCACTTCGGCGCGGCACGATTAAGGCGCGACAGCGCTTGCACGGCAAGTACGTACTGCAGCTTCTTGTCCACGTACATAGCACACAGCTTAGGCTGATCGAAGCCCGTCAGGTACTTGTTAGCCACCACTAGCAAGCGGTATTCGTCGGTGTCGAATTTGTCTCGCGTATCCGCTTCGGCGAAGCCGTTGATGCCGGCTTCGGTGTACTCGACACCATCAATCAATTTTTCGCCGGAGAAGGCAATTAGTGCCTTGAACGGGTTCCCGCGCGCTGTGAGCAAGCGGCTGATGGCTTTGTGATAACGGACGGCGGCTTCAATGCTTTGAGTTATGACCATAGCCTTCGCCTGGCCCTTGAGCTTTTTCGGCGTGATCACCTGCTCAATAAAATGCTCCAGCATCACCTCGGCCTTAACGTCGATGGTTTGCTGGTCACGTTCGACGTAGGCGCGGAGCTTCTTCTGCGCTTTCAGTGTGTCAAACAGCGGATTGTCCTCAATGGACTTCTGAATTTCGTAGTAGCTGCGGTACGTGGTGTAGTTGGCCAGCACATCAAGAATAAAGCCTTCTTCAATGGCCTGTTTCATCGAGTACAGGTGGAAGGGCGCGAAGCGGCCATCGGCCTGCTGCTCGCCGAACTTCTCCAGCGTGCTGTTCTTAGGGGTAGCGGTGAAGGCAAAATACGAGGCATTGCCGCGCATCTTGCTGTTTTTGATGGCGCTGAGGATCTTCTCCTGAGTGTCGTCTTGATCGTCGCCACCCATCACCTTGTTCATAGTGCCATGGCTGCTACCGTCCTGCGAGCTGTGTGCCTCGTCCACGATCACGGCAAAGCGCTTGCCAGCCATATCGTCGATACCATCCACGATCACTGGGAATTTCTGGATGGTTGTGATGATGATTTTTTTGCCCTGCTCCAGCGCTTGCTTAAGGTCAGAAGACTTCAACGCCGGAGCGATGATGTTTTTCACCTCTGAAAACTCGCGCAAGTTCTCGCGCAGTTGCTTGTCCAGTAGTCGGCGGTCGGTCACCACAATTACCGAGTCGAACAGCGGCACATCCAGTCCACGCGCGCCAGCAACCTCCAACGAAGCTGGATAGGTTTCGATCAGCTGATAGGCCGCCCAGGTGATGGAGTTGGACTTACCCGAGCCGGCCGAATGCTGGATCAGATAACGCTGTCCCACACCTTGCTGGCTGGCATGGTCTACCAGACGGCGCACCACATCCAGCTGGTGATAACGCGGGAAAAACAGCGTGCGCTTGGCCAGTGGCATTTTGCTGTTGCCATCCAGGCGCACAAAGTGCTGGATGATGTTAGCCACGCTTGCTCGACTGAAAATCTCCTGCCAAAGGTAGGCGCTTTTGTGCCCATTGGGGTTTGGTGGGTTGCCAGCCCCGTGGTTGTGGCCCTTGTTGAATGGCAAGAAGAAGGTGGCCACACCGGCTAACTTGGTGGTCATGTAGACCTCGTCGGTGTCTACCGTCATGTGCACTAGGCAGCGGCCGAATTGTAGCAACGGCTGGCCCGTGTCACGGTCCTGCTTGTATTGCTTTTGCCCGTGATAACGGGCGTTCTGGCCCGTCCAAGGATTCTTCAGCTCCAGCGTGGCGAAGGGCAAACCATTGATAAACAGCACCAGGTCGATCTCTTCCAGAGGATTACTAAGGGAGTAACGCACCTGGCGGGTGCTACTAAAGATATTCGCCGCAAACTTCTGTTTGACCCTCTCCGAACTGCTGGCAAGTGGAGCGGGGTACATCAAGTTGAAGTGCACATCTTCGATGTCCAGGCCGCGCTTGAGCAGGTGCAGCGCGCCGTACTTCTTCGTCAGTCGGTCGAAGCGATCGAGAATGCGCAAATCCCAATCATCGTAGCGCTGCTTGAGACGCTCCAACTCTTCACTCTGGCTGGCCTCAAGGAATTGCCACAAGCAACGGCTATCTACGGCATACCGGGCATTGAAATCCTGAGCACGGCCCAGTTGATACCCGTGGTTTAGGCCCGTCGGCACGGGCACCGAACTGCTACGGCCTACCGCTTGCTCTTCTAGGCAAGTGCCGGTTAGGTATTTCTCGATGCTAGCTTCCAGCGCCTGTTCGTTGGTCTTGCTTACCATGCCGGCTTCCTTGTGCCTGTCTTTTTTTACCTCTGCCAGGCGAGCCCGGCACTGGGTTGAAATGTCTAAAATTATCCAGCCAACGGGGGCAGACACTCGCCTCTAGATGGCTCCAGCACGCCCGGCACCTTGATCTTTCCGGTGACGGCGCTATTGATCAGGGTGGCTTTGTATTCTTTAAGCCTCGTGATTTGTTGTTCAAGCAATGTGCAGGCGCTATCTATCCGTTCCGTGGTCGAGTCTATGAACTGCAGGATTTCTAACTGCTCTCCCAAAGGAGGAACAGCAACTTTTATGTCGCCAAAATCCTGGGTGTAGAGCCGCATAAACCCTGAAGAACCGGTACCTAACCCTTTTGAGCCAAGGCGAAACTGAGTTCCTAGCAAAGGAAGCTTGAACAGCCTGAGGAAAAATGATGGATTGGCGCGCTCTTTAATATCAAAAATAGCATAGTCGGGGCTTACCAAGCCAAGCCGAGAGGAAATGCCAAATATCCCGATTGCAGCCCTCATGCGATTCATAACCATTTGGCCAGGACGAACTATCTTATAGTCCACTAGGCTCTCATTGGAAATTGCCTTGTCCGAGACGTCATCATGGGGTACAAGCCCAAGCTCCATTCTCAAGGAAAGCAACGTTTCTTCACCTGTTTTGGTTCGCTCATTGATTTCTTTGAAAAGATACTTAAGCCTAAATGTTTCCCAGTGCGTCGGAATCTCGCCAATCCACTCGATACCAGAGTTTCGCATTTGGGCGAGCGGATTAATTCCACGAGTTACTGCCTTCTGGATCAGTATCTGCTTGCGCTCTTTGAGCCGTTCGATCTGGCGTTCTTTGATCTGTATAGCATGGCTTGCACTAACCAGTTTACGATCCAGATAATCCGAAATCAGTTCCTGCTCAGCAGCTGGCGGCAACCAAACAGAAGTCTCTTTAAGGATGCTTTTTGTAATGCTGTATACTTTTACGCCTTTAACAGCGCGCCTGACTTGATCCCTGAAGGCGACAGAGTCCAACATGTAAGCGAGATATCGTTTGGCGCATCTTTTAATAGGTCTGGCGATAATCGTATGATACCCGGCAAAAACTAATTCGCCACCCGTCAACTGCGAAAAATTTCCAGAGCCATCAATGTCTTCAGACGTGTCAGCAAATATAAAGTCGCCAATGCGCAGAAGGGAGTCGGGGTTGTACTTCAGAAAGTCCTCGCGCACACACTTAAGGGCGTGATTATCAGGGTTGACTTCGAATCCAAAGCGCGAGTGAACTTCTCCATAATTGATGCAGGGAATTCCATTATCTTGAAGATCGTCCTTGGTTATGTTAAGTCCCTTGTCAAAGGAAAAAAGATTACGGAATCTTGATGTTTTCCAATGCCGTGGAATAACGCCTAATGACTCGACGCCAGAGTCCTTAAGTAACCCATAGCCATTGCTGTCGGACGCCATATCAACCATTTGCCACCCCCGACACATCCTTCAAGTCCAACCCTAGAATTTCCGCAATCAAACCCTCCGCCTTCTGCTCTAACGCCACAATCTCCCGCGCCACCTCATCCATGCTGCGCAGTGGCTGGTGCTTGTAGAAGTATTTGTTAAAGCTAATCTCGTAGCCGATCTTTACCGACTCCAGATTGATCCAAGCTTCTGGCACATGGGGCTGCACTTCGGCCTTGAAGAAGCGGTGGATGGTGTCGGCCAGTGGGATGCTTTCACTGTCGCGCAGGTCGCTGTTGGATTCGTAGGTAATAAATTCGCCGGCCTTGTCGCTCTGATAGTAGCCGTAATCGGCCAGGTCGGCCTCGCGACAATCCAGTCGCTTCAGCAGGGTGGCCAGCTCGGCTTTGTCGAATTTCTCCACCTTGCGGATGACCTTGGAGGCGTTTTCGTCGTACCAGCTCGCTGCATTGAGCAATTGATTGCGCTCGCTGGCACCGAGCTTAATGTTGGCCTCTTTGTTCAGTTGTTTAAGCGCTTTGTCCACCTGTTTGGCGAAGAGGTTGAAGTCGTCATATTCCTCGCTGCCGATGGCTTGCATCAGGTAGTTGCCCACGGTGACCAGCAGGGACTGCTTGGCCCATGTTTCCAGGCTCAGCAGCTTTTTGCGCTGCTTAGCGTTGAGCTCCAGGCCTTGTTCTTCACACCATGCGAGGATGGCTTTTTCATGAGTGCCCAAGGTGGCGTCCTGATACACCGCTTCGCCCCACGCTTGGTAAATCCACTGCATGGGTTCGCGCAGGGTCTTGTCGAAACGTAGGGTTTCGATGCGCTCTGCGCTGAACTGCGCCTTGCGCCGGTCTGGTCGTTCGATGCTGACCTTGTGGTAGCCGAAGTCGCGGTTATCAAACACCTGCGCGGCGATGCCGTCGCCACCGGCCGGGCGGTCGACGCTGGCCAGGTCGAGGTAAGACTGAGTAATTCGCTCGATATGCTTGGGGGCAAATTCACAGTTTTTGTTGCCGAGGTTTTTGCGCAGTTTGCGGTACAGCAGGCTGGCATCGATCAGTTGCACCTTGCCTTGGCGCTGCGCCGGTTTGTTGCTGGAGAGCAGCCAGATATAGGTGGTAATGCCGGTGTTGTAGAACAGATTATTGGGCAACTGGATGATGGCATCTAGCAGGTCGTTTTCGATCAGGTACCGCCGGATATTGCTCTCGCCACCGCCGGCGTCGCCGGTAAACAGGCTGGAGCCATTATGCACCGAGGCGATGCGCGAGCCGAGGCCACTATCGCCGGGAGCTTTCATTTTGTTGACCATTTCCATCAGAAACAGCAACTGCCCATCGCTGGAGCGCGGGGTGGCGTCCTGCAACTCGGCGTTTCCCCAATAGTCCGCGAGACTGACCTTGAAGCGCGGGTCGATCACGTCGCCGCCGTCTTTGATGAACTTCTGTTCGCTGGCCCAACTTTTACCGTAGGGCGGGTTGGAAAGCATAAAGTCGAAGCGGCTGCCTGCGAATTCGTCCACAGAGAGGGTGGAGCCTGGGCGGATGTGGGCAGGGTTGTTGCCCTTGATCATCATGTCCGACTTGCAAATGGCATAGGTCTCGTCGTTGATTTCCTTGCCGTAGAGGTGGATGTCGCGGTGGATAGTCGAGTCCGGGTATTTTTCTTCGATAAAATTCTGCGACTCGGTGAGCATGCCGCCGCTGCCGCAGGCCGGGTCATAGATTGTCATCACGGTGGGCAGGCGGTCCTTGATCGGGTCGAAGACCAGGTGGGTCATCAGCTCGATCACTTCGCGCGGAGTGAAGTGCTCGCCGGCTTCCTCGTTGTTCTCTTCGTTGAACTTCCGGATCAGTTCTTCGAACACATAGCCCATGCCCAGGTTGCTCAGGGCTGGCAGACGGTTGCCCTGTGGGTCTTCGCTGTCATGCGGGGTGAGGTTGATGGTGGGCGAGGTAAATTTTTCCAGTACGTCAAGCAGCACGTCTTTGCTGGCCATGTGGCGCATCTGCGACTTGAGATTGAAGCGCCGGATGATGTCTTTGACGTTGTCGCTAAAGCCGTCGAGGTATTCCTCAACGTTGCTCAGGAGGATCTGCTGGTTGTTGGTGGCGGTCTTCTGCAGTTGGCCTAGCGTCCACTTGCTGGTGTTGTAGAACACATAACCGGAAGCGGCACGCAGGGCGCTGTCGTCCAGTTCGGTCTGGCTCATTTCACGTTGCTGAAAGGCCAGCTCTTCCATCACCTTGGCCTTGCTGGCCTCTAGCAGGGCATCGAGCCGGCGCAGCACAACCATGGGTAGGATGACGTCACGGTATTTTCCGCGCACATACACATCGCGCAGACAGTCGTCGGCGATCGACCAGATAAATGAAACCAGTTTGTTGTGGACCGCGTGGTTCAACTGTAGATACTCCAAATCAAAGCGCTGAATGGCAGCGCTGCTAGGGCGGCTGTACCGCACCCATGCACAAGCTAAGGAGCGCATCTTAACCAATGCAGCCGCGTTTTTGGCAGCGGAGATGCAAGCGGGGGCAGTCCGGCAGGCGACAGTGGAGACGACGTTCGTGACAAGGTGTTGGAGAGTCTAGAGCCGAGAGGAGCGATTTTGCGATCAACTATCTGCGATTGCGATCAAATATCTGCGATTGCATGCAACGGTTGATCGTAAGCGTCCGCCCAACTCTCCTACGCGAGTCACATCGGCACCCGCTCATGCGGTAGCAATTCACGATCACCTTGACCCGCTGCGTCGGCAGGGGCAGTACAGCCTTTAAATTGGCATGCTTATAGTGTTCATTCTTGCTTGCCTACAGGATCAAGCTCTTGATTGCTGTCGACCGTTTACCGCGGCATAACGGTCTGGCAAGGGATCAGTTGGAGCGTCCCAGTGCCCATGGCCGTCCCTGGTTCTCAACCGGGTTGTTGTCGACTGGCACAGTCTAATCATTGAGGAAGCACTTCACCGCACCCAGCGTATCTGGCTCTAGCCGAGGGCTCGGCCGTGGCTGATCCGTTAGACATCAGGTCGCGTTGGGCTACGAATCTTGTCTTTGATCGACTTTACCTACTTACGCGAGCTAGAATCTGGGCTAAGTAATATTGCGTAGGTCATTAGCTGGATGGAGTTAGAATCTGATTGCCCTCCGGCCTCCGCCAGAGAGTTTTATGCGTGGTGTGCACCACGCATTGGGAAATGCCTGCCGCAGGTATCCTCGGTAAAATATTACGATGAATTATTCATAAAGCTACACACCTCAATTACCGTAGCGAATTGCTACGCCCCTTTTTTTAAAGGTTGAGGTCTTGGGCCACTTGCTTGAAGAGAGGCAGCTCGACGAGACTTATAGTCTGCTGTTTTTAAATTCAAGATAATGGCGGAAGTCCTAGGTCTTTAAGGAAAGCATTATGTTTTTCTCTGGCCGATTTAATGGTTTTTTCCAGGGTTGCTAGTTCGCAGCTTACGCTTTGTAAGTCAACCTCGGCTTCGATACTGGCCGTGCTTATATAACGAGAAATGTTAAGATTATAGCCATTCTCCTTGATTTCCTCCATCGTAACTCTGCGGGCATAGCGGGACTCTTCCCTACGGAATCTATAAGTGTCAATGATTTTGGTTATTTGCTCGTGGGATAGCTGATTCTGTCGCTTGCCTTTAACGAAGCTTTCAGTTGCATCGATAATAAGTACATCATCCGGGCGAGTAGATTTCTTAAGGATCAAAATGCAAACTGGGATGCCCGAAGAATAAAGGAGGTTTGAAGGTAGCCCAATTACCGTATCAATGTGGCCATCCTTCAGCAGTTTAGTCCGAATTCGCTCCTCGGCACCGCTGCGGAAGAGGACGCCATGCGGCTGAACGATTGCCATCACACCTTCATTTTTTAGATAATGAAGTCCATGCAGCAGAAAAGCAAGATCTGCGGAAGATTTAGGGGGGACTCCATAGTTTTTGAAGCGTATATCTTCGTTTAAGGAATCGGTTGGCTCCCACCTGAGACTCAAGGGCGGATTAGCAACTACGATATCAAAAACTGGTTTCTTTCCGGGGTTCATCTCCCGCAGTATGGCCCAGTCATTCGCCAATGTATCGCCATGGTGAATTTGAAACTCAGTGTCATGTAGTCCATGTATTAGCATGTTCATGCGCGCTAAATTATAGGTGGTAAGGGTCTTTTCTTGTCCATATATAATTCCGGCATGACGTGATTTGACGTGTTTTCGTATATTAAGCAGCAGCGAGCCAGAGCCGCAGGCAAAGTCCATCACACTTCCCAAGCTCTGTATTGACCCGCTTTTGGGGTCCTGGCTGTCGAGTGTGACAATGGAAGAAAGGATGTCGGAAATATGCTGTGGTGTATAGAACTCACCAGCTTTCTTACCTGAAGCTGCGGCAAACTGCCCTATCAAGTACTCATACACATCACCAAATGTATCGATGTCAGTGGGGAACTCAGCTAATGCTTCAGAAATTTTCTGAATGAGGATAGATAATTTATTATTACGTTCGGCGTAAGTACGGCCTAGTTTTTCAGAGTCGAGGTTGATTGCTGTAAATAGGCCTTGGAATGTGTGCTCAAAAGATTCCAGCTCGATGCATTGGAAGGCACCTTGCAGTGTGCTGAGCAGTTCGATTTTTTGAGTTCGAGCCATGTTCGCAATGTTGCTCCATATATATTGCGGGTGCAACACATAATGGATTTTCTTGCGCATATGGTTTTCGAATTCGGTAATACCTTCCGGGTTGTTGGCGTACCAACGCGTAAGTGGTGCGCAAAAGTCTTTATCTTCGACTTTTGGGTGATCCTCGCCAAGCTCTATCTTCGCTGCATTTTCATAATTGTCTGACAAGTAACGCAGGAGAAAGAGTGAAAGTATGTAATCTCGGAAGTCGTCTGCGTTCATTAGTCCGCGCAGTTGGTCGGCAATGCTCCAGAGGCTCTTGCCAAGCATTGTTTTATTTGATTCTGTCATTTTTCACCTCCTGGTAGGTAGGATATCAAGGTTTCTCGATGAAAGGGGAGAGAAAGGTGTGATTTTGAGTCCTTGGCGATAGTGAGATTCAGAACAAAAAAAGGGATTTGGTAGACATTCGAGACGATCATGGTGCAGGGCCTGTTGCTAATGACTTCGGGAATAGTGCTGTGTTGAACGGGTGAAGGTTAATATATGTGCTAAGAATATCTCGGAACATTCTTTTCTCAGAGCGACTCAGAGCGTCGGGTTCAAAGACGGAGTACTTTGAATGGCTGCGGATATTTAAGAAGCGGACATATAAATTTTTATTTGGGTTGCCATCAAAGCAAGTAGATATATGCTGTCGGCCGAAAAATATAGCCGTTTTCTCTAAGATGCTTCGAAGAGAGTTGAAATGGTGCTGCGAAATGTTGCCTGATTTCGCTGCAGCCTGCAATTCTAGCAACGATGCTACATGATTCAGGAATGGAGACTCTCCTGTGTCTTGGAGTGTGTAGCTTTGGGACTTATTGGGACGGTTCAGGATATAAGATTTTTTCCTGATATCCTGATTTTGAGAGGATTTCTCATTTTTCCCTTTAAGTTCATTGAAAAGAACATTAAAGAATAGTCCGTGGTGTGTGGATATTACAATTTTTATATCGCTTCTGGCTTCTTTTAAAAGGGCGCAAAGTCCGGAGGCAACAGCAATTGTGTTGTGTTCGTCAAGGGATGAAATAGGATCGTCAATGTAAACAAATTTCACCCAATAATATGGGTCTCCTGGTTCGGCTAAGCTGGCCAGTTCAAGTATGGCGAGAAAAAAACACCAAATAAAAATATTTTCTTCCCCGCGTGATATTTTTATATCTTCAAGGGTCTCGATTTTGCCTGCGATGATTTCTTCTCGAAAAAAGCTAATCTCTGCATCGTCGTAGTTTATTGTGAAATCAAAGTCAGTATGGCGGTGTAAGTGGGGGCGAATTCGACTTTCAATGCCAATGCCATCAAGTCCATTAAAAAACTGAGAGTGGGATTTGAATTTTATTCTTCTTTCTTTATCCTCGTCGAAATCGTTATCCCAGTCAAAAAGGTCTTCAGTGAAAGCGTTGAAGTATAGAGTGTCTCTCTTGTCCTCTTTTTTTCCAAGGTCTTTAAACTCCATGGATAAACGAGTCTTGCCTACACCGTTGTGAGCAAAAAGCAGAACAAAGTCGTTTCCTTTTATTGGTGCGGGTGCTTTTCGTGCGCCTGCTTTTTTTCTTCCTCGAACTCCTGTCAAATCCTTGCGCAACTTTTTGGCCAGCGATTTCAGAGATCTAAAGTTTGATTGTGCTAACGGTTTGTTCATTAATTTGCCTCATCCGACCACGGGAAAAGATTTTGTAAAAGCGCCGCCTTATGTTTTTTCATAGATTCAAGCTTTTGTGTGTTCGAAATGATTAAATTGTCGAGTGAGTCTAGGCAGCCTGCAATGCATATTTGTTCGGGCAACGATGGGAGTGTAATGCTCTGTTTATTCAATTCTCTTAGCGATATCCTAGTCTGTCCGAGGCCGATAGAGTTGCTTTGTGCGTAATCTGATAAGAAATGTCGACAAAAATGAAATGCAAAATTTGCATAAAGCAAATCGGTTATGATTTCCAGCTTGGCTAGATGGTGGCTAAGAATAGATTTCTCATAACTTTTGCTAATCTTGGTGATCTTTATTTCGTCATCACGTATTGGTCGATAGAGCGCAAATGCAATGTCATTAGCTTGTAGTAGTAATTCGGGATGCTTGTCTGCGTAGGTCGTAGGGAGGTGAGGTGAATCATCGCTCCAACTTAATGAGCTATATCCAATATTTTTTGATTGTATTAATCTAATTCCCTCGGATGAGTACTCAGATGGCTTGAACTCTTTTCCTGAAGTTACCTTCATTACATCGATAAATGGGAATTTTTTCCATTCGCCGGTATTCTGGAATTTTGGAAAGCGTAACCGAGGCTTGGATTCACCTTTGCGTGGAAATAGCTGCAGGGTCAGACCGATCTTATGGACACTGAGCACCTTTATTTTCTGAGAATGGGCCGAAATTAGGCTTTCCAATGACTTCAGGCAGTCCGCGATTTTTTTCTGTTCCGATTCGCACGGGCGCCATACGTTTAAGGCGAAAAATTTATTGGCTGGGGTTTTAAGTTGCCCCTCCCCGGTGCCTCTATTTGCAAGTCTACTAAGTTGAGTTTTGTGCGCGCCTGATTCAAAATACCCCTCCCAAAAGCCTGGGTGTTCATTTGCATGAAAGCGGAAGCACTTGTAAGCTGAAGGGACTAATCCGACAGAGTGATTGGACAATCTTTTTATAGTGCCTGAGAAAGGCATTCTTGTGTTTCTGTCGATGTAAATAAAGTCATCGCGAATAACTTTGATATAGCGCTCGGAGTATTTATTTTCCTCATTGCCTTCCAGTATTTCACTCTGAAGCACTATGCTGTTTTCAGAAGAGAGACTCAGGGTGTTATTCTTCTCGCCAGAGCTAGCCTTTTCTAAAACAGGGTCGGCAATCATCCTGAGCTCTGTCTGTTTCCACCCCTTCGAATTCCTAAACTCAGGAAATCGTAATTTCGGAATACGTATAGTTTTGGCGTTTTCGTTGCCGTTCGTTATATTTGGTTTACTCATTCGCGCTGAGTCCTAAAATTTCGCGACCTTGTGCGGCCTGCGTGAAACGAGGTGGCGATTCTCTCATCTGGGTGCCTACTGCCTGAGGCGGATCAGACGAGACCTATAGTAAAACATGACTCTGGAGAATTTCCACGTACCTATTGAAAAAGAACGCTGCTGATTAGGCCTGCTGTGCAGAAAATCATTTTAAACTAACCGCTTAGGGTAGCCCACTCCGTTCGTGCGTCCTTTACCCGTAACTGAAAGCATCCTGGATGCATTCGTGAGCTAAGGATGGTCATTTTACCCACTGGCCAACCCATTCGTTCTTGGAGGTCTGCAACCAGAGCTTGTATGTTTGGATCCGTCATTGAAAGCGGCATCAATTTACCAAGAATGAAGTGGTACGTGTGCAGATGGGTATTGAGCTAAAGTAACCGCCTGCTTTGCCGGTTCTTACTTCCATGGCTGAGTGTAATGGGTCGATTGCTTGACGTTTAGGGCTCGCGAAAGCCCTATCCACGCTAAAGATTGAACTCCCATGTTTTTTTCAAGCGGCGAGCGAGCAGACGCGCGCTCAGCAAAAAGTAATACCGCGTCGCTTCACTGCGCTGATCTAAGCGATGCTCCAGAAACCAAGCCACGTGCTTTCTCTGCCAAGCCCAAGGTGTTTCTCGTTGCCAGCGCTTCGCGATTTCAGCCTGCATGATCGTTGCCTGGCGCAAATGCCGTTTCCGCGTTGCCTGCGACCCGGTCAGAATGCCCGTCAAGAACAGTTCCATATCGAAAGGTTTACTCATGATCGCCCTCCAATGTACGCGGCGACCACGTCGATCCGACCGTGTCCCAGTTCATAGCTGATTTGCCACCGGGCCTCACGATCAAGGTTCCGATCTACCTGGCAACATTGGCCGCTGTTGATAGGCGCGGGGTATTGGGTTATCTGCTCGTAGCGCTCACATGCGTACGCCGCTCGTAGCTCATGGAAGCCTTTGAGGTTGTGCCCATGGAGGATGTCCCGCGCAGGGCGAATGATTTCTTGCAGAACATTCAGATAGCTTTCGTGTGGTGCTATTAGGTTGCGGCTACCTGCAGGCGACACCTGTCGTGCAAACGTAAGTGCACCTCGAACATGGTCATCCATCGCGATCCACCGCGGTGTCGTGGCACCGGTGCGGCCGCCCTTGGTGCCATCCTGTATATTAATCCTACCTAGATCGTTAGCTTCACGGATTAGCCGTGGCAGGTCAGCCAATATGGCCTCACGCAAGCGCATGCCGGTGGCTCGCGCCAACAGAAGAATCGCAGCGGCTCGTAGCTGATGATGCCGGCAAAGCGCATCGACGATCTGTTTAACCTGTTCGCGATCTTGTCCCTGCGGCACCGAGTGACGAACCCTGCTGCACTGCATACCCATCGCCTTGCTCGGACTTGGCAACCTCACGTACTGATCACCGCGAAGCGCCGCCATGGTCTTGTTAACGCTGGATAGGCGGTTTTGTGCGGTACTGACAGCAAGGTCACCGCGCCTAACCACGTCGCGTAGATACGCCGCGTAGTCCGCCAACACCTTCCGATCAATCTGCCGCGCATCATTGATACCCGGCCCCTGTTCTGAACGGCACCATTTCACGAATGCCTGCCACCGATCACAGTGTGCCCTCACCGTGCCGTAGTGGCCGCCCCGAACATGTCTTTCAACGCCTGCGGCCCTGCATAGCTCAGTTGCCTGCCGTAACCGAAATTGCGGCCATCGCGTCTACCCACCAATGCCATGTCAGTCGCCTCATCATCGGCTCTCCGATCCTCGCCCCACGTCATCCCGCCAAGAATGCTGAGTGTTATCAGGGATCAAGGCCCCTGCGACCTGTGGGGAATGTCCACTACGCGGGACTGGCGGCTCCTTACGTCCGGGAGCAAGGGCATCTCATGATCTGGCCTCCCTAGCACCGTTACCGGTGGGCGGGTGGAGGCTGCATTGGCTGACGAGACCAATGCCGCGAGATCCTGAGCCAGGTGCAAGCAGCAATGCGATGACCGGGGCATGCCTGACTGTCAGTCAGGTGCAGTCCATTCCTTGGTCTGCGGCACCATCATCTGCATGGCTGTTGCTGGTGACATCGGCGTTTGTCACGCCGATTGTCACGAGGGGGATTGCCGCAAAGCCATATGCGATCTGGGCTGCAGCAGTGTTAGGAGTGCCCGTCTCTTTCCACAGAAAGAGACGGGCACAGGTTGGCGCAATATTCGGCCAAGCGGATAGGTTGCTGCAGGGCAGCGCAATAGGAAGTGTCGTCTGGCGCACGAGGGCCATGATATGTAGTTGGCATCCATCACCGGGGAGGTGACCGGGCGAGCTGCCGGATGCGAATCGCCCTTGGGGAGAACCACCGCGGGAGCGGCGTGACCTTTAAGGTTCGGGTCACCTGGGGTGCTGTCATCGACAGCGCTTGCACGGCCAGTTCTACGCCTGTGGATAAACCCGGTCAAGGGCCTACATTCGGCGCTCTTGAGGATGTGAAAAGCGGTTATCCATCGGTGGAATTCCGTGGTAAATCCCGGACAACGTCGTGGCTTTTGGCTCTTCAAAGTGAGGTCCATCCAAACAGGGCGGCTTTGCAGCCCTGTTTGGATGGACCCGCGCTGAGAAGCGGATGAGCTCGGCTGCTCGCCCTGTATCTTGAGCGCTCTGTTGCTGTCGCCGCCGTTATTGCGCTTGTACAGCGCTAGCGGATAGGCACCACGTTTTTGTCTCTGACTTGGCCGTATGCTGAGGCGAGCAGGCTGCCGGTGGCGGCTTTCTGGATGTACTCACTCCACCAAGCCATCATCGGGCGCCGGCGCTCGATGTAGTCGGCTCGGTTGTAGGCGCTGCGCACCTCATCTTTGTCGACATGCGCCAGTGCGACCTCAATGAGCTCCGGGTCCCACCCATGTTCATTCAAGATGGTGCTCGCCATCGAACGCATGCCGTGGCTGACCAAGCGATCCTGGAAGCCCATGCGTTTCAACGCCATGTTCGCGGTCTGGCTATTGGCGTGGGTGCGTGGATTTCTATCGGCCGGGAAGACGTATTCGCGATGGCCGCTGTGCGTCTTCAATGACTCCAACAGTGCGACGGCGTGGTCACTCAACGGGATGCTGTGTGGGCGGCGCTTCTTCATCCGCTCTGCTGGGATGGTCCAGACACTCCTTTCAAAATCGATGTCTGCCCAGCGAGTAGTCGCCGCCTCGGCGGGGCGAGTCATCGTGTGCAACTGCCATTCGATCAGGCAGCGGGTGGTGCGTTTGATGCTGGCGTTCGCGATCTCCAGCATGAGTTCGGGGAGTTCTTCGGGCGGAAGCGCAGCCATGTTTTCTTTCTTGGGCTTCTTGAATACTGCCCTGATGCCGGTGAGCGGGTTGGCGAAGATCAGGCCGGAGTTTACGCCGTAGGTCATGATCTCGTTTAGCCGCTGGCTAAGACGCTTGACCGTCTCCAGGCTGCCTTTCGCTTCGATTGGGCGAAGCAATCCGATCACCATCGGCGCAGTGATTTTCGCGAGTGGTGTCGTCTTCAAATCGGGGAACACGTGCAGCGTGAGCGACCGCCAGATGTCCTCGGCGTATGCAGGGGTGACCGAGTCTTTCTTGAGCTCGAACCAGGCGGTGGCCACGTTCTCGAAGGTGTGTTCCGTTTCTGCGCGCTTGGCTTCATTCAACGTATTGCGCTGCACTTTCGGGTCGATGCCTTGGGCGAGCAGCTCGCGTGCTTCTACTGCCTTCTTTCGTGCATTCGCCAGTGACAGTTCGGGATAGGTCCCGAAGCCGATGTTGATGCGCTTCTTGGTCACCGGTTCGCGGTAGTTGAAATTCCACAGCAACGAGCCATTGCTGCGTACGCGGAGCTGCAAACCGTCACCGTCCGTGAGGACATAATCCTTGGACGCGGGTTTGACTCCCTTGAGCTGTCGATCGGAGAGGCGGAGGTTTTGAGCAGGCATGAGATTCTCCTCAGGCACTGATTCGGTATTCCAAAGATTAGCACCGGGTGAGGTGGAATACCGCCTGGAATACCCGAACGGCTGGAACTCAAAAACTCTCGAAAGATCGCAAAAGCGCTGGAAGCCGCGTATTTGCTGGATCGCAGGCACAAAAAAAGACGTCCGTGGACGTCTTTGTTTGATCATTTGGTGGAGCCGGGGGGATTTGAACCCCCGTCCGCCAGTACTCCGCTGTCGGTACTACATGCTTAGCCGTGTCTACTGATTTAATCCGCAGCCGCCCGACGGGCAGGGTGCTTTGGATGAGTTGTGTAAGTTTTAGTCACTTCGCCCACAACGTGCTACGCGACGATCCTGTTCTATATGACAATCAGTTCGGGTTTACAGGCATCCCCTAATGATTGCTGGAGCCGAAGCTACCAGAAGCAACGGGTCAAGAGGGCCGCTTACGCAGCCAGCTTGAACTCCGCGCCGTAGTTTTCGTCATTGGCAACTATAAAAGTTGCAACAGTGGATTTACGAGTTCTGTTACCAACTCGGCATGCACCTAGAGTTTCGCTACCGGCGTCGAATCCTAATCGGCCCCACACTAGCACTAACGCTAACGCACCTTACGGCACGTGAGGCGGAGTATACGCCATTGCGCGGGCGACGTCGACAGCCGGTCTGGTCGCCCGCGTGTGGGCTCATGCGCCGCTGCCGCCGCTGCCACTGCCGGTACCGCTGCCTTTCTCGGTTTTTTCCAGGCGCTCCAGGACTTTGCTGGTGATGGCGATGCATTCCTTGGTGTCGCCCGAGGCCTGGGCGGCCTTGGCTTTGTCGACGTGCTCGGTGATGGCTTTGTCCAGGCCCTCGGAGGTGGCGCCGGCGGTGGCCATGCTGTCATCGATCTTTTGCAGGTTGGTGGTGCAGAGATCGTCGGCGGCAAACACCGGCGAAGCCAGCAGGGTGGCGGCCGCGAACAGGGCCGAAAGCGCGGTACCTTTCATGGGTGTCTCCTTCTGGGCCTCTGGAAGGTGGGCCTGTAGGGTGGACTGTGGGGGAATGGTGGGGGTTCAATCGGGATGGTGGCGGGGTGGGATGGCACCGGCTTTGCCGGTGTTCGCGGCTGAAGCCGCTCCTACAAGGGATCGCGTCAGGGCCAGGGCATGCGCTGGGCCTGTGGGAACAACTGTCTTGCTCAAAATCTGGAAGCTTGCGCAATCCCTGTGGGAGCGGGCATGCCCGCTCCCACAGGTCCTGCATCCAGGCCGGTTTTCAGATACTGCGTGGGCGGGTGACGCGGTCTACCAGGTAGACCAGGCCGTGATAGTCGATGCCGCTGTGGCTCGACAGGCCAATCTCGCAGGTGCGGCTGGTGGAGATGCCTTCGCTGCAATACTGCACTGCGTCTTTCAGGCTGCGCAGCGAGTGGGCATTCAGCTCGGGGGTGGTGAAGCCTTTGTCACCGGCAAAGCCGCAGCAGTGAATGCCTTCCGGGGTCACCACCTGCTTGCTGCAACGCCGCGCCAGGTCGATCAAGGCCTGGCTCTCGCCCAGGTGCTGGGTGCTGCAGGTCACGTGTACGGCCACCGGCTCTTCCTGGGGGGTGAACTCCAGGCGGTCGACAAGATAAGTGCGGATGAAGCGCACCGGGTCATACAGGTCCAGCCGGGTGTCGCCCAGATCATGCACCAGGCGCAGGGTGCAGGGGCTGGTGTCGCAATAGATCGGGTCCAGGCCGCCGCGGCTGGCGTGCAGCAGGGCGTTGATCAGTTCCTGGCGCTTGTGTTCGGCCTGCTCGGGGTAGCCCTTGGAGGCGAATGGCTGACCGCAGCACAGGCTGTCGGCGTTGTCGGGGAACACTACCTGGTAGCCGGCCTTTTCCAGTAGCGCGCGGGTCTTGTCCAGCAGCGAGCTTTGCTCGCGGTCGGCATAGGCCGGGCCCATCACCCGCGATACGCAGGCAGCCAGGTACACCACGCGGGGCCGGGCGTCGTTGCTGGCCGGGCCGAAGGCCAGTGGGCGCAGCGGTTGTGGCATGGCCGGGGTCCACTGCGGCAGGCGGCCTTTGCTGGCTTTGCTCAGCGTGGCGCTCAGGCGGCCCAGGCGTGGGGCGCCGAGTAGCTTGCGTGCGGTGTTGACGGCGGTCAGGGTCAGGCGGGCGCCGCCCAGGGCGGTGTGGAAGTGTTCGGCCAGCCAGTCGGCGGCCTTGGCGTGGTCGGCGGCCTGGCTACGCAGTTTCTTCACCAGCTCGCCGGTGTTGATGCCGACCGGGCAGCGCTGGGCGCACAGGCCGGTAGCGGCGCAGGTGTCGATGCCCTGGTACTGGTAAGTCTGCATCAGTTCGCGGGTGTCGATGCCGGCGCGCTGCTTGGCTTGGATGTCACGCCACATGACGATGCGCTGGCGCGGGCTGAGGGTCAGGCCCTTGGATGGGCACACCGGTTCGCAGAAGCCGCACTCGATGCACTTGTCGACGATCTCGTCGGCGGCCGGCAGCGGCTTGAGGTTTTTCAGGTGAATGTCCGGGTCTTCACTCAATACCACGTCGGGGTTGAGGATGCCGTTGGGGTCGAGCAGGCGCTTGAGCTTCCACATCAGCTGGTAGGCGTCATGGCCCCATTCCAGCTCCACGAACGGCGCCATGTTGCGCCCGGTGCCGTGCTCGGCCTTGAGCGAGCCGCCGAACTCCACGGCCACCAGTTGCGCCACGTCGTCCATGAACGCCTGGTAACGGGCGACTTCCGCGGCGCTGTTGAAGCCCTGGGTGAAGACGAAGTGCAGGTTGCCTTCCAGCGCGTGGCCAAAAATGATCGCTTCGTCATAGCGGTGCTTGTCGAACAGCTGGATCAGGCGGTTGACGCCTTCGGCCAGTTGCTCGATAGGGAAGGTCACGTCTTCGATGATCACCGTGGTGCCGGTCTGGCGCACGGCGCCGACAGCGGGGAAGGTGTCCTTGCGGATTTTCCACAGCTGGTTGTACACGGCCGGGTCTTCGCTGAAATCTACCTGCTGTTCCAGCGGGAAGTCGGCGATCGAGGCCATCACTTGCTGCAGTTGCTCGTGCAACAGGCTCTGGCTGGCGGCGCGGGACTCGATCAGCAGGGCACAGGCGTTGTCCGACAGGCCTTTTACCCACAACGGCATGCCGGGCATGTTCTGCACCGAGCGCAGGCTGCGGCGGTCGAGCAACTCTACGGCGGAAACCGGCTGGCGCTTGAGTACGGTGACTGCGCGGCAGCAGCTTTCGACGCTGGGGAACACCAGCAGGGCGCTGGCCTTGTGCGGGTGGTCGGGCACGGTGTCGTAGGTGACTGCGCTGATGAAACCCAGGGTGCCCTCAGAACCGACCAGCAAGTGCTGCAGGATATCTAGCGGCTGGTCGTAGTCCACCAGCGCGTTCAGCGACAGGCCGGTGGTGTTCTTCAGCCGGTACTTGTGCCGGATGCGCTCGGCCAATGCGGTGTTGGCGCGGGTCTCGCGGCCCAGGCGGGCGAGGGCTTCCAGCAGGTCGGCGTGGCTGCTTTCAAAGGCGGCGACGCTGGCTGGGTCTTCGCTGTCGAGGCGGGTGCCGTCGGCCAGCACCAGGCGCAGGCCGGCCAGGGTATGGTAGGTGTTCTGTGCGGTGCCGCAGCACATGCCGCTGGCGTTGTTGGCGACGATGCCGCCGATCTTGCAGGCATTGATCGAGGCCGGGTCGGGGCCGATCTTGCGCCCGAAGGGGGCCAGCCAGGCGTTGGCCTGGGCGCCGATCACGCCGGGCTGCAGGCGGATCTGTTCGCCCTGGTCACGAATTTCGCGGCCATTCCAGTTATCGCCGAGCACGATCAGCACCGAGTCACTGATAGCTTGGCCAGACAGGCTGGTGCCGGCGGCGCGGAAGGTGACCGGCACCCGCTCACGCTGGGCCAGTTTGATCAGGCCGACCACTTCGTCTTCAGACTCGACGCGCACCACCAGCTTGGGGATCAGCCGGTAGAAGCTGGCGTCGGTGCCGAAGGCCAGGGTGGAGGTGGGGTCGTCGAACCGGCGTTCGGCGGGGATCAGGCGCTCGGCATCACGCAGGAACGCGGCGGGCAGGCTCATGCAGTCTCCTCGCGGGGCTGTGGCGTCTGTGCGCCACATGCCCCGGGTCAATCAGGCGGTCGTTGATGCAGGCGTTCAGGCGCCCAGTTCGCGTACCAGCGAATCACGGGTGATTTCGCTGATCGACTTGGCGCCGGTCAGCACCATGGCTACGCGCATTTCCTTCTCGAACAGCTCCAGCAGGTTCTTCACCCCGGCCTGGCCATGCACGGCAAGGGCGTAGAGGAAGGCGCGGCCGATCAGCACGGTGTCGGCGCCCAGGGCGATCATGCGCACAACATCGAGGCCGCTGCGGATGCCGGAGTCGGCGAGAATCTTCAAATCACCTTTGACCGCGTCGGCAATCGCCGGCAGGGCGCGGGCGCTGGACAGCACACCGTCGAGCTGGCGGCCGCCGTGGTTGGACACCACGATACCGTCGGCGCCGAACTTGACCGCATCGCGGGCGTCATCGGCATCGAGGATGCCTTTGATGATCATCGGGCCGTCCCAGAACTCGCGGATCCACTCCAGGTCCTTCCACGAGATCGACGGGTCGAAGTTGTTGCCCAGCCAGCCGATGTAGTCGGCAAGGCCGGTGGGGTTGCCACGGTACTTGGAGATGTTGCCCAGGTCGTGCGGGCGGCCCATCACCCCTACATCCCACGCCCATTCGGGGTGGGTCATGGCCTGCAGCACACGGCGCAGCGGGCCGTTCTTGCCGCTCATGCCAGAGTGGGCGTCACGGTAGCGGGCACCGGGCACGGGCATGTCGACGGTGAACACCAGGGTCTTGACCCCGGCAGCCTTGGCCCGCTCCAGGGCGTTGCGCATGAAGCCGCGGTCCTTGAGTACGTACAGCTGGAACCACATCGGCCGGTCGATGGCTGGCGCCACTTCTTCAATCGGGCACACCGACACCGTCGACATGGTGAACGGGATGCCATGGGCCGCCGCCGCGCGCGCCGCCTGCACTTCGCCACGGCGGGCATACATGCCGGTGAGGCCGACCGGGGCCAGGGCCACGGGCATGCTCAGGGTTTCGTCGAACAGCTTGGTCTCGAGGCTGAGCTCGGACATGTTGTTCAGCACGCGCTGGCGCAGGGCGATGCCGGCCAGGTCCGAGACGTTGTGGCGCAGGGTGTGCTCGGCGTAGGCGCCGCCATCGGCATAGTGGAACAGGAAGGGAGGCAGCTTGCGTTGGGCCGCGGCGCGATAGTCGGTAGAGGCAGAAATGATCATGGATTCTCGCAGCGTTGCTTGTGGGGAGTGCCGGGCGCTCACTGGCGCCCGGCCCCTTTCACTTTAGTGATGAACCAGCATGCCGGTCAGCCAGTAGGCCTGGATCAGGGTGATCAGACCGACGATGGTGGCGAAGAACAGGCTGTGCTTGACGGTGAAGCGGAACAGGTCGGATTCCTTGCCGACCAGGCCGGTGGCGGCGCAGGCCACAGCGATCGATTGCGGCGAGATCATCTTGCCGGTCACGCCGCCGCTGGTGTTGGCGGCCACCAGCAGGGTGTCGTTGACCCCGATCTGGTGCGCGGTGGTGGCCTGCAACGAACTGAACAGGGCGTTGGACGAGGTGTCGGAACCGGTCAGGAACACGCCCAGCCAGCCGAGGAACGGCGAGAAGAACGGGAACGCCGCGCCGGTACCGGCCAGCACCAGGGCCATGGTCGAAGACATGCCCGAGTAGTTGGTGACGAAGGCGAAGGCCAGAACCATACCGATCGACAGGATCGGCCAGCGCAGTTCCCAGAAGGTCTCTTTGAAAGTGGTCAGACCAGTTTTGAAGTTGATCTTCAGTACCGCCATGGAGATCAGCGCCGAAAGGAAGATCGCGGTGCCGGTGGCGGAGATCGGGTCGAGCTTGAACACCGCTGGCATGGCGGTTGGCGCGGCAACGATCGGTGCGGTCTTGATCACCATCTGGTCAAGGTGCGGGATGGCGAAGTTGAACACGAAGTTGTACATCGCGCCGCCTGGGGCGAAGGCCGCCTTGAAGGGCTTCAGGGTCCAGATGGTGACCAGCACGGTGAGGATCAGGAACGGCGACCAGGCCTTGAAGATCTCGCCGAAGCTATAGGGCGTTGGCTGGCTGCCGCTTGGCTGCACCACGGCGGCGCCGACGCTGCCTTTGGCTTCGCTGAACGAACGCTTGGGCTGCCAGACTTTCAGGAACAAGGTCAGGCAGATCAGGCTGGCCAGTGCCGAGGTGATGTCGGGCAGCTCTGGGCCGATGAAGTTCGAGGTGAAGTACTGGGTAACGGCAAAGCTCAGGCCGGCGACCAGGGCGGCAGGCCAGGTTTCCTTCACGCCACGCAGGCCGTCCATCATGAACACCAGCCAGAACGGCACGAACAGCGACAGCAGCGGCAACTGGCGGCCGGTCATGGCGCCGATGTGGAAGGCGTCGATACCGGTGACCTGGCCGGCCACGATAATCGGGATACCCAGGGCGCCGAAGGCCACGGGTGCGGTGTTGGCGATCAGGCACAGGCCGGCGGCGTACAGCGGGTTGAAGCCCAGGCCCACCAGCAGCGCGGCAGTGATTGCCACCGGTGCACCAAAGCCTGCCGCACCTTCCAGGAAGGCGCCGAAGCAGAAGCCGATCAGCAGTACCTGCAGGCGCTGGTCGTTGGTAATTGACAGCACCGAGCTGCGGATCACTTCGAACTGGCCGCTCTTGACCGTGAGTTTGTACAGGAACACCGCAGCAACGATGATCCAGGCAATTGGCCAGAGGCCGTAGAGGAAGCCGTAACCCGCAGCGGCGAACGCCATGTCGACAGGCATCTGGAAGGCGAAGATCGCCACCAGGATCGACAGTGCGAGGGTGATGCTGCCTGCCACGTGGCCTTTGAGGCGGAACACGGCGAGGGCCAGGAAGAAGAACACGATGGGGATGACCGCCGCCAGTGCGGACAGGCCAAGACTACCAAGCGGGCTATAGAGTTGTTGCCAGGTTTGCATATGGGGTGGCCCCTAATTGTTGTTGGTCAGGCACTGGCATTGGATAATTGGTAAGACCAATTTACAATGGCTGGTCGCTAGGTTAAAAGCGCTGTCGTGGGTGTGTCAATTTGTCCTGCGCAAAACTTTGGTCGTGCGCCGATGAGCGGGCACCTGGTGGGCTGGGAAAATCCGCTGCTGATGGGTGTTTGCGTGGCGTGGATCGGCGAGAATAGGCGCCCCCTGAAATTTGCCGGGGGTTTGTGGAGAGCATGTGATGGTTTTTGATCAGGTCCGCCAACGGCGCCTGTCCGACGACATTGTCGATCGGTTGGAAGCGATGATTCTGGAAGGCACCCTGACCTCGGGCCAGCGGCTGCCGGCCGAGCGTGCGCTTGCCGAACAGTTTGGCGTGTCCCGCCCGTCACTGCGTGAGGCGATCCAGAAACTGGTGGCCAAGGGGCTGTTGGTCAGTCGTCAGGGCGGCGGCAACTTTGTTGCCGAATCACTGGGCTCGACCTTCAGTGACCCGCTGCTGCAGTTACTTGAGCACAGCGCCGAAGCGCAGCGTGACCTGCTTGAATTCCGCCATACCCTGGAGGCCTCCTGCGCCTATTACGCGGCCCAGCGCGCCACCGAGCCAGATCGCGCGCGGCTGAAGGCAGCGTTCGATGTGCTGCAAGACTGCTATTCCAGGGTTGATGAAGTGACCCGGGCAGAAGAGGGCGCGGCCGATGCGCGCTTCCACCTGGCGATTGCCGAGGCTAGCCATAACGCTGTGCTGCTACACACCATTCGAGGTTTGTTCGACCTGCTCAAGCGCAACGTGGTGACCAATATCGGGGGTATGTACCAGCAGCGCACCGAGACTCGGGACATGCTGATCAGTCAGCACCGGGAACTGTACCTAGCGATTGTCGAGGGCAGGGCGGAGGATGCGCGGGAGGTGTCCAGCCGGCACATTCTGTATGTGCAGGAGGTGCTGGAAGAGGCGCATGACGAGGCGCAGCGTGTGGCGCGGGCGGAGCGGCGCAGCGGGCGCTGAGCCTTGTGTTGGCTGGGCTGGCCTCTTCGCGGGTGAACCCGCTCCCACAGGGAGTGCGCCACCTTCGAGTCTGGCGCATAACCTGTGGGAGCGGGTTTACCCGCGAAGAGGCCAGAACAGGCTAAAGAAGATCTAGTCTTCCTTGCCCTTGTTCCGCACAGCCCGCTGCAGCTCGCGGTTGGAATCGCGTTCGCGCACGGTGTCGCGCTTGTCGAATTCCTTCTTGCCCTTGCCTAGTGCAATTTCGCACTTGATCAGGTGCTTGCTCCAGTACAGCGACAAGGCCACGCAGGTGTAACCCTTTTGCGCCACCGCAGCTTCCAGCCGCTCGAGCTCGCGCTTGTTCAGCAGCAGCTTGCGCGTGCGGATAGGGTCGGCGATGACGTGGGTGCTGGCCGTGGTCAGCGGGGTGATGTGGCTGCCGAACAGCCAGGCTTCACCGTCCTTGAGCAGCACGTAGCTGTCCACGAGGTGCGCCTTGCCGGCTCGCAGGCTTTTTACTTCCCAACCGGACAGGACCAGCCCGGCCTCGAACTTGTGTTCGATGAAGTAATCGTGTCGCGCCTTCTTGTTCTGCGCGATGGTCCCGGTCGGATGTTTCTTTTGTTTAGCCATAGGGGCGGCATTATAGGCAAGTCGGCGCGTCGTTCGCTATGGGATTTAGTGTGCTTGAGCCACTGCAATGAATACCGGACAATACTGCCCCTGTCTTGCTGACAGCACCTGTTTTCGGCACGCTGCGAAGCGCCGCCACCCAGCCTTGGAAGTGACGCCTGGATGACTACCCATATTCAACGCTCCGCCCTGCTGCCATACCCCGCCCAGGCGCTCTACGATCTGGTCAACGATGTGGCCAGCTACCCTGAGTTTCTGCCGTGGTGCTCGGCTTCGACGGTAATAGAGGCCAGCGACACACACATGCGCGCCAAGCTCGATGTCGCCAAGGGCGGCATGAGCCAGCACTTCGTCACACGCAACGTGCTGGTGCCGGGGCAGTCCATCGAGATGAACCTTGAAGAGGGGCCATTCACCCAGTTGCATGGTGTGTGGGTGTTCAAGCCGCTGGGTGACAAGGCCTGCAAGATCAGCCTGGACCTGTCCTTCGATTATGCCGGGTCGATTGTACGGGCCACGTTGGGCCCGCTGTTCAACCAGGCGGCCAATACCTTGGTCGATGCGTTCTGCCAGCGTGCCAAGCAACTGTATGGCTGATTGAGCAGGCACCAACAAAAAGCCCGGAACACGTCCGGGCTTTTTTGCATCTGCTGCCCGATTACCGGGTTTCCAGCGGTGCCGGGGTCGGGACCGGGGTGGTCTCGATGGTATCGATCTCGCGCTGGATAGACTCTTCGGTCGAACCAGGCTTGGCCGGTTTTTCCACCGGCTGTGGGGCCGGCTGCTCGGTCTGGCCAGGCTCGGTGCCAGGGCTGACGGTGGTGTCGCTGCTGCCACCGAGGATTTCCTGGTCGCGGCTGACGCCCGGCATGAAGTCGCCAGAAAGGCTGACCAGCTGGTCATTTTCATTGAAGAAAATGCTCATGCGCTCTTGTTGGCGTTTGCCGCCACCTGGCTGCAGGCTGTACAGGTAATCCCAGCGATTGGTGTTGAAGGTGTCCTGGATCAGCGGGTTGCCCATGATAAACCTTACTTGCCGTCGGGTCATTCCGGGGCGTAATTGGTCTATCATGTCTTGCGTAACGACATTGCCCTGCTGGATGTCGATTTTGTAAACCCCGGGAAACGAGCAACCGGCGAGTGCGAGCAGTCCCGCGAGGGCGAGGCTGTTTAGCAAGAGCTTGGTGTTTTGCATCGGTGGGCGACTTCCACTATCTTGGCTGGACAACGTAAACCCCGATCATACCCGTATTAAGAGAAGCTGCGAAGCAGCATCGGCGAGAAAGCTGACCATGGTTGAAAATAGCGAATTGCGCAAAGCCGGCCTCAAGGTGACCCTGCCTCGAGTCAAGATCCTTCAGATGCTCGACTCCACGGAGCAGCGTCACATGAGTGCCGAGGACGTCTACAAGGCGCTGATGGAAGCTGGCGAGGACGTCGGCCTGGCCACCGTCTATCGCGTACTGACCCAGTTCGAAGCAGCGGGTCTGGTGGTTCGCCACAACTTCGACGGCGGTCACGCGGTGTTCGAACTGGCCGATGGCGGTCACCACGACCATATGGTCAACGTGGATACCAGTGAAGTCATCGAGTTCATGGATGCCGAAATCGAAAGGCGCCAGCGTGAAATCGTGGCCGAACATGGCTACGAGCTGGTGGACCACAATCTGGTCCTGTATGTGCGTAAAAAGAAGTAACGATTTTTCGTTATGGACAGCAAAGGCGACCTTCGGGTCGCCTTTGTGCTTTCTGGGGGCTTGAAGGCGAAGCTGGCATTTGTAGGAGCGGCCTTGCGTCGCGAAAGGGCTGCGAAGCGGCCCCGGCAATATTGGCTGCGAAGCTAAAAATATGGGGCCGCTTCGCAGCCCTTTCGCGACGCAAGGCCGCTCCTACAGGGACTGCACCGGCCTTGTAGAGCAGCGTCAGGCCTTGCCGCTTACAACCATCTTGCGCGCATGCGCCAGGGATTCCTTGGTCAGGTCGATACCGCCGAGCATCCGCGCCACTTCCTCGACCCGCTCACGCTTGCCCAGGCTGGCCACCGCGGTGTGGGTGGTGTCGCTGTTGCGCACTTTGTGCACGAACAGGTGGTGGTGACCTTGCGCAGCCACCTGTGGCAGGTGGGTTACGGTCAGTACCTGGCCGCGCTCACCCAGGCGGCGCAGCAACTGGCCGACGATTTCGGCAGTAGGCCCGCCGATGCCCACGTCGACTTCGTCGAATACCAGGGTAGGGATGCGCGAGGTCTGTGCGGTAATCACCTGAATCGCCAGGCTGATACGCGACAGCTCGCCACCCGAAGCCACCTTCGCCAGGCCCTTGAGCGGTTGGCCGGGGTTGGCGCTGACCAGCAGCTCGATCTGCTCCAGGCCATGTGGCGAAAGGTCTGTGCCCTCATTGGGCGTCAGTTCGATGCAGAAGCGCCCGCCAGGCATGCCCAGGCGCTGGATTTCCTGCTCCACGGCCACCGCCAGTTGCTGTGCGGCCTGCTGGCGCAGGGCGCTCAGTTCGCGGGCCTTTTCTTTATAGTGCTGGGCGAAGGCGGCCAGCTCTTCACCTAACTGCTCGATTGATTCGTCACTGGCGTTCAGGCCTTCCAGCTCTTCCATCAACTGCTGCTGCAGGTGGGGCAGTTCGGTAGGGTGCACGCGGTGTTTGCGCGCCAGTGTATAGATGGTATCCAGGCGCTCTTCCAGCGCCTGCAGGCGCATCGGGTCGGCGTCGAAGTTGTCGAGGAAGCGGTTGAGCTCGCCCATTGCTTCCTCGACCTGGATCTGCGCACTGGCGATCAGGTTGGCCGCTTCGCCCAGAGCCTTGGGTGAATTGGTGGCGGCGCCAAGGCGGTTGAGGCTGGAAGTGAGGGCGCTTAGCACGTTGCCCGAATCGCTTTCGCTGCACTGGTCGATGACCTGGCGGCAGATGCCGAACAGGGCTTCGGCACTGGTCAGGTTCTTGTGTTCCTGCTCCAGGTGTTCCAGTTCGTGTTCGCCCAGGCCAAGGTTGTCCAGTTCTTCCAGCTGATAGCTGAGCAACTGGTGGCGTGCGCGTTGCTCATCGCCGGAGTTGGACAGGCGCTCCAGCTCCAGGCGGGTCTGGTTCCAGCGTTTGGCGGCCAGTTGCACCTGGCGGGCCAGGTCGACGGCGCCGGCGTACTCGTCGAGCAGGCGGCGGTGTGTGTCGGTTTTCAGCAGCGACTGGTGCTCGTGCTGGCTGTGGATATCGATCAGCAGCTCGCCCAGCGCCTTGAGGTCGCCGAGCGGGCAGGGGGTGCCGTTGATGTAGCCACGGCTGCGGCCTTCGGCGGTGATCACCCGGCGCAGGATGCACAGGCCGTCGTTGTCCAGGTCGCGCTCGGCCAGCCAGGCATGGGCCTCGGGGATGTCCACCAGGTCGAAGGTGGCAAGGATGTCTGCCTTGTCGGTGCCGGGGCGTACCACGCCACTGTCGGCTCGGTCGCCCAGGGCCAGGCCGAGGGCGTCGAGCATGATCGATTTGCCGGCACCGGTCTCGCCCGTGATGACGGACATGCCGCGGGCGATTTCGAGGTCGAGGTGCTCGACGATGGCGTAATTGTGAATGGACAGGTGCACCAGCATGGGGCGGCTCCCGAAAGGTCAGGTCTGGTTATTTATACAGTACTTTTTTCTGGCCTGCCAATGCCCCTTGGCAGATTCTGTTGCAGCCCGGAAAACCACCTTGCCCCTTGAAGCTGGTTTTTCCGGCCCCATATAGCCGACATCCAAGGCGAGCCTGGCTCGCAGTCCACAAAATTGCGCAGGAGAGACCCCATGGCTGACGAACAGCTGAACGAAAAAGACCTTAACGTTGAAGAAACTGGTGCAGAAACCACTGCTGACGCCCGTGTTCTGGAACTCGAGGAACAGCTGGCCGCCGCCAAGGACCAGTCGCTGCGCGTTGCCGCAGAAGCGCAGAACAGCATTCGTCGCGCTGAACAGGAGGTCGACAAGGCCCGCAAGTTCGCCCTGGAGAAGTTCTCCAGCGACCTGCTGCCGATTATCGACAGCCTCGAACTGGCCCTGGCCCACTCCAGCGCTGAAGACGAGCACGTCAAGCAGATCCGCGAAGGCGTCGAGCTGACCTTGAAGATGTTCCAGGACACCCTCAAGCGCTACAACCTCGAAGCCGTCGACCCGCACGGCCAGCCGTTCAACCCTGAGCACCACCAGGCCATGGCCATGCAGGAAAACGCTGAAGTCGAGCCAAACAGCGTATTGAACGTGTTCCAGAAGGGTTACCTGCTGAATGGCCGCCTGCTGCGCCCCGCCATGGTGGTGGTCAGCAAGGCGCCGAGCGCGGCGCAACCCTCGATCAATGAAAAGGCTTGAAATCCGCCGGGGCATCCCCATCTAGGTGTCAAGCCTTCAAGTATTACCGCAGTTGGCCAAAGTAGTCGCTGCTACCAAATTCAAGTTTCGGGAGAGTTAACATGGGCAAAATCATCGGTATCGACCTGGGGACCACCAACTCGTGCGTCTCCATCCTGGAAAACGGTAACGTCAAAGTCATCGAAAACGCCGAGGGTGCGCGTACTACCCCTTCGATCGTGGCCTACGCCAACGATGGCGAAATCCTGGTAGGTCAGTCGGCCAAGCGCCAGGCTGTTACCAACCCGCACAACACCCTGTTCGCGGTGAAGCGCCTGATCGGCCGCCGCTTCGAAGAGCAGGTCGTGCAGAAAGACATCCAGCTGGTTCCGTACAAGATCGCCAAGGCCGACAATGGTGACGCCTGGGTTGAAGTGAACGGCCAGAAAATGGCTCCGCCGCAAATCAGCGCCGAAGTCCTGAAAAAGATGAAGAAAACCGCCGAAGACTACCTCGGCGAGCCAGTGACCGAAGCGGTCATCACCGTACCGGCCTACTTCAACGACAGCCAGCGTCAGGCTACCAAGGATGCCGGTCGCATCGCAGGCCTGGACGTAAAACGCATCATCAACGAACCAACCGCCGCTGCACTGGCCTACGGCATGGACAAGGCCAAGGGCGACCACACTGTCATCGTTTATGACCTGGGTGGCGGTACCTTCGACGTTTCGGTCATCGAAATCGCCGAAGTCGACGGTGAGCACCAGTTCGAAGTACTGGCTACCAACGGCGACACCTTCCTGGGTGGCGAAGACTTCGACATGCTGCTGATCGACTACCTGGTCGAAGAGTTCAAGAAAGAGTCCGGCATGAACCTGAAGGGCGACCCTCTGGCCATGCAGCGTCTGAAAGAAGCCGCTGAAAAGGCCAAGATCGAGCTGTCGTCCGCTCAGCAGACCGATGTCAACCTGCCGTACATCACTGCAGACGCGACCGGTCCTAAGCACCTGAACGTGAAAATCTCCCGCGCCAAGCTGGAGTCGCTGGTTGAAGAGCTGGTGCAGCGCACCATCGAACCTTGCCGCATCGCCCTGAAAGATGCCGGCATCGACGCCAGCAAGATCGACGACGTGATCCTGGTCGGTGGCCAGACCCGTATGCCGCTGGTACAGAAAACCGTTGCCGACTTCTTCGGTAAAGAAGCGCGCAAGGACGTCAACCCGGACGAAGCCGTGGCCATGGGTGCTGCCATCCAGGGTGCTGTTCTGGCCGGTGACGTGAAAGACGTACTGCTGCTGGACGTCAGCCCGCTGACCCTGGGTATCGAAACCATGGGTGGCGTGATGACCGCGCTGATCGAGAAGAACACCACCATCCCGACCAAGAAGTCGCAGGTGTTCTCGACTGCCGACGACAACCAGGGCGCTGTGACCATTCACGTGCTGCAGGGTGAGCGTAAGCAGGCTGCGCAGAACAAGTCGCTGGGCAAGTTCGACCTGGCTGACATTCCGCCAGCACCGCGTGGCGTGCCGCAAATTGAAGTGACCTTCGACATCGACGCCAACGGCATCCTGCACGTTAGCGCCAAAGACAAGGCCACCGGCAAGACTCAGTCGATCGTGATCAAGGCCAACTCCGGCCTGTCGGACGACGAAATCGAGCGCATGGTGCGTGACGCCGAGGCTAATGCCGAGGAAGACCGCAAGTTCGAAGAACTGGCCGCTGCCCGTAACCAGGGTGACGCGCTGGTTCACTCGACCCGCAAGATGGTCGCTGACGCGGGTGACAAGGTTACCGCAGAAGAGAAAACCGCCATCGAGGCTGCTGTTGTTGCACTGGAAGCCGCTGTCAAAGGCGACGACAAGGCCGCAATTGACGCCAAGGTCGAAGAGCTGTCCAAGGTCTCCGCGCCGGTTGCCCAGAAGATGTACGCCGAGCAGTCGGCCGAACAGCCTCAGGGTGGCGCACAGCAGGCCGAGCCGGAAGCCAAGCACGATGACGTGGTTGACGCCGAGTTCGAAGAAGTGAAGGGCGACGACAAGAAGTAATCGTTGCATGTTGTCGGCCAGTTCACCGTCGTTTGCCGGTGAACTGGTAGGATGTCGCCGCGCGGGGGCTTGCTCCCGCGTTGGCGTATCTGGAATTCGAGAATTTTTACAGCATCTGTCGGCGTCCCATGGTGGGCAAAAGGCAGGTGCTGATGGCGCGGCGCAGATGCCAGACGCCCAACAAGGTGCAAATGACCTATGTCCAAGCGTGATTATTATGAGGTACTGGGTGTCGAGCGCGGCGCCAGCGAAGCAGACCTCAAAAAGGCTTACCGCCGCCTGGCGATGAAGTACCACCCGGACCGCAACCCGGGCGACAAAGAGTCGGAAGACATGTTCAAGGAGGCCAACGAGGCCTACGAAGTGCTGTCTGACGCGAGCAAGCGTGCGGCGTTCGACCAGTACGGTCATGCCGGCGTCGACCCGAGCATGGGTGGCGGTGGTGCTGGCTTTGGCGGCGCCAACTTCTCCGATATCTTCGGTGATGTGTTCAGTGACTTCTTCGGCGGTGGCCGCGGTGGCGGACGTGGCGGTGCCCAGCGTGGCAGTGACTTGCGCTACACCCTGGAGCTGAACCTGGAAGAAGCGGTGCGTGGCACCACGGTCAGCATCCGCGTGCCCACGTTGGTCAACTGCCAGCCTTGCGATGGTTCCGGCGCCAAGAAGGGCTCGACCCCGTCGACCTGCCCAACCTGCGGCGGTATAGGCCAGGTGCGCATGCAGCAGGGCTTCTTCTCGGTGCAGCAGACCTGCCCGCGCTGCCATGGCCAAGGCAAGATCATCACCGACCCGTGCACCTCTTGCCATGGCGAAGGCCGTGTCGAAGAATACAAGACCCTGTCGGTCAAGGTGCCGGCCGGTGTCGATACTGGCGACCGCATCCGCCTGTCGGGCGAGGGCGAAGCCGGTACCCATGGTGGCCCGACTGGCGACTTGTACGTGGTGATCAATGTGCGTGAGCACGAGATCTTCCAGCGTGACGGCAAGCACCTGTACTGCGAAGTACCGATCAGCTACACCGATGCCGCCCTGGGTGGCGAACTGGAAGTGCCGACCCTGGATGGTCGCGTTAAGCTGAAGATTCCGGAAGGCACCCAGACCGGCAAGCAGTTCCGCTTGCGTGGCAAGGGTGTGGCGCCGGTGCGTGGCGGTGGTGCGGGTGACCTGCTGTGCCGTGTGGCGGTGGAAACCCCGGTCAACCTCAGCCGTCGCCAGCGCGAGCTGCTCGAAGAGTTGCGCAGCTCGCTGGAAGGCGACAACTCGCCCAAGGCCAGTGGCTGGTTCGATGGCGTAAAGCGCTTCTTCGGCGATCTCTGACAAGGAAATGGCTATGCGACGTATTGCAGTGATGGGTGCGGCTGGGCGGATGGGCAAGACCCTCGTCGAAGCTGTGCAGCAACAGGCGCCTCAGGCGGGCCTGACGGCGGCGATCGACCGCCCGGACAGCTCGCTGGTGGGGGCTGATGCCGGTGAGTTGGCGGCCCTTGGCCGTATTGGTGTGCCGATTTCCGACGACCTGAGCAAGGTGGTTGACGAATTCGACGTGCTGATCGACTTCACCCACCCTTCGGTGACCCTGAAGAACCTGGCGTTTTGCCGCAAGGCGGGCAAGGCCATGGTCATCGGTACCACAGGCTTCACGCCGGAAGAGAAGCAGCAACTGGTCGAAGCCGGCAAGGAAATCCCGATTGTCTTCGCCGCCAACTTCAGCGTTGGCGTCAACCTGTGCCTGAAATTGCTGGATACTGCGGCGCGGGTGCTGGGTGATGATGTGGATATCGAAATCCTCGAAGCGCACCACCGGCACAAGGTCGATGCGCCATCGGGCACTGCGCTGCGCATGGGTGAAGTGGTTGCCCAGGCGCTGGGCCGCAACCTGCAGGAAGTGGCCGTGTATGGCCGTGAAGGGCAGACTGGTGCGCGTGAGCGCCAGACCATCGGCTTCGCCACAGTGCGTGCTGGTGACGTGGTAGGTGACCACACCGTGCTGTTCGCTGCTGAAGGTGAGCGCGTGGAGATCACCCACAAAGCTTCCAGTCGCATGACCTTTGCCAGGGGTGCCGTGCGTGCGGCGCTGTGGCTGGATGGGCGTGAGCCTGGTCTGTACGACATGCAGGATGTGCTAGAACTGCGTTAAGCCGTTGGAGCAGTGTCGGCTTCTTCGCGGGTGAACCCGCTCCTACGGGATTTGTGCAGGGCTCAGGCCTTGTGCGGTCCTTGTAGGAGCGGGTTCACCCGCGAAGAAACCACCACAGATGTCAGCCTGTCGCATTGATGTGTTTTAGAGACACATATGCGGTAGACCAAAAACGCACTTTTCTGTAAGCTACAGCTTTAGTGTGTCCACTAAAAGCGCGCAGCGAATTGAATTCAGCACATGAAAGCGGGGTGACGTGTCCATACGTCACTCCGCTTTTTTGCAACCTGCGATCGCCCTTTCATGCTTGATTTACGGGAGGTCTTCTTGACAAAGCCAGCCATACTCGCCCTTGCCGACGGCAGTATTTTCCGCGGTGAAGCTATCGGTGCCGACGGTCAGACCGTTGGTGAGGTGGTATTCAACACCGCTATGACCGGCTACCAGGAAATCCTTACAGACCCTTCCTACGCGCAGCAAATCGTTACCCTGACCTACCCGCACATCGGCAACACCGGTACTACGCCGGAAGACGCCGAGTCGAACCGTGTCTGGTCCGCTGGCCTGGTCATCCGTGACCTGCCGCTGCTGGCCAGCAACTGGCGTAACACCCAGTCGCTGCCTGAGTACCTCAAGGCCAACAACGTCGTTGCCATCGCCGGCATCGACACCCGTCGCCTGACCCGTATCCTGCGTGAAAAGGGCGCCCAGAACGGTTGCATCCTCGCCGGTGACAACATCAGCGAAGAAGCCGCCATCGCTGCTGCCCGCGGTTTCCCGGGCCTGAAGGGCATGGACCTGGCCAAGGTCGTTTCCACCAAGGAACGCTACGAGTGGCGCTCCAGCGTGTGGGAGCTGAAAACCGACAGCCACCCGACCATCGAAGCTGCCGACCTGCCGTACCACGTGGTTGCCTTCGACTACGGCGTCAAGCTGAACATCCTGCGCATGCTGGTAGCCCGTGGCTGCCGCGTGACCGTGGTGCCGGCCCAGACCCCGGCCAGCGAAGTGCTGGCACTCAACCCGGACGGCGTGTTCCTGTCCAACGGCCCTGGTGACCCCGAGCCATGCGACTACGCCATCCAGGCGATCAAGGAAATCCTCGAAACCGAGATTCCGGTATTCGGCATCTGCCTCGGCCACCAGCTGCTGGCCCTGGCTTCCGGCGCCAAGACCGTGAAAATGGGCCACGGCCACCACGGTGCCAACCACCCGGTCCAGGACCTGGACACCGGCGTGGTCATGATCACCAGCCAGAACCACGGCTTTGCCGTTGACGAAGCCACCCTGCCGGGCAACGTCCGCGCCATCCACAAGTCGCTGTTCGACGGCACCCTGCAGGGTATCGAGCGTACCGACAAGTGCGCGTTCAGCTTCCAGGGCCACCCTGAAGCGAGCCCAGGCCCGACCGACGTCGCGCCACTGTTCGATCGTTTCACCGATGCCATGGCCAAGCGCCGCTGAGCATCCTGCTTCAAGGCCCCGGGCCGGCACATGCCGCGCCCGGCAGCGCCTGACCGAGATTGTTCAAAGCGGCTTGCCGACTGACCCCGGATTTGAGTGACAACCATGCCAAAACGTACAGACATCAAAAGCATCCTGATTCTCGGCGCTGGCCCGATCGTGATCGGCCAGGCCTGCGAATTCGACTACTCCGGCGCCCAGGCCTGTAAAGCCCTGCGCGAGGAAGGTTTCCGCGTCATCCTGGTGAACTCCAACCCAGCCACCATCATGACTGACCCGGCCATGGCCGACGCCACCTACATCGAGCCGATCAAGTGGCAGTCGGTGGCCAAGATCATCGAAAAAGAGCGCCCGGACGCAGTATTGCCGACCATGGGTGGCCAGACCGCACTGAATTGCGCCCTGGACCTGGAGCGCCACGGCGTTCTGGAAAAGTTCGGCGTAGAGATGATCGGTGCCAACGCCGACACCATCGACAAGGCTGAAGACCGTTCGCGCTTCGACAAGGCCATGAAAGACATCGGCCTGGAGTGCCCGCGCTCCGGTATCGCCCACAGCATGGAAGAGGCCAACGCGGTCCTCGAGAAGCTCGGCTTCCCTTGCATTATCCGCCCATCGTTCACCATGGGCGGCACTGGCGGCGGTATTGCCTACAACCGTGAAGAATTCGAAGAAATCTGCACCCGTGGTCTGGACCTGTCGCCGACCAAAGAGCTGCTGATCGACGAATCGCTGATCGGTTGGAAAGAGTACGAGATGGAAGTGGTCCGCGACAAAAAGGACAACTGCATCATCGTCTGCTCGATCGAAAACTTCGACCCGATGGGTGTGCACACCGGTGACTCGATCACCGTTGCTCCAGCGCAGACCCTGACCGACAAGGAATACCAGATCATGCGCAACGCCTCGCTGGCGGTGCTGCGTGAAATCGGTGTGGAAACTGGCGGTTCCAACGTACAGTTCGGTATCTGCCCAGACACCGGCCGCATGGTCGTGATCGAGATGAACCCGCGCGTTTCGCGTTCGTCGGCGCTGGCCTCCAAGGCTACCGGCTTCCCGATCGCCAAGATCGCCGCCAAGCTGGCCATTGGTTACACCCTCGACGAACTGCAGAACGACATCACCGGCGGCCGCACCCCGGCGTCCTTCGAGCCGTCGATCGACTACGTCGTTACCAAGCTGCCGCGCTTCGCCTTCGAGAAATTCCCGAAAGCCGACGCCCGCCTGACCACCCAGATGAAATCCGTGGGCGAAGTCATGGCCATCGGCCGTACCTTCCAGGAATCCCTGCAGAAAGCCCTGCGCGGCCTGGAAGTCGGTGCCTGCGGCCTCGACCCGAAAGTCGACCTGGCCAGCCCGGAAGCCGCCAGCATCCTCAAGCGTGAGCTGACCGTGCCGGGCGCCGAGCGTATCTGGTACGTGGCCGACGCCATGCGTTCGGGCATGACGTGTGAAGAAATCTTCGCACTGACCGGCATCGACATGTGGTTCCTGGTGCAGATGGAAGACCTGATCAAGGAAGAAGAGAAGGTCAAGACCCTGGCCCTGTCGTCGATCGACAAGGCCATGATGCTGCGCCTCAAGCGCAAGGGCTTCTCGGACCAGCGCCTGGCCGTGCTGCTGGGTATCACCGACAAGAACCTGCGCCGTCACCGCCACAAGCTGGAAGTGTTCCCGGTGTACAAGCGCGTCGACACCTGCGCCGCCGAGTTCGCCACCGACACCGCCTACCTGTACTCGACCTATGAGGAAGAGTGCGAGGCCAACCCGTCGACACGCGACAAGATCATGATCCTGGGTGGCGGTCCAAACCGGATCGGCCAAGGTATCGAGTTCGATTACTGCTGCGTACACGCCGCACTGGCGCTGCGTGAAGACGGTTACGAGACCATCATGGTCAACTGCAACCCGGAAACCGTCTCCACCGACTACGACACGTCCGACCGCCTGTACTTCGAGCCGCTGACCCTGGAAGACGTGCTGGAAGTCTGCCGCGTCGAGAAGCCGAAGGGCGTCATCGTTCACTACGGCGGCCAGACCCCGCTGAAACTGGCTCGCGCCCTGGAAGAAGCCGGCGTACCGATCATCGGTACCAGCCCGGACGCCATCGACCGTGCCGAAGACCGTGAGCGCTTCCAGCAAATGGTTCAGCGCCTGAACCTGCTGCAGCCGCCAAACGCCACCGTGCGCAGCGAAGACGAAGCCATCCGCGCTGCTGGCGGCATCGGTTACCCGCTGGTAGTGCGCCCATCCTACGTACTGGGTGGCCGCGCCATGGAGATCGTCTACGAACTGGACGAGCTCAAGCGTTACCTGCGTGAAGCCGTACAGGTTTCCAACGACAGCCCGGTACTGCTCGACCACTTCCTCAATTGCGCCATCGAGATGGACGTGGATGCGGTTTGCGACGGCACCGACGTGGTGATCGGCGCGATCATGCAGCACATCGAACAGGCCGGCGTTCACTCCGGTGACTCGGCGTGCTCGCTGCCACCTTACTCGCTGAGCAAGGAAGTGCAGGACGAAGTCCGCATTCAGGTCAAGAAAATGGCCCTGGAGCTGGGCGTGGTCGGCCTGATGAACGTGCAGCTGGCCCTGCAGGGCGACAAGATCTACGTGATCGAAGTCAACCCGCGTGCCTCGCGTACCGTGCCGTTCGTGTCCAAGTGCATCGGCACTTCCCTGGCAATGATCGCGGCCCGCGTCATGGCAGGCAAAACCCTGAAAGAGCTGGGCTTCACCCAGGAAATCATCCCGAACTTCTACAGCGTCAAGGAAGCCGTCTTCCCGTTCGCCAAGTTCCCAGGGGTTGACCCGATCCTCGGCCCTGAGATGAAATCGACCGGTGAAGTCATGGGTGTCGGTGACAGCTTCGGTGAAGCCTTCGCCAAGGCCCAGATGGGTGCCAGCGAAGTGCTGCCGACCGGTGGTACCGCGTTCATCAGCGTGCGTGACGATGACAAGCCACAAGTGGCTGGCGTTGCTCGCGACCTGATCGCCCTGGGCTTCGAAGTGGTTGCTACTGCCGGCACCGCCAAGGTTATCGAAGCGGCTGGCCTGAAAGTGCGCCGTGTGAACAAGGTTACCGAAGGTCGCCCGCACGTGGTCGACATGATCAAGAACGACGAAGTGTCGCTGATCATCAACACCACGGAAGGCCGCCAGTCGATTGCCGATTCCTACTCGATTCGTCGCAATGCGCTGCAGCACAAGATTTACTGCACCACTACCATTGCGGCCGGTGAAGCCATCTGCGAAGCGCTGAAGTTTGGTCCGGAAAAGACCGTTCGTCGCTTGCAAGATCTGCATGCAGGACTCAAAGCATGAGCATTACCAAGTACCCGATGACCGTCCAGGGCGCTCGCGCCCTGGAAGAGGAGCACCTGTTCCTGAGCAAGACCGAGCGCCCGCGCCTTAGCCAGGCCATCGGTGAAGCGCGTGAACTGGGTGACCTCAAGGAAAACGCCGAATACCATGCCGCCCGCGAAGAGCAGGGCATGGTCGAGGCGCGTATCCGTGATATCGAAGGCCGCCTGCAGAACTCGGTGGTAATCGACGTGACCACCATCGCCCACACCGGCAAGGTGATTTTCGGCACCACCGTGGTGCTGGCCAACACCGAAACCGATGAGGAAGTGACCTACCAGATCGTCGGCGAAGATGAAGCTGACGTGAAGCAGGGCAAGCTTTCGAGCGGAGCACCGATCGCCCGTGCCATCATTGGCAAGGAAGAAGGTGACACCGTGGTGGTGAAGACGCCAAGCGGTACGGTCGAGTACGAGATTGTCGAAGTCAAACACATCTGACCGGCGCCTGCGGGCGCCATCCCTCGAGGGGATCCTCTGGCAACTGGCCCAGGTTTTCTGGGTCGGTGGCTTGTGGGTGTTTCACGTGGGGCTGGTGCCCGCGCTCAAGGTCAGTGGCCTGGCGCCGCTGCTGGTGCAGGATATCGCCGGGCAGATCGACCGTTGGTTGATTGGCGTGGCGTTGCTTGGCTTGTTGACCCAGCTGGCAGTGCTGGCAAGGGTGGACGGCCTGGCGGCCTGGTGGCGGCAATTCCGTGGCCAGATGCTCTTGCTCGGCTTCGGCGCCTGCGTGGGGTATTACACCTTGCGCTATGGTATTTCCGTAGGCGAGCGCTGGCAGATGTTCTGCTTCCTGGTGCTGGGCTTTTCCGGCATCGTGCTGGTGGCCCAGCCGGTGCCGGTCAAAGCCCGCCGCTAGCCCAGGCTGCCGCGGTCCCTTGTAGGAGCGGCCTTGTGTCGCGATGGGCGGCGAAGCCGCCCCCAGATATCAGCTTAACCACAGATATTGCAGGGGGCTGCTTCGCAGCCCATCGCGACGCAAGGTCGCTCCTACACAGGTGTCGCGCTGTCCGTGCCGTTACTTGTAACGGTGGATGTTGGACAGCTGCTTGTTCGGCTGTGGGTTCTTGCGGTAGATCAGGGCTTTCTTGCCGATGGTCTGCACCAGCTCGGCGCGGCCGGCCTTGCACAGCTCGGCAATGGTCTCGGCGCGTTCTTCGCGGTCTTCCGAGCGAATTTCGACCTTGATCAGCTCATGGTCGACCAGGGCGCGCTCCAGTTCGGCGATCACGCCTTCATTCAAACCGTTGCCAGCAACGATCAGGACCGGCTTCAGGTCATGACCAATGGACTTGTATTGCTTCTTCTGCTCGTTATTGAGCGGCATAATCTGACCCTTTCCGTCTGATTCTGTAAAATTGACCGGCATTTTACCCGAGGGCCACCGGCTCCGCCCAGTCAATCACGACGCATATCATCGAGGTGCCCCGTGGTACAACGTTCCAAAAGCAGCGCAAACTGGCTGCGAGAGCATTTTAACGACCCTTTTGTTAAACAGGCGCAGAAGGACGGCTACCGCTCGCGCGCTAGCTACAAACTGCTGGAGATCCAGGAAAAAGACCGCCTGATCCGTCCAGGCATGAGTGTAATCGACCTCGGCGCGGCCCCGGGTGGCTGGTCGCAGGTGACCAGTCGTCTGATTGGTGGCCAGGGGCGTCTTATCGCTTCCGACATCCTGGAAATGGACTCGATCCCTGACGTGACCTTCATTCAGGGCGACTTCACCGATGATGCAGTGCTCCAGCAGATCCTGGCGGCGGTCGGCGATTCGCATGTAGACCTTGTGATTTCCGACATGGCCCCCAATATGAGTGGTACGCCCGAAGTGGACATGCCGCGCGCCATGTTCCTCTGCGAGCTGGCCCTGGATCTGGCAACCCGCGTACTGAAACCTGGCGGTGATTTCCTGATCAAGATTTTCCAGGGCGAAGGCTTCGATATGTACCTGAAGGATGTGCGCACCAAGTTCGACAAGGTGCAAATGCGCAAGCCGTCCTCATCACGGGACCGTTCGCGTGAGCAGTACCTGTTGGGCAAAGGTTTCAAAGGCGCTTGAAAGGCGTGAAGCGCGGTGGCTGATAGTTATTTCCAATCGGCCGCAGCGTCAGGATCGTCCGAACTTCGTGTAGTCTAGCTTTCACAAAGGGTTACAGACGGTGCCTGCGGCTGCGTAGGTAATGTAGTAAGTTAGGGCGATGAATATCATGCGAGGCACGGCTGCGTCGTGCGCCGGCCTCAGAGGGTAGCGAATTGAACGACATGGCAAAGAATCTGATCCTGTGGTTGATCATCGCAGCTGTCCTGGTGACAGTGATGAACAACTTCTCCAGCCCTAACGAGCCGCAGACCCTCAACTACTCCGACTTCATCCAGCAGGTCAAGGATGGCAAGGTCGAGCGTGTGACCGTCGACGGCTACATCATTACCGGCAAGCGCGCCGACGGCGACAACTTCAAGACCGTGCGCCCGGCCATTACGGATAATGGCCTGATCGGTGACCTGGTCGATAACCACGTCATCGTCGAAGGCAAGCAGCCTGAACAGCAGAGTATCTGGACGCAGTTACTGGTCGCCAGCTTCCCGATCCTGGTGATCATTGCCGTGTTCATGTTCTTCATGCGCCAGATGCAGGGCGGTGCGGGCGGCAAGGGCGGGCCGATGAGCTTCGGCAAGAGCAAGGCACGCCTGCTGTCCGAAGACCAGGTCAAGACTACCCTGGCCGACGTTGCCGGTTGCGACGAGGCCAAGGAAGAAGTGGGTGAACTGGTCGAGTTCCTGCGCGACCCGGGCAAGTTCCAGCGCCTGGGTGGCCGTATCCCGCGCGGCGTGCTGATGGTTGGCCCGCCGGGTACCGGTAAGACCCTGCTGGCCAAGGCCATCGCCGGTGAGGCGAAGGTACCGTTCTTCACCATTTCCGGTTCGGACTTCGTGGAAATGTTCGTCGGTGTCGGTGCCAGCCGTGTGCGCGACATGTTCGAACAGGCCAAGAAGCACGCACCGTGCATCATCTTCATCGACGAGATCGACGCCGTTGGTCGCCACCGTGGCGCCGGCATGGGCGGTGGTCACGACGAGCGTGAGCAAACCCTGAACCAGTTGCTGGTAGAGATGGACGGCTTCGAGATGAACGATGGCATCATCGTCATCGCCGCTACCAACCGTCCGGACGTACTCGACCCGGCGCTGCTGCGCCCTGGTCGCTTTGACCGCCAGGTGGTAGTCGGCCTGCCGGATATCCGCGGCCGCGAGCAGATCCTCAAGGTGCACATGCGCAAGGTGCCGGTCGGCGAGAACGTCAACCCGGCAGTCATTGCCCGTGGTACCCCGGGCTTCTCCGGTGCCGACCTGGCCAACCTGGTCAACGAGGCGTCGCTGTTTGCTGCGCGTTCCAATAAGCGCCTGGTCGAAATGAAAGAGTTCGAACTGGCCAAGGACAAGATCATGATGGGCGCCGAGCGCAAGACCATGGTCATGTCCGAGAAGGAAAAGAAGAACACCGCTTATCACGAAGCAGGCCACGCCATTGTTGGGCGCCTGGTGCCTGAGCACGACCCGGTCTACAAGGTTTCGATCATTCCGCGTGGTCGCGCCCTGGGTGTGACCATGTTCCTGCCGGAAGAGGACCGCTACAGCCTGTCCAAGCGTGCGCTGATCAGCCAGATCTGCTCGCTGTACGGTGGCCGAATTGCCGAAGAGATGACCCTGGGCTTCGATGGTGTTACTACCGGTGCATCGAACGACATCATGCGTGCCAGCCAGATCGCTCGCAACATGGTGACCAAGTGGGGCCTGTCCGAGAAGCTCGGCCCGCTGATGTATGCAGAAGAAGAGGGTGAAGTGTTCCTCGGTCGTAGCGCCGGCAGCCAGCACGCCAGTGTGTCCGGCGAGACTGCCAAGCTGATCGACTCCGAGGTGCGCAGCATCATCGATCAGTGCTATGCCACTGCCAAGCAGTTGCTCATCGACAACCGCGACAAGCTCGAAGCGATGACCGAAGCGCTGATGAAGTATGAGACCATTGATGCCGATCAGATTGACGACATCATGGCTGGGCGTACGCCGCGCGAACCGCGTGACTGGGACGATGACAAGGATTCGGGCACCCCTGCGGCCCAGAATGATCGTCCGGAATCGCCTATCGGCGGCCCAGCAGCTCAACACTAAGGGCATCTATGAGCTCAGAGCAGTACCCGACCCGGTTGCCTTGCGGCAACCGGGTTCTTGATTTGTCGCGTACCCATGTCATGGGTATTCTCAATATCACCCCCGATTCCTTCTCTGATGGCGGGCGCTTCAACCAGCGCGATGCGGCCCTGCGCCATGCTGAAGCGATGGTTGCCGCGGGTGCCACGCTGATCGACATCGGCGGCGAGTCCACCCGGCCTGGCGCGCGTGCAGTCTCGGTGACCGAGGAGCTGGAGCGGGTGGCGCCGATGGTCGAGGCCATCAACAGCCGCCTCGATGTGGTCATTTCGGTCGATACCTCCACGCCAGCCGTCATGCGTGAATCGGCGCGCCTCGGTGCCGGGCTGATCAACGACGTGCGTGGCCTGGAGCGTGATGGGGCCCTGGATGCCGCTGCAGATACCGGCCTGCCGGTGTGCCTGATGCACATGCGCGGCGAGCCGGGCACCATGCAGGACGACCCGCATTACCAGGATGTGACTGCCGACGTGGCGCGCTATCTTGAACAGCGCATGGCCACGTGTGCCGCGGCAGGCATCCCGGCGGAACGAATCATTCTTGATCCGGGCTTCGGCTTCGCCAAGACGCTGGCGCACAACCTGAGCCTGTTCAAACACATGGAAGCACTCTATCGGCTTGGGCGACCGCTGCTGGTGGGTGTTTCACGAAAAAGCATGATCGGCCTGACGCTGGATCGTCCGGTCGGCGAGCGCTTGTACGGCAGCCTGGCGCTGGCGGCATTGGCCATGACCAAGGGTGCAAGCATCCTGCGTGTCCATGACGTGGCCGAAACTGTCGATGTGGTGCGCATGATCGCTGCGGTGCAAAACGCCGAATAAGAACATTGGAGTCCCTATGAGCAGAAAATACTTTGGTACCGACGGCATCCGTGGCCGCGTCGGCGTATACCCGATCACGCCGGACTTCATGCTGAAGCTCGGCTGGGCGGCCGGCATGGCCTTCCGCAAGCTGGGCCACTGTCGGGTGCTGGTGGGCAAGGACACGCGTATCTCCGGCTACATGTTCGAGTCCGCCTTGGAGGCCGGCCTGTCTGCCGCAGGTGCCGACGTGATGCTGCTCGGGCCGATGCCGACACCGGCCATCGCCTATCTGACGCGTACCTTCCACGCCGAAGCCGGTATCGTCATCAGCGCCTCGCACAACCCGCACGATGACAACGGCATCAAGTTCTTCTCTGGGCAGGGCACCAAGCTGCCAGATGAAGTCGAGCTGATGATTGAGGAACTGCTCGACCAGCCGATGACCGTTGTCGAGTCGAGCAAGCTGGGCAAGGTTTCGCGCATCAACGATGCTGCCGGCCGCTACATCGAATTCTGCAAGAGCAGCGTACCGAGCAGCACCAGCTTCGAAGGCCTCAAGCTGGTGGTCGATTGTGCCCATGGCGCCACCTACAAGGTTGCGCCAAGCGTGTTCCGCGAGCTGGGTGCCGACGTGACCATGCTGCATGCCCAGCCGGACGGCTTGAACATCAACGAAGGCTGCGGCTCGACCCATATCGAATCGCTGCAGGCTGCTGTGCTGGTAGGCCATGCCGACCTCGGTATCGCCTTCGACGGCGACGGCGACCGCGTGCTGATGGTCGACCACACTGGCGCCATCGTCGATGGTGACGAACTGCTGTTCATCATCGCCCGCGACCTGCATGACCGTGGGAAGCTGCAGGGCGGGGTGGTCGGTACGCTGATGAGCAACCTGGGCCTTGAGCTTGCGCTGAAAGACCTGGATATCCCATTTGTGCGGGCCAAGGTCGGCGACCGTTACGTCATGGCCGAGCTGCTGGAGCGTGAATGGCTGATCGGTGGCGAAAACTCCGGCCACGTCGTGTGCTGCAACCACACCACTACCGGCGATGCGATCATCGCTGCGCTGCAGGTGCTGATGGCGCTCAAGCGCCGGGGTGAAACCCTGGCCCAGGCCCGTCAGGCCCTGCGCAAGTGCCCACAGGTGCTGATCAACGTGCGCTTTGGTGCCAGCAAGGTCGACCCGCTGGAGCACCCTGCAGTCAAGGAAGCCAGTGCCAAAGTCACCGAAGCACTGGCTGGCCGTGGTCGTGTGCTGTTGCGCAAGTCCGGTACCGAGCCGCTGGTGCGGGTGATGGTCGAGGGCGAGGACGAAACCCAGGTGCGTGGCCACGCTGAAGCACTGGCCAAACTGGTCGGCGAAGTTTGTGTCTGAAGGCGCTTGCCAGCGCAGATCTGGTTGGGTAAGATCTGCGCCCACTTTGACCGACGAGGTAAAGCATGCGTCGCCCTATGGTAGCTGGTAACTGGAAGATGCACGGTACCCGCGCTAGCGTCGCTGAGCTGACCGAAGGCTTGAGTAATCTCGCCTTGCCGAGCGGAGTGGAAGTCGCGGTGTTTCCACCAGCCTTGTTCATCAATCAAGTGATCGATGGCCTGGCAGGTAAAGAAATTACTGTCGGCGCACAGAATTCTGCTGTACAACCCGAACAGGGTGCGCTGACTGGGGAAGTTGCCCCGGAGCAGCTGGTTGAAGCAGGTTGCAAGTTGGTGTTGATTGGCCATTCGGAGCGTCGCCAGATCATTGGTGAAACCGACGAAGTGCTCAATCGCAAGTTTGCAGCGGCCCAGGCCAAAGGTTTGAAGCCAGTGCTTTGCATAGGGGAAACCCTTGAGGAGCGCGAGGCTGGCAAGACGCTTGAAGTTGTTGGGCGTCAACTAAGCAGTATCATCGAAGCTTTCGGTGTTAAGGCTTTTGCCAATGCAGTAATCGCCTATGAGCCTGTATGGGCCATCGGCACCGGCCTAACGGCCACGCCACAGCAGGCCCAGGATGTGCACGCCGCCATCCGCGGCCAGCTGGCGGCAGAGGATGCTGAAGTGGCTGCGAAGGTGCAGCTGCTCTACGGCGGCAGCGTGAAGGCGGCCAATGCGGCCGAACTGTTCGGCATGCCGGATATCGATGGGGGTCTCATTGGTGGGGCTTCCCTGAACGCAGACGAATTCGGTGCAATTTGTCGCGCCGCAGGAAACTGAACAAATGCTGGAAACAGTCATCGTTGTTTTTCATCTGTTGGCAGCGCTGTCGCTTGTAGTGCTGGTTCTGTTGCAACAGGGTAAAGGTGCGGAAGCAGGTGCATCTTTCGGCGCGGGTGCCTCAAACACCGTGTTCGGGAGCCAAGGTTCTGCAACGTTCCTAAGTAAATTCACTGCTGTACTCGCTGCCACTTTCTTTTTGACAGCACTTGGGTTAGGATACTTCGCGAAGCAACAAGCTCACCAGCTTAGCCAAGCAGGTCTTCCAGATCCAGCGGTGCTAGAAGTGAAAGAGCCGCAGAAACCGGCAGTTAATGATGATGTACCGGTGCTCCAGCAGCAGAAGAGCGAAACCACCAATAACACTGGTGATGTACCTCCTCCGGCCCAAGAGCAGAAGTAACGGGTTTCAAATAGTAGTATTGCCGAGGTGGTGGAATTGGTAGACACGCAACCTTGAGGTGGTTGTGCCCATAGGGTGTAGGGGTTCGAGTCCCCTTCTCGGTACCAATTGAAGCATGAGAGCCCGCTTTAGCGGGCTTTCTTGCAGGTGAAGGTTTGGAATTGACCCTCAACAGGGTTCAGTCTTATACTTTCGCCCCAGCTTTGTCGCGGGGTGGAGCAGCTTGGTAGCTCGTCGGGCTCATAACCCGAAGGTCGTTGGTTCAAATCCAGCCCCCGCAACCAGCTTCAGCGGAGCCCCTTTTCAGGGGCTTTTTGCTAACCGAACAGTTTTCGGCGTCGTTGTCCAACGGCGCTTTCAGGGATGGGCGCTTCGCCCATTTTTTATTTGCACAGCATGCACGAGGGGGTTCAGGTGTCGAGCAAGCTAGAACAGTTGCAGGCCTTGTTGGCCCCGGTTGTCGAGGGTCTGGGCTATCAGTGCTGGGGGATCGAATACGTTTCCCAGGGTAAGCATTCGGTACTGCGCATCTACATCGACAAGGAAGGCGGCATCCTGGTGGAGGACTGCGAAGCGGTCAGCCGTCAGGCCAGCGCCATTCTCGATGTGGAAGATCCAATCAGCAGTGAGTACACCCTCGAGGTGTCTTCTCCCGGCATGGATCGCCCACTGTTCACTCTGGAACAGTTTGCCTCGCATGCCGGCGAACAAGTGAAGATCAAGCTGCGCTCACCCTTCGAGGGTCGTCGTAACTTCCAGGGCCTTCTCCGCGGTGTGGAGGAGCAGGACGTGGTGGTCCAGGTGGACAACCAGGAATTCCTGTTGCCGATCGACTCGATCGACAAGGCCAATATTATTCCCAGTTTTGACTGAGACGTGCCGGGCCCGGCGGACTATCCGGGCCCAATGGCTTGCGCAAGGCGAGGCGTACGATGAGCAAAGAAGTACTGCTGGTTGTTGAATCGGTATCCAACGAAAAAGGTGTACCGCCCGGCGTCATTTTCGAAGCGCTGGAAGTGGCCCTGGCCACTGCAACCAAAAAACGTTTTGAAGACGAAGTCGACCTGCGTGTGGAAATCAACCGCCACACCGGTAGCTACGAGACTTTCCGTCGCTGGACCGTGGTCGACGAAGCCGATCTTGATGATCCGGCGATCGAGACCTGGCTGGACAAGATCAAGGACACCCACCCTGAAGCCAAGGTGGGTGACGTGATCGAAGAGAAGATCGAGTCCATCGAGTTCGGTCGTATCGCCGCCCAGACCGCCAAGCAGGTCATTGTGCAGAAGGTCCGTGAGGCCGAGCGCGCCCAGGTAGTCGATGCCTATCGCGAACGCGTAGGCGAAATCATCTCCGGCACCGTCAAGAAGGTTACCCGCGACAACGTCATCGTTGACCTGGGCAACAACGCCGAGGCCTTGCTGGCCCGCGAAGATATCATTCCGCGCGAAACCTTCCGTGTTGGCGTGCGCTTGCGTGCGCTGCTCAAGGAAATTCGCACTGAAAACCGTGGCCCACAGCTGATCCTGTCGCGCACCGCGCCACAGATGCTGATCGAGCTTTTCCGCATTGAAGTGCCGGAAATTGCCGAGGGCCTCATTGAAGTCATGGCTGCCTCCCGTGATCCGGGTTCGCGAGCCAAGATCGCCGTCCGCTCCAAGGACAAGCGCATCGACCCGCAAGGCGCCTGTATCGGCATGCGTGGTTCGCGCGTCCAGGCCGTATCCGGGGAGTTGGGTGGTGAGCGTGTGGATATCGTCCTGTGGGACGATAACCCGGCGCAGTTCGTCATCAACGCCATGTCGCCGGCTGAAGTCGCGGCGATCATCGTTGATGAAGATGCCCATGCCATGGACATCGCCGTCGCCGAGGACAACCTGGCCCAGGCCATTGGCCGTGGCGGTCAGAACGTTCGCCTGGCCAGTCAGCTGACCGGCTGGACCCTGAACGTGATGACCGAGAAGGACATCCAGGCCAAGCAACAGGCCGAAACCGGTGACATCCTGCGCAATTTCATCGATGAACTGGAAGTCGACGAGGAGCTGGCCCAAGTGCTGGTCGACGAAGGCTTCACCAGCCTCGAAGAAATTGCCTACGTACCGTTGGAAGAAATGCTCAACATCGATGGCTTTGACGAAGATATCGTCAATGAGCTCCGCGCTCGAGCCAAGGACCGTTTGTTGACCAAGGCCATCGCTACCGAAGAAAAACTGGCAGACGCCCACCCGGCCGACGACCTGCTCTCCCTTGAGGGCATGGACAAGGACCTGGCGGCTGAACTGGCGGTGCGCGGCGTGGTTAACCGCGAAGACCTGGCCGAGCAGTCGATCGACGATCTGCTCGACATCGACGGCATCGACGAAGAGCGTGCCGGCAAGTTGATCATGGCCGCCCGAGCCCATTGGTTCGAGTAATTAGGCGCGGCCTGAGGAGAGAAGTGCATGACGCAAGTCACGGTGAAAGAACTGGCCCAAGAGGTCGAGGCACCGGTAGAGCGCCTGCTGCAGCAGATGCGTGAGGCAGGTCTGCCGCACACCGACGCCGGTCAGGTAGTGACCGACAATGAGAAGCAGACCCTGCTGACTCATTTGAAAAGCAGCCACAAGAGCAAGGCGGAAGAGCCGCGCAAGATTACCTTGCAGCGCAAAACCACCAGCACCCTGCGTGTCGCCGGTAGCAAGAGCATCAGCGTAGAAGTACGCAAGAAGAAAGTATTCGTGCAGCGCAGCCCAGAAGAAATCCAGGCTGAGCAGAAGCGTGAACTGGACGAGCGCCGTGCGGCTGAAAATGCCGCTCGCAACAAGGTCGAGGCCGAAGTTCGCCAGCGCAACGAAGAGCAGGCTCGCCGTCAGGCGGCTGAAGCCCCTGTTGCTGCGCCTGCGCCTGCCGCCAAGCCGGCACCGGCTCCAGCTGCCGCACCGGCCCCGGTTGTCGCTGACGCACCTGCGTCCGAAGACGCCGCTGCTCGTGCTGCCGAGCGCAAGAAGGACGAGACCCGTCGCAACGAAAGCCGTACTCGCGATGACGACCGTCGTCGTGGCGAGGCGCCACGTGTGTCGATCAAGGTCAAGGTGAAGGAGAAGGAAAAGGCTCCGACTCCGCGTGCCGCTCCGCGCACCACCGACGAAGAGAGCGATGGCGCTCGTCGTGGTCGTGGTGGCAAGGGCAAGCTGAAAAAGCGTAACCAGCACGGCTTCCAGAACCCGACCGGCCCCGTCATCCGTGACGTGACCATCGGCGAAACCATCACGGTTTCCGAGCTGGCCAACCAGATGTCCGTCAAGGGCGCTGAAGTGGTCAAGTTCATGTTCAAGATGGGTACCCCGGTTACCATCAACCAGGTGCTCGACCAGGAAACCGCTCAGCTGATCGCAGAAGAGCTGGGCCACAAGGTCACCCTGGTCAGCGACACCGCCCTGGAAGACTCCCTGGCCGAATCGCTGAAATTCGAAGGCCAGACCGAGTCGCGCGCTCCGGTTGTTACCGTCATGGGTCACGTTGACCACGGTAAGACCTCGCTGCTCGACTACATCCGTCGTGCCAAGGTTGCCGCTGGCGAAGCCGGTGGTATTACCCAGCACATCGGCGCCTACCACGTGGAAACCGACCGCGGCATGGTCACCTTCCTCGATACCCCGGGCCACGCTGCGTTTACCCAGATGCGTGCCCGTGGTGCCAAGGCGACCGACATCGTCATCCTGGTGGTGGCGGCTGACGACGGCGTGATGCCACAGACTCGCGAAGCTGTTCAGCATGCCAAGGCAGCTGGCGTTCCGCTGGTGGTTGCGGTGAACAAGATCGACAAGCCGGGTGCCGACCTCGATCGCATCCGTAACGAGCTGTCGGTTGAAGGCGTGACCTCTGAGGACTGGGGTGGTGACACGCCGTTCGTCAAGGTTTCGGCGAAGATGGGTACCGGTGTAGACGAACTGCTTGAAGCTGTTCTGCTGCAGGCCGAGATCCTCGAGCTCAAGGCTACTCCGACCGCTCCAGGTCGTGGCGTGGTTGTCGAATCGCGCCTGGACAAGGGCCGTGGCCCAGTGGCGACCATCCTGGTTCAGGACGGTACCCTGCGTCAGGGCGACATGGTCCTGTGTGGTTCCAACTATGGCCGCGTGCGCGCCATGCTCGACGAGAACGGCAAGCCTGTGAAGGAAGCCGGCCCGTCGATCCCGGTCGAAATCCTCGGCCTGGACGGCACCCCGGAAGCCGGCGACGAGCTGTCCGTGGTTGCTGACGAGAAGAAAGCCCGCGAAGTTGCCCTGTTCCGTCAAGGCAAGTACCGCGAGGTCAAGCTGGCCCGTGCTCACGCCGGCAAGCTGGAAAACATCTTCGAGACCATGGGTCAGGAAGAGAAGAAAACCCTCAACATCGTTCTCAAGACCGATGTACGTGGTTCTCTGGAAGCACTGCAGGGTTCGCTTGGCGGCCTGGGCAACGACGAAGTGCAGGTGCGCGTGATTGGTGGTGGCGTCGGTGGTATCACCGAGAGCGACGCCAACCTGGCACTGGCTTCGAATGCAGTCCTGTTCGGCTTCAACGTGCGTGCCGATGCCGGCGCGCGCAAGATCGTCGAGCAGGAAGGTCTGGATATGCGTTACTACAACGTGATCTACGACATCATCGAAGACGTCAAGAAGGCCCTGACCGGCATGCTCGGCAGCGATGTTCGCGAGAACATCCTGGGTGTCGCCGAAGTACGTGACGTGTTCCGTTCGCCGAAGTTCGGCGCCATCGCTGGCTGTATGGTCATCGAGGGTACCGTGTACCGCAACCGTCCGATCCGCGTTCTGCGCGATGACGTTGTGATCTTCGAAGGCGAACTGGAGTCGCTGCGTCGCTTCAAGGACGACGCCTCTGAAGTGCGTTCGGGCATGGAGTGCGGTATTGGCGTCAAGAGCTACAACGACGTCAAGGTCGGCGACAAGATCGAAGTCTTCGAGAAAGTCCAGGTGGCTCGTACCCTTTAAGGGCGAGCAAGCCGCAAGCCCCCGTTACAGGGCGGTTTGCGGCACCTCTTCAGGTAGCGCCCGGTCAGGCTTTGGTCTGTCCGGGCGTTTGCCGCTTTAAGTTACAGGTAGCAAGAATGGCCAAAGAATATAGCCGTACCCAACGTATCGGCGATCAGATGCAGCGCGAGCTGGCCGAACTGATCCGTCGCGAAGTCAAGGACCCCCGTGTCGGTCTGGTCACTATCACCGCCGTGGACGTCAGCCGTGACCTGGGCCATGCCAAGGTGTTCATCACCGTCATGGGCGAAGAAACCCCGGACGCCGTGCAGCAGTCGCTCAAGGCACTGAACAGCGCTGCCAGCTTCCTGCGTCTGCACCTGGGCCGCTCGATGCAACTGCGCAGCGTGCCGCAGCTGCACTTCCACTTCGATGAAAGCGTCAGCCGTGGTGTGCACCTGTCGGCGCTGATCGAACGTGCAGTGGCCGAAGACCGCCTGCACAAGGATGCCGACGAGCTGGACACCAAGGAGTAAGCGGTGGCCCAGGTCAAACGTATCCGCCGCAACGTCAGCGGCATCATCCTGCTCGACAAGCCATTGGGCTTCACTTCCAACGCGGCCCTGCAAAAGGTGCGCTGGCTGTTGAATGCGGAAAAGGCCGGCCACACCGGTAGCCTCGACCCGCTGGCAACTGGCGTGCTGCCGCTGTGCTTTGGCGAGGCAACCAAGTTTTCGCAGTACTTGCTCGATTCCGACAAGGGCTACGAAACCGTCATGCAGATGGGGCAGACTACCAACACCGGCGATGCTGAAGGCGAAGTCCTGCAGACCCGCGAGGTGACCGTTGGTCGTGCCGACATCGAAGCCCAGTTGCCGCGTTTTCGTGGCCCGATCAGCCAGATACCGCCGATGTACTCGGCTCTCAAGCGTGATGGCCAGCCGCTGTATAAACTGGCGCGTGCTGGAGAGGTAGTGGAGCGCGAGGCGCGTTCTGTTACTATTAACCGCTTGGAGTTGCTCGAGTGCGAAGGCACCCGTGCACGGCTGACCGTAGGATGCAGCAAAGGCACTTATATCCGCACCCTGGTGGAGGATATTGGTGAAGCACTTGGCTGCGGTGCCTATGTCGCCGAGCTGCGCAGGACCCAGGCCGGGCCCTTCGAGCTGGCACAGACGGTAACGCTCGAGGAACTTGAACAGGCTCACGCCGAAGGCGGCAATGAAGCGCTCGATCGCTTCCTCATGCCCTCGGACAGCGGCCTGCTGGACTGGCCGTTGGTATGCCTGTCCGAACACAGTGCGTTCTACTGGCTGCATGGGCAGGCGGTACGCGCACCGGATGCGCCGCAGTTCGGCATGGTCCGGGTACAAGATCACGATGGTCGCTTCATCGGTATTGGTGAAGTGAGCGAAGACGGGCGCATTGCGCCGCGTCGGCTGATTCGGTCGGAATGACCGGAACCGCAGGGCAATGCTTCGGCTGAGCACTGCGGAATCAAGGGTGGCTGTCAGTAGGCACGGTCACACCTTTTTTATTAATACAGGGATTTGTCCCTGGCCTATTGGACCCCGCGTGCGGGATCCGTTATCAGGAGAAGCCAAATGGCCCTCAGCGTTGAAGAAAAAGCTCAAATCGTTACCGACTTCCAGCAAGCAGCTGGTGATACTGGTAGCCCGGAAGTTCAGGTTGCTCTGCTGACCGCGAACATCAACAAGCTGCAAGGCCACTTCAAGGCCAACGGTAAAGACCACCACTCGCGTCGTGGCCTGATCCGTATGGTTAACCAGCGTCGTAAGCTGCTGGACTACCTGAAGGGCAAAGACACCACTCGTTACAGCGCCCTGATCGGTCGCCTGGGCCTGCGTCGCTAATAGCGGCCTGGTCAGTGGTGTGCATGGCGTGTCGCAGGCTTCGGCAGGGCTGTTTTGCAGCGTTGCCGTTGGACACGCCACGCGTATCTCCGAGGTTGGCAGCCTGGCAATGCTGAGCGGTTTTTCCGCTTGGTGCCAGGCTCCCAGCCTCGTGTTGTATCTGGACGGTCAATGGGGCCGATTCCCCGTTCTGCCCAAGAATTCGCAAGAAACCAGTTCCCCCAGAGCCACTGAAAAAGGTAGGAAACCGTGAACCCGGTAATCAAGACTTTCCAGTTCGGTCAATCGACCGTTACTCTCGAAACGGGCCGAATTGCCCGTCAGGCAACCGGCGCCGTGCTGGTTACCGTCGACAACGACGTCACCGTGCTGGTGACTGTGGTAGGCGCCAAGCAGGCTGATCCAGGCAAGGGTTTCTTCCCGCTGTCGGTTCACTACCAGGAAAAGACCTACGCCGCCGGCAAGATCCCGGGTGGCTTCTTCAAGCGTGAAGGCCGTCCTTCCGAGAAAGAGACGCTGACCTCGCGCCTGATCGACCGTCCGATCCGTCCGCTGTTCCCGGAAGGCTTCATGAACGAAGTGCAGGTTGTCTGCACCGTCGTTTCCACCAGCAAGAAAACCGACCCGGACATCGCCGCGATGATCGGTACCTCGGCTGCCCTGGCGATCTCCGGCATTCCGTTTGAAGGCCCGATCGGCGCTGCCCGCGTTGCCTTCCACGAAAGCACCGGCTACCTGCTGAACCCGACCTACGAGCAACTGGCTGCCTCGAGCCTGGACATGGTCGTTGCCGGTACTTCCGACGCCGTACTGATGGTTGAATCGGAAGCTCAAGAGCTGACCGAAGACCAGATGCTGGGCGCTGTACTGTTCGCCCACGACGAATTCCAGGCTGTTATCCAGGCTGTCAAAGAGCTGGCTGCCGAAGCTGCCAAGCCGACCTGGGACTGGAAACCTGCCGTTGCCAACACCGAGCTGTTCAACGCCATCCGCGCCGAGTTCGGCGAAGGCGTTTCGCAGGGCTACACCATCACCGTCAAGGCCGACCGCTATGCGCGCCTGGGCGAGCTGCGTGACCAGGCTATCGCCAAGTTCTCCGGTGAAGAAGGCCAGCCTTCGGCTTCCGAAGTTAAAGAAATCTTCGGCGAAATCGAATACCGCACCGTTCGCGAAAACATCGTCAACGGCAAGCCACGTATCGACGGCCGCGACACCAAGACCGTGCGCCCGCTGAACATCGAAGTCGGCGTGCTGCCGAAAACTCACGGTTCGGCGCTGTTCACCCGTGGTGAAACCCAGGCCTTGGTCGTTGCGACCCTGGGTACTGCCCGTGACGCCCAGCTGCTGGACACCCTCGAAGGCGAGAAGAAAGACCCCTTCATGCTGCACTACAACTTCCCACCGTTCTCGGTAGGTGAGTGTGGCCGCATGGGCGGTGCTGGCCGTCGTGAAATCGGCCACGGCCGTCTGGCCCGCCGTTCGGTCCAGGCCATGCTGCCTGCCGCCGACGTGTTCCCGTACACCATCCGCGTGGTTTCGGAAATCACCGAGTCCAACGGCTCCAGCTCCATGGCTTCGGTCTGCGGTGCTTCCCTGGCCCTGATGGACGCCGGTGTGCCGATGAAGGCGCCGGTTGCCGGTATCGCCATGGGCCTGGTCAAGGAAGGCGACAAGTTCGCAGTCCTGACCGACATCCTGGGTGACGAAGACCACCTGGGCGACATGGACTTCAAGGTAGCCGGTACCGCCAAAGGTGTCACCGCGCTGCAGATGGACATCAAGATCAACGGCATCACCGAAGAGATCATGGAAATCGCCCTGGGCCAGGCCCTGGAAGCGCGCCTGAACATCCTCGGCCAGATGAACCAGATCATTGGCCAGTCGCGTACCGAACTGTCGGCCAACGCCCCGACCATGATCGCGATGAAGATCGACACCGACAAGATCCGTGACGTCATCGGTAAAGGCGGCGCCACCATTCGCGCCATCTGCGAAGAAACCAAGGCTTCGATCGACATCGAAGACGACGGCTCGATCAAGATCTTCGGCGAAACCAAGGAAGCGGCAGAAGCTGCCAAGCAGCGCATCCTGGGTATCACTGCCGAGGCCGAGATCGGCAAGATCTACGTCGGCAAGGTTGAGCGCATCGTTGACTTCGGTGCCTTCGTCAACATCCTGCCTGGCAAGGACGGCCTGGTGCACATCTCCATGCTGAGCGATGCTCGCGTCGAGAAAGTCACCGACATCCTGAAAGAAGGCCAGGAAGTTGAAGTACTGGTACTGGACGTGGACAACCGCGGCCGTATCAAGCTGTCGATCAAGGACGTTGCCGCGGCCAAGGCCTCGGGCGTCTAAGCGACTGCCACGCAACAGAAAAAGGGCCCTTCGGGTAATGCCAGTCAGTTAAGCTGACTGGCATTTTCATTTGCGCATGGGGTACTTCGCCGGTCGTTGCTTCACTGCTCGGGGAAACCACCGGTCA